>CAZOOS010000023.1:0-23940 GCA_964581475.1 uncultured Hyphomicrobium sp.
TGCTTATCGGCCATGATTGGATCCTCGTCAGCGGGATCTCAATATAGGAGCAGCGAAGCCCTTAGCGAACCTTGACCAAGGTCACGCTGCGGCCTGCTCGAAGGCGGCCACCTCCGGCCAGAACACCCGCGCGCGGCCGCTGATCAATGCCGGGTCGCCGGTGGTCAATAGCGTCAGCGAATGGCCGAGGCCGCCGTCCAGGTAATGCGGCCGGCGGGCGAGGTAGTCTTCGAGGCTGTCGGCGACGACTTCCGGCTGGGAAAGTATGCGCGTAAAGGGCGGCAGATGGCGGCGGAACAGGTGCTCGACCAGGGGGAAGTGGGTACAACCCAGAATCGCCCGGTGCGGGGGCGTCCCGTTGGTCTGCTCCATGACCCCGCGCACCCCTTCCTCGACGAGACGCTCCAGCTCGGCCTCCGGCGCCTCGTGCTCAATAGCGCCGGCCAGCTGCGCGCAGATCTGCTGCACGACCGTCACGCGCGGGCAGCGCTTGCGGATCTCCTCGGGATAGGCATCCGAATTGATCGTGCGCGTGGTGCCGAATACGGCGATGAGATCGGTGTTGTATTTCTGTGGATACTGGGGGCTGGAAACCGCCCACGGCGTTTGCGTCGCCGCCTCGACCGTCGGCGCCACGATGCCGAGCACGTTGTGGCCGCGCCACGGGCTCGTCGGCAGCCAATTCTGCTGCAAGTGACGCGCGGCAACGGCGGTCGCCGTATTGCAGCCGAGCAGCACCAGCTTGCACCCGCGGGCGAACAGCGCTTCGACGCAGGTGCGGGTCAGATCGATGACTTCGGCCGACGAGCGATTGCCGTAGGGCACATGCGCATGGTCGCCGAGGTAGATGAACGGCTCGTTGGGAAAGCGGTCGACAAGCGCGCGCAGCACCGTCAATCCGCCAAGACCTGAATCGAAGACGCCGATCATGCGCGTTGTGTGAGCCGCAAGCGATAGGCCGTCAAGATGCGACGCATCTACTCGGCGGCTTCCGACGGCGAGCGTCCGCCCGGGGTCGCGGTCGCCTCGCTGTCCAAGTGCTTCAGCGCTTCGAGGCTCGGCATGGCGACGGTGGAATATCCGCAGTCGACGAAATGCACTTCGCCCGTCACCGCGCCCGACATGTCGGACAAGAGGTACAGAGCCGAGCCACCGACCTCGTTCAGGGTCGGCGTACGCTTCAGCGGCGCGTGCTCTTTCTGGAAGTTGAAGATGACGCGCGCGTCCGAAACGCCGGCACCGGAAAGCGTGCGCATCGGGCCGGCCGAGAGGGCGTTGACGCGGATGTTCTGCGGGCCGAGGTCGGCGGCGAGATAGCGCACCGAAGCTTCCAGCGCCGCCTTGGCGACGCCCATGACGTTGTAGGAGGGCACCGACTTGGTGGCGCCGCCGTAGCTCAAGGTGAGCAGCGAGCCGCCATTCTGCATCAGTGGGATGGCGCGTTTGGCCACCTCGGTGAAGGAGAAGCACGAGATGACCATCGTGTTGGTGAAGTTCTCGCGCGTGGTGTTGACGTAGCGGCCGGACAGCTCGCGAGGATCCGAGTAGGCGAGCGCGTGGACGACGAAGTCGAGGTTGCCCCACGCTTCCTTGATACGCGCGAAAACGCGATCGACGCTGTCGAGGTCGAGGACGTTGGCAGGCTCGATGATCTCCGAGCCGAGTGATTGGGCGAGCGGCAGCGCGCGGCGCCCGAAGGCGCCGTCCTGATACGTGAAAGCCAGCTGGGCGCCTTGGCCGGCGAGGATGCGGGCGATGCCCCAGGCGATCGATCGCTCGTTGGCGACGCCCATGATGAGGCCGCGCTTGCCGGCCATGATCGGGCCAGGTTTGGCTAGATCGATCTCGGTCATGGGAGTTCCTGTCGTTCCTTGAGTGTACGTTCGTGGCCGGGAGCGGCCGTGGGGTTCATACCCGTTCCGCGCCGCGCCGCTGTTCCCGGCAAAACACCGGGTTCATTAGGAGTTTCTAGCCGTTCACGCGGCGAAAAACGAGCGTGGCATTCGTGCCGCCGAAGCCGAAGCTGTTCGACATCACGCAGTTAAGGCTAACGTTATCAATCCGTTCGCGCACAATGGGTACATCGGCGAAGTCGGGATCGAGCTCTTCGATATTGGCGCTCTCGCAGATGAAGCCGTTGTTCATCATCAGCAGGGAGAAGATCGCCTCTTGCACGCCGACGGCGCCAAGCGAATGACCGGTCAACGATTTGGTGGCGGCGATATTCGGCACATCGCCGTTGAACACCTTGCGGATCGCTTCGATCTCGCGCAGATCGCCGATGGGCGTGCCGGTTCCGTGCGGGTTGATATAATCGATTTTGCCGCCGACGCCCTTGCCGTCGAGGCCCTTGAGCGCCTGCTGCATGCAGCGCACCGCGCCTTCGCCCGAGGGCGCCACCATGTCGTAGCCGTCAGACGTCGCCCCGTAGCCGGCGACCTCACCATAGATGCGTGCGCCGCGCGCCTTGGCATGCTCCAACTCTTCCAGCACGACGACGCCGGCGCCGCCGGCAATAACGAAGCCGTCGCGGTTCTTGTCGTAGGCGCGGCTCGCTTTCGCCGGTGTGTCGTTGAATTTCGAGGACATGGCGCCCATGGCGTCGAACAGGACCGATAGCGTCCAGTCGAGCTCTTCGCAGCCGCCGGCGAACATCACGTCCTGCTTGCCCCATTGGATCAGCTCGGCAGCATTGCCGATGCAGTGCGCCGAGGTGGAGCAGGCTGAGGCGATCGAATAGTTGACGCCCTTGATCTGGAAGCTGGTCGCCAGCGCGGCGGACGGGCCGGAGCACATGGCTTTCGGCACCTCGAAGGGACCCACCTTCCGCGGGTCCTTCTCGCGCGTCACATCGGCAGCGGCGACGATGGCCCGCGTCGATGGTCCGCCGGCACCCATGATGATGCCGGTGTGCTCGTTGATGACGTCTTTCTCTTCCAGCCCGGCGTCGCGGATCGCCTGATCCATGGCGACGTAGTTCCAGCCGACGCAGTCGCCCATGAAGCGGCGCGGCTTGCGCGGAACCTTCGCTTCCCAGTCGATGTTGGGGGCGCCGTGCACCTGGCAGCGGAAGCCGAGCTCGGCGTACTTATCGGCGCGAACGATCCCGGACTTAGCCTCGCGGAGAGACGCGAGCACTTCCTGGCAACTGTTTCCGATCGAGGAAACAATGCCCATGCCCGTGACAACCACACGTCTCATCCGCCCATCCTCTTCGCCCAGTCCGGGAAGCTTATTGCTTCTCTCGCAATTCGGCACCGGCGGAAGCGAGCACGAAAAACCATCGAGATCAAGGACTGAGCGCCGCCCCGGTCTCGCCACTTTCAAATAGGCCGACGCGTAGGTCGGTTGCCGTATAAATCACCTGCCCGTCGGCCTTCATGACACCGTCGGCAATGGCGAGCTTGAGCTTGCGCAGGATGACCCGTTTCATATCGACGATGTATTCGACCTGGCCGGTGGTCGGCACCACCATGCCGGTGAACTTGACCTCTCCAACGCCGAGCGCGCGGCCCCGGCCGGGAGCGCCCAGCCAACCCAGGAAGAAGCCGGTCATTTGCCACAGGGCATCGAGGCCGAGACAGCCGGGCATGACGGGATCGCCCTCGAAGTGACACTTAAAGAACCAATCGAGGCTGCTGTTGCCGGCCACCTTGAGCTCGGCCGCGATCTGCCCCTTGCCGTGCTGGCCGCCGGTCTCGGAGACCGAAGAAATGCGGTCGAACATGAGCATCGGTGGGAGGGGCAATTGGGCATTTCCGGCGCCGAACAGCTCGCCGCGGCCGCACGCAAGTAAGTCATTGTATTCGAAGCTCGTGCGGCGTTCTGTCATGTTTTGCGGGCTCGATCCTCGGTGGCGAACGCCTGCGGCGCCTTGTGGCGTAGCCGGGCGCTTCGTAACACAGTCGCTTGGCGTTCAAAAGGGTGTGGGATCGGCCGTAAAGCGACGATGTGCCCTCTCCTCGCGCCCTCTGGCGCGAGTTGCGGGTGTTCCACCGGCTCCCTATACTATACGCTCGGTGTAAGCTTGATGGTCGCTGGCTGCGACCTACGTGCGGTCACCCCAACAACATGGCGTCACACGCATCCCGATGACCGACAACACACCCGTTTCGCATAAGGACGCAAAGAGTTCTCGGGGTGTTGCACAACTCCTGCGCAAGGCCGGGTTGCGCCCTACGCGCCAGCGGCTGGCCCTCGGCGCGCTGCTTTTCGAGGGCGAGGATCGCCACGTCAGCGCCGAGCTGTTGCACGCCGAGGCCACGGCCGTCGGCCATCACGTTTCGCTGGCGACCGTCTACAATACATTGCACCAGTTCAAGCGCGCTGGCCTGCTGCGCGAACTGGCGATCAATGGCGCCAAAGCCTACTTCGATACCAACACGTCCAACCACAACCACTTCTTTATCGAGGAAGCGGGCGAGCTGCGGGATATCCCCGGGCACGCGATCCGCGTCGATGGGGTGCCCGAGCCCCCCGAAGGGATGAGCATCACCCACATCGATGTCGTCGTCCGCCTGGTTCCCAAGAAGGACTGACGGCGCGGTCTAATTGATCACCTCGCCCTCGTAGACCCCCCACAGCTTCTTCTGCTCGATGTAGCCCTGGAACTTGTCAATGTTGACTCGGCACCAGCGCCCATCGCACGAGGTGAGGTTGGCAATGACACCCGCCTCGATCATGGCGACGGCGCGCGCGCGCTCGCTGTCGTCGCGGCGTAGCGCCACCTTCGGGACCGGCGCGCCCGGCTTGATGTCCCAGGGCAGCACCAACGCCGTTCGACGCCCCGAGAGGAACGACTGCAGCACCCAGCCGGCGGCGCCGTCCGCGTCGCGGACCTGGCGCCAGCCCTCGAATTCCTTAATCACCTCCAGCGGCAGCCCGGCGCGGCGATAGACCCAGGCGGTCGGATAGTCCGTCCCGGGACCTTTTCGCATGTTGACGCGGTCGGACTTCAAGCTGACGAAGCGAGGTACGGGGAAGCCGCTCCCGCCGGTCTGTGCCGGTTGCGCTGCGGCAACGGGGGCGATCAACGACACAGCCGACACGAGAAGCACCTGCAAGACGAGGCCCACGGTCACCTGCATTCGCAAACCTCTCGCTTCAGCCGCTCCGGCTCACTTAGAATCGTTTGACCGAATCTGAAAGCCCCCGGCCAATCTGCCCTCGCGGCCCCCGAGAGAAAATCCCGCACTTTGTCATCGCAATGGCGTTCTGTTAGACCTGCCTGAACGAGAAGCAAAATCCGTCCTGGCCCCCCAGAGCGTCCCACCACGCAAGAGGCGACAGCTACCCCCGATGCCGAACAGCGCCCGCAAGCCGATCGTTATTGTCACGCGCAAGCTGCCCGATGTCGTCGAGACCCGCATGCGCGAGCTGTTCGACGCCCGGCTTAATGTTGATGACACGCCCCTGACGCAGAGCCAGATCGCGGAATCCCTGAAAATCGCCGATGTGCTGGTCCCGACGGTCACGGATCGCATTGATCGCGCCGTGATTTCCCAGGCCGGTCCGCAGCTTCGCCTCATCGCCAACTTTGGAACCGGTGTCGACAACATCGACCTCGATACCGCCCGCAACCGCGGCATCACGGTCACCAACACCCCGGGCGTTCTCACCGAGGACACCGCCGACATGACCATGGCGCTCATCCTCGCCGTTCCGCGCCGGCTGGTAGAAGGGGCCGCCTACCTCAAGGAAAAGAAGGACGCCTGGACCGGCTGGTCGCCGACCTGGATGCTCGGACACCGCATCTACGGCAAGCGGCTCGGCATCATCGGCATGGGACGCATCGGCCAGGCCGTCGCCCGCCGTGCCAAGGCGTTCGGGCTGCAAATTCACTACCACAACCGTCGGCGCGTCTCGCTCGACGTGGAAAAGGAGCTCGAGGCAACGTACTGGGAGAGCCTCGATCAGATGTTGACGCGGGTCGACATCCTCTCGGTCAACTGCCCGCACACGCCCGGCACGTATCATCTGCTTTCGGCGCGGCGGCTGCGGCTGTTGAAGCCGTCGGCCTATGTCGTGAACACGGCGCGCGGCGAGGTGATCGACGAAAACGAGTTGGCGCGCCTTATCGAGGCAGGGGCCATCGCCGGCGCCGGTCTCGACGTGTTCGAGCACGAGCCTGCGGTCAACCCGAAGATTCTCGGTTCCGATCGTGTCGTGGCGCTGCCGCACATGAGCTCGGCCACCGTCGAGGGGCGCATCGACATGGGCGAGAAGGTCATCATCAATATCAAGGCGTTCTTGGACGGCCATGCGCCGCCCGATCGCGTCCATCCGGCAATGTTCTAGGGCGTCGCCGGCTCCGCGGCACGGGCCGTCGAATCGAGGCGCCCGTCGCCGCATACGGTGGTGCGCAGTTGGCAGGTGCCGCGCGCCCGCCGGTCGGCGTTGCAGCGCGCCAGCGCCAGCCGCTCGGCATCGCCCGGGCTCAGCCCGCCGCCCGAATAGGTGATCTTGCGCTGCTTGCCGAGTTGGCCGGATGCGATCGCCGCGCAGATCTCACCGCGAAAACTCAGCGCTTCGCAAGTGCCGCGGCCGAGCGTGGCACACTCGCTGCGGACCTTTTCTTCGGCTTCGGTGCGCGAACCTATGCTCCACACCGAAAAGAACGAGCCGTCCGGCGTGAAGGCGATGGCGCCGAATTGCGGTTCTTGTTCAGCCTGCGGCGCCGGTGCGATGGACAAGACGGGTCGTTCGGGCTCGGCGCGAACCTCTTGGTCCAGGCCGGGCAGCGGGAACACGACGGCGGCGACAATCGCTAGGAACAAGGGGCGCAACATCCAATCGAGCAACATGGAAGCGCTATCCTCTCATGCAGCGCATGTCGAGTTGTGATTGTTCTTCAGGTGGATTGAAAGGTCGGTTATCGACGGGTTGCTGCCACTGATCGGATTGTCCGGATCGTAGGCGATGGAAAGCGTCTCAAAGCGCGCTGCAAGCGCGTCGTACATCAGGAGACGGCCGGCAAGGCTCGTGCCGATGCCGAGGATTTCCTTCAGGATCTCGGTTGTCTGCAGTGTGCCGATGACGCCCACGACGGCCCCGAGCACGCCGACCTCGGCGCAATTGGGGATGGTGCCCGGGGGCGGCGCCTCGGGGAAAAGGCACCGGTAGCTTGGGTATGGCGTGCCGTCGGGCGCGCGCTCGTGCGGTTTGAAGGTCGAGACGTAGCCGTCGAACGGGCCTACGGCGCCGAACACCAGGGTGCGTTTGGCGAAAAAGCAGGCGTCGGAGACGAGGTAGCGCGTCTCGGCATTGTCGGAGCCGTCGGCGACAATGTCGTAACGGCCGATGATGGACGCCGCGTTGCCGGCGTCGAGGCGCGCCTCGATCGGCTCGACGCTAACGTGCGGGTTGAGCCGGCGAACCATGTCGCCGGCGCTGAGCACCTTCGCCTCGCCGACATGGTCGGTGTCGTGCGCGATCTGGCGCTGCAGGTTGTCGAGCGACACGCGGTCGTCGTCGACGATGCCGATGGTGCCGACACCCGCCGCGGCAAGGTAGAGGACGACCGGAGAGCCGAGCCCGCCGGCGCCGACCACGAGCACGCGCGCGCCCTTGAGCTTCTGCTGTCCCTGACCGCCGACTTCCTTCAACACGAGGTGTCGCTTGTAGCGTTCGATCTCCGCCGGCGTCAGGCGAGGCGTAGGAGTGCTTTCCTGCATTGTTTGAGTTTAGCGCAACTCGGGCATGCCGTCAGCGGCAGCCGGCGCACGCCTCACATGCTGGTGAACGCGGTCACCACTGGCCCACGAAAAGGGCCCCGGGTGGATAAGACCCGGCCCGGCCATGCGCGCTCGGGCGACTGAAGGTTGTCCCGTTTAGGTCGGCTTGCTGGGGTCGAGGAAGAGATCGCTGGTGTAGTAGCGCTCGGCCGACGAAGGCGCGAACGTGACGATCGTCTTGCCGGCGTACTCCGGGCGCTCACCGACCGACAGTGCGGCGGCGACGTTGGCGCCGGTCGAGATGCCGCCCGGTATGCCTTCCACCTTGGCGACCAAGCGCGAGACCTCGAAGGCCTGCTCGCTCGATACCGTGACGATCTCGTCGATCAGTCCGGTATCCAGGATCGACGGGATGAAACCGGCGCCGATGCCCTGGATCTTGTGCGGGCCGCGCGGCTTGCCGGACAGCACGGGGCTGGTGTTCGGCTCCACGGCGATGATCTTGAGGTCCGGCTTGCGCGGCTTCAGCACGCGGGCGACACCCGTCAGCGTGCCGCCGGTGCCGACGCCGATGACGATGGCGTCGACCTTGCCGCCGGTGTCGTTCCAGATCTCTTCCGCCGTGGTCTTTTCGTGCACCAACGGGTTGGCAGGGTTGTCGAACTGGCCGGGGATGACCGAGCCGGGGATGGTCTTGGCGAGCTCGTTGGCACGCTCCACGGCGGCCGGCATGCCACCCGGCCCGGGCGTCAGCTCGAGCTCGGCGCCGAGATGCGTGAGAATCTTGCGTCGCTCGATCGACATCGTCTCCGGCATTACCAGGATCAGCCGATACCCGCGCGCCGCGGCGACGAAAGCGAGGCCGATACCCGTGTTGCCGGAGGTCGGCTCGATGAGCACCGTGCGGCCGGGCGTGATGCGCCCCTGTGCTTCGAGGACGTCGATCATGGCGACGCCGATACGATCCTTCACCGACGACAGCGGGTTGAAGAATTCCAGCTTCAACAAGATATCGGCGCGCACTTTGGCCGCGGCGGTGATCTTGGAAAGGCGCACCAGCGGCGTGTGCCCGATGGTTTCAGCGATCGAATCGTACACGCGACCGCGGCCCCACGTCTTGGTGGCGGCGAGTGTCTTGATCTGCGGGAGGTCGTTCATCGGGGGATGCCTTGTGTGCTGCGCCGAGCGTGGCACGTTGGTCGAAAGCTGGTTGCTGTCAAGGCGTCTTGGCGATCAGGGATTGCGGCGCCGCGGCTTGGCCGAACGCTTTTTTTTTGATGCCGGCGGTGGCTTTGGGATGGATTTCCGTGTCTGAGCGGCTTGGCGGGATCGGACGTTTTCATTCGACCCGGCTTTTCCGGTGGAGCCAAAGCCGCCGGCCCCGCGTCCTGTAGCAGATACGCTGGCGACTTCGATGAACGTCGCGCGTGTGACCGGGCTGACGACAAGCTGCGCGATGCGCTCGCCGCGGCGGATCTCGAACGGGGCTTGCCCGAGGTTGGCGAGGATGACGCGCACCTCGCCCCGATAGTCGCTGTCGATGGTGCCGGGACTGTTGAGCACGGTAACGCCGTGGTTGAGCGCCAAGCCGGAACGCGGACGCACCTGCGCCTCGTATCCGTGCGGCAGCTCGAGGATGAGACCGGTCGGCACCAGCGCGCGCGCCCCGGCCGCCAGCGTGATCGGCGACTGCACATCGAGGGCGGCGATGAGATCGAGACCTGCGGCACCTTCGGTTTGATAGGCCGGGAGCGGTAGCCCAGTGGCGTGCGGCAGCCGCACAACCCTGACGCGGGCGCCGTCAGTCGCCTTCTTCGCCGCGCTCTTGGTACTCATTCGGCCGCTGCCACGCCGCGGCCGAGTTGCTCGGCGGCGCGCTGCATCAGTCGCCGCGCCACATCGTCTTTGCTCATCGTCGGCCAGTCTTCGGCGCCGTCCGCGGTAACGAGGTGCACCGTGTTGCCGTCGCCGCCGAACACGCCGCGGGCGGGCGATACATCATTGGCGACGATCCAGTCGGCGCCCTTCGCCTTACGTTTCTTGGCAGCTTCGCTAGCCACGTTGCGCGTCTCGGCGGCAAAGCCGATCACCAGTGCCGGACGCTGGGCGCGCGACTTGCCGACGCTTGCCAAGATGTCCGGGTTCTCGACCAGGTCGATGTGCGGTTTGTCGCCCGACTTCTTGATCTTCTCCCGCGGCGCCGACGCGCTGCGCCAATCGGCGACGGCGGCGGCAAACACGGCGATGTCGGCAGGCAGGCCCTTCTGCACCGCGCTCAGCATTTGCTCAGCCGTCTCGACGTGGATGGTCTCGACGCCCGGCGGGTCCCCCAGCGTCACCGGTCCGGTGATCAACGTTACGCGCGCGCCCAGTGCGGCAGCCGCACTGGCAATGGCGTGCCCTTGCTTTCCGGAAGACCGGTTGGCGATGTAGCGCACCGGGTCAATCGGCTCGTGTGTCGGCCCGCTCGTCACCAGCACGTGCCGGCCGGCGAGGGGCCTGCCGACGAGACGCGCCACCGGGACGTCGGCTCGCTCGGCGAGAATTTTGTTCGCCGCTGCCATGATCTCCGGCACCTCGGCGAGACGCCCAGGCCCGGCCTCATCGCGCTCGGCCATCTCACCCACGTTGGGGCCGACGAAGCGAATGCCGTCCTGTTGCAGTTGCGCGACGTTGCGCTGCGTTGCCGGGTGCAGCCACATGCGCGGGTTCATGGCCGGGGCGACGAGCACCGGCTTGTCCGTCGCCATCAGCACGGTCGAGACGAGATCGTCGGCGTGTCCGCCCGCCATCTTGGCGAGGAGGTCGGCCGTCGCCGGCGCCACGATCAGGAGATCGGCTTCGCGCGACAGGCGGATGTGCCCGATTTCTTGCTCGTCGTTGAGATCGAACAGCTCCGTGAACACACGCTCCGAGGTCAAGGCGCCGACCGACAGCGGCGTCACGAACTCGGTCGCGGCTCGCGTCATCACGGCGCGAACGGAGGCGCCGCCCTCGCGTAGACGGCGGATGAGCTCGAGACACTTGTAGGCGGCGATACCGCCGCCGATGAGGAGCAGAATGCGCTGCTGTTTCACGTGGGACGCTCGAAGGTCGTGGCTGCCGCCAGGCTAGCATAGCTGCCGGCCGCAAGGGGTTAAGCGATGCCGTGGCGTCCGCGGCCATGCGTCCGGCGCGCGGGCACGATTTTGCCTCTATAACGGCCCGTTTCCTATGTTTCAAACAGAGCCTCAGTTCGCTCGCGCCGTCGCTACAGGGAAAAATCGTATGGTCCGAAAGAGGATCCTTGCCGTCATGGTGGCCGTGGCTGCCTTTGGCGCCGCCGCCATGGCGACCGTGGACGATCCGACCCTCGACTGCCTCAGCGAGGACAACGAGCGCCGCATCAGCGGGTGCTCCGCCATGCTCGATACGCCGGGCCTGCCCGACGAACAGCGAAGCCTGGCATTCGGCATGCGGGCGCTCGCCTACTCGCTCCTGGGCATATTCGACAAGGCGTTGTCCGACTACGACGCCGCCTTGAAGATCAAGCCGGACTTCCCCCTCGCCCTGAACAACCGCGCCTGGGCCTACTACAAGCTGGGGCGCCCCTCCGACGGCGTCGCCGACGTCGAGAAGGCACTGGAGCTTTCCCCGGGCAGCCCCTACGCGCTCGACACGCGCGCTCACATTCGCCAGACGCAGGGCGATGCGCAGGCCGCGTTGGCGGACTACGAGCTGGCCATGCGCGTCGGCGGCGAGCGCATCGTCAGAATGTACCAGTGCGGACTGCGCTCCCAGGGCCTCTACTTCGGGGCGGTCGACGGCATCTATTCCGCGGCGGTCGGCGAGGCCATGCGCGTATGCACCGGCAATCGCCAATGCGACCCGCTGCCCTCCGATTCGGAGTGCCGCCCCGAAGTCTCCTAGGCTTCATGGCGCCTCTGATTCGCAGCGCGCAAATCGCTGCGGTGCATCAGAAATTGGCTGTTCGGAACAACTTGACGCATCCCCCTCGCTCGACCATGTTGCGGGGCCGACGAATCGTTGGACCACTCAGTCGGCCCAGAAAACTCCGATAAGGTCCAAGTCTAGGGAGAGGATCCCAGGGCGGGGGGATACGGGATCGTATCGCCCCGCCTTTCGCGTTTTGGCGCCATGCGATTGTGCGCAAACCCGGCGGCGGCTGGCCGGTGCCATGAGGCCGTCGCAAAGCCCGGCGAACCTCCGCCCGCGGCGAAAACGACGGGGGCTCGGTGCGCGACCATCCACTCTCTGCAAACGACCTTCCCGGGCGCTTCCCAATCGTGGCGCTTGTCTTCTTGGCGCTATTCGCCTTCCTCGTGCCGAGCTTCGTGCAAGCGCTCAATCTCGTCGACGTGCTCGCTTTTCCGCTCGGCTACTTCATGGCTGCGCAGGGCATTCTCATCGCCTTTGTGACCATCGGCCTGTTGTCGGCGCGCTGGCAAGATCGCCGCGATGCCCGACGCACGCTGCAAGTCTGACATGCCGCTCGATGGCCAGATCGCTACCCGGACCCGGCCCCGCGCGGGCCTGATGCTCGCCATCGTCTTGGTGGCCCTTCTGTTGGGGGGCGTCGTGCTCGCCGCGGCGGCGCGTCTTGGCGGCTCCCAATCCGTCATCGACGGCGGCTATTGGGCGCTCGGCATAGCCATGGCGGCCGCTATCGCCCTGTGGGCTGGCATGCGCCCCGGCAGCATCGTTTCACCGATGTTGGGCGGCCTAGCCATCGCCACGGATACGATTTCGGCCGCGTTCTTTCTGGCGCTCGCCGGTGGCATCTTCGCCTGGGGACACGATGGCCTCGCGGTAGCGATTGGACTGGGTGCCGGCTGCCTGCTGATGCAACTGGTCATCGCGCCACGCTTGGCGGCGAGCGGCACGCGCTCGCTGCCGCAGTTTTTTGCTGCTCGCTATCCCGGCCGAGCGGCGGCCTTCATGTGCTCTCTGGTGATCGTCGTCTCCATGCTGTTGTTGCTGGCGGCCGAGCTGATGGCCGCCGGGCTCGTCGGAGCGCGGCTGCTCGGCGTCGATTTCACCGCCGCCGCCGTCGTTTCGGCGTGCGCCGTCCTCGCCTGTTTCGTCGTTCGCGGCTCGGGCAGCGCGCCGTGGGCCAACGGCGTACTGTTTCCGGCGATGCTGCTCGCCGTCCTCGTCCCGCTCGTTACGCTATCGGCGCAATGGTACGGTCTGCCTATCCCGCAACTCGCCTACGGCAATGCGCTGTGGCAAGTGCAGGGCCTGGAGGAAACGCTGCTCGAGCAAGAGCTGGCCGATCCCGCCGTCATGAAGCCGATGCTGACGGCGTTCGTGACGCTCACCCCGACGAATTTTCTCGGCATCGTGCTTGGCCTCGCCGCCGGCGTCGCCGTGCTTCCCAGCATGCTTCCGGCGCAACTGACTGCGGTGCCGCCGCGGCAGGCGCGACAGGCGGCGCTGTGGGGGCTCATTTTTGTCGCCGCGCTGCTGACGCTGATGCCGGCCATCGCCGCCTATGCAAAGCTGTCGTTGATCCAGGTGCTCGCGGACCGAACCCCGATCGCGGATTTGCCGGCGTGGATGTTCACCTATGGCAAGCTGGGGCTAGTGGAAATCTGCGGACGGGCCGCGACCGACGCGGCAACGGTCGCGCAAGCCTGTGCGGCGCTTCCCGACGCCGGTGCGGCGCTGCGGCTGCAGGACATCTCGATCAGCCCAGACATCATCGTTCTGGCGCTGCCCGAGATCGCCGGGCTCGATCACGTGATGCTCGGGCTGCTGGCCGCCGTGGCCCTTGCGGCTGCGATTATTACCGCTGGCGGCCCGCTGTCCGCCATCGTGCGGGCGCTCGGGGTCGATGAGCCTTGGGCCAGCGAAAGCCCCCGGCCGCATGTCTCGCGGCTTGTCTCCTATGGCCTTGCGGGCGCGGCTGTCGTCGTTGCAACCACGGCCGCGCTCGCCCGAGCCGTCACCATTCTCGACCTCGCCACCTATGCCCTGGTGATTGCCGCGGTCGGATTGTTTCCGGCGGTGCTCGCCGCCCTGTGGTGGAAGCGCGCCAATGCATATGGCGCCGCCGCCGCCATGCTGGTGGGGCTTGGCGCGGCGCTCCTCTACCTTGTCGGTACGCACTACTTCGCTGTGCCGTTCGTCGAGGCGCGTTCGGCGCTGGCCAGCGGAGGCTCGGAGGCGTTCGATTATTTCGCCGAGTTGAAGGATGCCTGGCTGGCTGCCCCGGCCGGCCCTGGCAAGGACGCGGCCTGGACGGCGCTCGATGCCCATGCGCGCGGCATCGCCCCTTGGTGGGGTATAGTCGAGCTGGCGATCGCGCTGCTGGCCTTGCCGGCGGGGCTTCTGACGCTCGTTGTTGTCTCCTTGCTCACACCGGCGCCGCGCGCGGCAGCAACGGTGCCGTAAGTCCAGCCGTGTTAGGCCTGTCGCCATGCTTTATGACCTTGTCGTTGTCGGCGGCGGCATCAACGGCGTCGGTATCGCGGCAGACGCCGCGGGGCGCGGCCTTACGGTGTTGCTTGTCGAGAAAGCCGATCTCGGCGGCGCCACCTCGTCCGCGAGCTCGAAACTCATTCACGGCGGACTGCGCTACCTCGAGCACCTCGAATTCCGCCTCGTTCGCGAGGCGCTGCAGGAGCGCGAGGTGCTGCTGGCCAACGCCGGCCACATCATCTGGCCGCAGCGTTTCGTGCTGCCGCAGGTGCCAGGCGGGCGCTCGGGTCTGCTGCTGCGGGCCGGTCTATTCCTCTATGACAACCTTGGGCGGCGCCGGCGCATCCCGGCGTCGGAGGCGCTCGACTTGCGGCGCGATCACGCCGGCCATGCGCTACGCCGCGAGCTGACCCACGGCTTTGCCTACTGGGATTGCCGCGTCGACGATGCGCGGCTCGTGGTTCTCAATGCCCGCGCCGCGGCACAGCGGGGCGCGACCATCGCCCCACGGACGCGCCTGGTCTCGGCGCGGGCTGAAGGGGGCGTATGGCTGGTTGAGCTCCAATCTGCCGCAGGCCGGCGACAAGCGCGGGGCCGCGCTCTGATCAATGCCGCCGGACCGTGGGTGAACGGGGTCGGCGATGCCGTCGCCGCCGCCCTCCCAGCCGCCCAAGTCCGCCTCGTCAAAGGCAGCCATATCGTCGTGCCGCGCATCGCTGGCGCCAACGATGCGTACCTGTGCCAGAGCCGGGACGGCCGCGTCGTCTTCGCAATCCCCTACGAGGAGCGCTTCACCCTCGTCGGCACCACCGAGGTTCCCTACGCAGGCGACCCGCAGGCAGCGGCGATTTCGGCCGACGAGGAAGACTACCTCATCGAGCTAGCGCGGCAGTTCTTTGCGAAGCCACCATCGCGCGCCGATATCGTGTGGAGCTTTGCCGGCGTGCGTCCGCTGTATGACGACGACAGCACCGAAGCGTCGTCGATGACGCGCGACTATCGTTTCGAGCTGAACGCGAATGGAAGCGCGCCGCTGCTCACCGTGCTCGGCGGCAAGCTGACGACCTACCGCCGCCTGGCGGAGGCGGCTCTGGCGCAGCTGGCGCCCTATTTTCCCGGCATGGGTCCGGCGTGGACGGCGCGCAGCCCGCTACCGGGCGGCGACCTCGGCGATCATGGCCTTGCCGGCTTCATCAAAGAGCTGTGCCGCACGCATCGCGGCTTTGACGCGGCTTACCTCGGCCGCCTGGCGCGCCGCTATGGCTCGCTGGTCGGCGAGTTGCTGGGAGACGCGTGCAGCGTCGCCGATCTGGGAGACGCGCTGGGCGGGGGGCTCACGGAACGCGAGGTAATCTATCAGCGCGACAACGAATGGGCGCTTGCCCCCGATGACATCCTTTGGCGGCGCACGAAGTGCGGCCTGCATATGAGCGAGGCACAGCGCCACGCGGCAGCGGACAGGATCGTGCGGCTCTTGTGATGGGATCAGCCGGGACTGGCGGGGTTGGGCGGACCGAACTTATGTGTTTCCCCGGTGGGCGGGCCCGAGCGAATGGCGGGAGCCGACCACGGGCCCTGCACGGTGATGATTTCGCGCTTTCGCAGTTTTAGCGCGCCGGCCGCCTCGGAAGCGTCGGCGCGGACATCCGGCTTCTTCTTGTCGATATCGCCGACGGTCAGCTCCAGGTCGATGAGCCGGTCGAGAAGACCGATGCTGCCCTCGGCCGTAAGCGCGCGCTCGCCCGACACCGCTTCGGCAGACTGCGTGCGGACCACCCCCTGGGTCACAACGAAACGTGCCTCGAGCTTGTCGACCGAAATGGCATGCGTGCTCACATCCCTCCAGACGTCGGTGGCCGGCGGCTCGCTGGTATCTGCGAGCTTATTGACGTCGAGACCAATGCGCCCGCCTTCGGCGAGGCTCACGGCCAGTTTGCCGTCGAGCGAGCGCAACAGCGTCTCGCCGGTGTTGCCCGCTGCCGTAAGATCGACCGTCACGAGGCCGCGTCCTTGCACCGTCGGGTGGCCGAATGTCGCCTGAATCGAGCGTCCGACGTCGGTTGCCTCGAATTTCGCCTGCACGCTGTAGATGGGGTTGGCGCCGCTCATGTCGATGCGGATCTGTCCGCTGCCGCGTGTACCGTCGTCAATCTCCAGCTCGGCGAGGTCGGCGAGCAACTTGCCGTTGCGGAGAGATACGGTAGCCGCGCTGCGTCCGATGTTCAGGTCGGGTAGCACAACGTTGTCGGATGAGATGCGGAAGTCCGCGTCGATCGCCTGGATGAGGGGAACCTCGAGGCCGCTCGCCGCGCGCACCTTGGCGAGGAGGTTGCTCGCCTTGGCATTCGCGTCGGCGCTCTTGAGGTAGCGGGACAGATCGAGCGTCTTCAGGCCGAGCGTGGCTTCGACGGTTGGACGCGCACCGCCGAAATTGACCGACAAGGTGCCGCTCGCGTCATTCTCGTCGAGCTCGACGGTCGCGTCCTGGAACGCCACGGTGCGGTCGACCCACTCCAATTGGCCCTTGGCGTGGAACGCTCCGAAGCCGCGGCCGGCCGGCCACTTCACCCCGAGCCAGCGTGCAGTGACGCGCAAATCGGTGGACGAGAGTTCGGCTTGCGGCGAGAGGAGCTGCGGGCTCTCACCGAGCATCAGACGGCCATCGAGCGTCGCCGTGAGCGGGGCGCCGGTAAACGAGGCAGTGATCGGACGCGACATGCCTTGCGCATCGAGGCTGGCGCCGAGCGTCGTGTCGAAGTTCATCCGCTCGCCGCGGAAACCGAACGATCCCACCGCATGCGCGTCGCCGTTCGGCTTGGAGGTGATCGTCGCGTTGACGTCCTCGATATCAACGGTCGAGCCGTCTGACATCTTGATCCGCACCGTGCTGTCGCGCACGATGAGACCGTCGAACTGCATCCGTTGCAGCGCCTTCACCAGCGGGGCAATGTCCCCCCGCCCGCTGTCCTGCGAAAAGGTCGGCTCGCGCGTCGAGAAGTCGGCGGTGAAGATCGCCTTCTCCAAGGTCATCTGCGGTCCACGGCCGGTGATGAGCATGGCGATCATCTGCCCGCCGCGGGCCAGCCCCGTACGGGTCGGCGGCACCGATAGGGTACCGCCTTCGAGCTCGATGGTCGGCCCGGTCATCAGGCGCACGGGTGCGCTCAGGCTGTAGCTGTTGTTGGAGGCGGCGAACACGGCGCCGCTCTGCAGGGTGAGGCGGCTGTAGCGATCACTGAACAGCAGCGGAGCTGCCAGGAGGATGACGAGGAAGCATACGATGGCGAGCGCCCAGGTGTAGCGTCGCATAGTATGCCTCGGGCGTTTCATGAACCCCTGCCGCCTTGAGCGCGCCACCCAGTCTCATCTCGTCAGCGACCCAAGTGGAAGCTCTCCGGCACGGCGGATCACTCGGGTCTCCCGACGGACGTCGTAAGTCTTAAAGGTGGCTCTGCCGGGGTGCAAGCAGCGAGCTGACATTGCGGCCTTGAAGCGGCGCTTTTTCTTAACGTCCAAGAGAATTTCTACACCGATCGGTGCTTGTTGACGAGACGGTGAGGGCACGTGGCCCACGTCTTTCGAAGCTCCTTGCGCAGTTTCGTGTGGACACGTCCGCGGCCGGCTCGCAGGACGAGGCGCGCCGCCGCTGCGCGGTGACTTGCACGCCCGCGGCGCCTCGTGCACCTTCCGCCCGCAAGACCAGCGCAGCGCCACAGCGGAGCGTCGCCGTGAGGCAGCCGTTCGTCGTCGGAGGATTGGCCGTCAAGCCGGGCGAGCGGCGGCTGGTCGATCTGCCCATATCGAAGCTGTCCAATCATGCGCCGGTCACGCTCCCCGTGCACGTACTGCACGGGGCGCGGCCCGGTCCGACGATGTTCGTCTCGGCGGCAATCCATGGCGACGAGATCAACGGCGTCGAGATCATCCGCCGCCTGCTGCGCACGCTCGATCCGCAAAGCATCGGCGGGACGCTCTTGTGCATCCCCGTAGTCAACGTGTTCGGCTTCATCAGCCGCTCGCGCTACCTGCCCGATCGGCGTGATCTCAACCGCTCATTTCCAGGATCGGCAAACGGATCGCTGGCTGCACGGCTGGCGCATCTGTTCCTAACGGAGATCGTCAAGCGATCGCAGATCGGCATCGACCTGCATACCGCCGCCATCCATCGCATCAATCTGCCGCAGATCCGCTGCGTGTTCCGCAAGCGTCCGCGCGTGCAGGAGCTGGGGCGCGCTTTCGGCGCCGACGTCATGCTGGAAAGTCCCGAGCGTCCCGGCTCGCTGCGCGAGGCGGCACGCGAGGCCGGTGTCGACGTGCTGAGCTACGAGGGCGGCGAGGGGCTGCGGTTCGATGAGTTCGCCATTCGCGCCGGGGTCGATGGCATCACCGGGGTGATGCTGAAGATGGGCATGCTCGAGCTAGGCGAAGGAGCCGAGCCGTCCGGGTCGGATCGCCGCACACCGGTGTTGATCAATGCCTCGAGCTGGCTGCGCTCGCCGGAGGGCGGCGTGTTCCGGACGACGAAGCGCATCGGCGACGGCGTCGGCGTCGGCGAGGTCGTCGGCCATGTCGCCAATCCGTACGAGGACGTGGCCGTCGAAGTGCGCTCGCCGCGGCGCGGCATCATCATCGGACGCACGACGCTGCCCATCGTCAACATGGGCGATGCGCTGCTGAACATCGGCTGGGCGAAGGACTTCACCGACCACACGTCACCCGAGCGTGAAGTGCTCGACGAGCCGGTCGACGACGAGGAAGTCGTCGATTAGCGCCGGCTTTCGCCGGGGCGTCCGCCGGCGACGGCCTCGTGCAGCAACAACACCGGAATAAGCCCGACGAGCACGATAGTCAGGGCGCCGAGCGAGGCCTGCTCGAGCTGTTCGATGGATGCGAAGCTGTAAACGTGCGTTGCCAGGGTCTCGAAATTGAACGGGCGCAGCAGCAGCGTTGCCGGCAGCTCCTTCATGCAGTCGACGAACACGAGCAATGCGGCAGCGCCGATGGGCGCCATGAGCAGCGGCAGGTGAACGCGCCACAGGGCGGAAAGCGCGCTTTCGCCGAGCGTGCGGGCGGCAGCATCGAGGTTGGGCGATACCCGGTCCATGCCGGCTTCGACCGGAGCGAGCGCAACGGCGAGGAAACGGATCACATAGGCGAGCGTGATGGCGAACAGCGAGCCGGAGAGCAACAGCCCGGTCGAAACGCCGAATGTCGCGCGCATGAAATCGTCGACGTGGTTGTCGATCGCCGCGAGCGGTATGAGCAGTCCAATGGCCAGGACCGTCCCCGGCACCGCATAGCCGAGCGCCGCGACGCGCACCGATGAGCGGACGAAACGGGTGCCGGCGACGCGGTGGGCGTAGCCGAGCGTCATGGCGACGGCGACGGATACACCGGCGGCCATGGTGGCCAGCAGCAGGCTGTTGCCGGCCGCCGACAGGAAACCGCTCGCGAGCGCTCCCCTAGCATGGGTCGCGGCGTCGGGCGCGATGACGAGCACGGGAATGACGAAGCCGAGTATGAACGGCAACGAAGCGAGGGCGGCGGCGAGGCCGCCCTTCCAACCAGTGATCTCCTGAAACGGAATGGCGCGATAGCGGCCGGTCGTGTGATGGCTGCGCGCTCCGCCGCGCGCCGCGCGTTCGATCGCGAACAACGCCGCGACCATCGCCAGCATGACGGCTGCCATCTGCGCCGCACCGCCGAGATTGGAACGCTGCATCCAGGTGGAGAAGATGCTGGCCGAGAGCGTATCCACACCGAGGTACTGCACGGCGCCGAGGTCGTTGAGGCATTCCATGATGACGAGCGCGACGCCTGCGGCTATGGCCGGTCGCGCCAACGGTAAAGCCACGTCGGTGAACGTTGCCAGCGGCGTGCGGCCGAGCGTGCGCGCCACCTCCAGCACGCAGACCGATTGCTGGGCGAAGCTCGCGCGTGCCGTGAGGTAGACGTACGGATAGAGGACGGCGGCGAAGACGAAGATGGCGCCACCCAGGGAGCGTACGGGCGGGAACCAATAGTCGCCGGGGCCGGCAAAGCCGAGAGTGGAGCGCAGGAAACTCTGCACCGGCCCCGCGTATTCGAACAGTTCCACATAGCAGTAAGCGATGATGTAGGTCGGTACCGCCAGCGGCAGCACGAGCAATCGGTCGAGCACCTCGCGCCCGGGGAAACGGTACATGGTGACGAGCCACGCCGCCGCCGTTCCGATGGCGAAGGTCAGCGCCGCGACGCCGCCCGACAGCAACACCGTGCGCGCGATAGAGCCGGGAAGGACGGTCGAGACGAGATGCGGCCAGATGTTGTCGGCGGGACGAAACGCCAGCAGCAGCACCGTGGCGATGGGCAGCACGACCACAAAGAGCACGAGCGCGACGATCGCGGTCCAGGCGGGCGACACGCCGAACCGGCGAGGCCAACCCGCACTATGGGCCATACGTCGAAAAAACCCGGCAGGCCGAGTGGCCAACCGGGGAGCATACGGTTCAGTGCCTCGCACAGACATCAGCTGCGGCGCTTTCCGTCACATCACTTCGCGGGCGAGCGCCAATTCAGCAGAGGTGGCGCGAACCGGGAGATACGAGGCCGGCACCCATAAAGACCGTGCCGGGCGAAAGGATCTGTCCGGCATCCTTCAGCGATCGCGCGAAGCTTTCGGCGCCCTCGATGGCCTCCTCGACCTCATCGGATCCGAGCAGCGCCACGGCGCAGGCGCGAAACGCGGGGCACGTGCTGTGCTGGCACGCAGCGACCATGGAGATGGCGAGACATTCGTCGCGGCAGAAGCGGCGGCACTGCGCCGGATAGACCTCGATGCGGCGCTCGGCCGAGTCCTGCACCGCGCGCACCCAGCAGGCGAGCTCGGTCATCAGCGGCTTGGCGGCACGCGCACCGACGGCGCGCGAGACCTCTTGCCACGCCACCTCCCAGCAGCCGATGTCACTGGTCTGGAAGCCTTGCAGCCAGCAGCGAAAACCGACTCCGACCAGGCGCTCAGGACCGGGAAGCATGGCGGCTGCCGGGATCGCGAAGTCGCGAGACGGGCGCCCCTTTTGAAATGTATCGATCTCAGACATCAGTTGGTTGGCCCCTGATCGAATTGAACGCGGTCGATGATTTCGGAAGCCTGCTTGCGCAAAGCGGCGATCTTGCTCAGCGGTAGCTGGTCGGCCTTGAGCGGCCCCCAGCTCTGCACCAGCGGCGAGGCGGGTACGCCTTCAACCACCGGATATTCGCCGTTGGCTTCGGCATAGATCCCCTGCGCCTCGGGCGCCGCGAGGAATTCCATCAGCTTGATGGCGTTGTCTTTGTTGGGAGCGTTGGCCGTCAGAGCCATGCCCGAGACGTTCACGTGCGTACCGCGGTCGTTGGCGTTGGGGAAGATGATACGCACGGCGTCCGCCCACGCCTTCTGGTCCGGGTTCTTCAGCATCGCTGCCATGTAGTAGGTGTTGCCGATGGCGATGTCGCACAGGCCGGCTTGCACGTCACGCACGCCTTCGCGGTCGCCACCGGCGGGCCGACGCGCCAGGTTGGCCTTCAGGCCGCCGAGCCACTTCTCGGTGTACTCCACGCCGTGGTGGGCGATCATCGAGGCGACGAGCGCGACGTTGTAGGTGTGCTGACCGGAGCGAATGCAGATCTTGCCGCGCCACTTGGGATCGGCAAGCTCCTCGTAGGTGATCGCATCCTGCTTGACGCGGTCCTTCGAGGCGTACACGACGCGCGCGCGGCGCGTCAGCCCGAACCATTGGTCGTTTTCGTCACGCAGGCTTGCCGGGATCGCGGCGTCTATCGCGTCCGAGTGCATCGGCTGCGTGACGCCGGCATTGACGGCCTGCAGCAGTAAACCGGACTCGTGCGTCAGCAGAATATCGGCGGGGCTGTTCTTGCCTTCCGCGGCGAGCCGCTCGATGAGGCCGTTCGAAGCGAACACGACATTCGTCTTGATGCCGGTCTCTTTGGAGAACCTTTCGAGCAGCGGATTGATGAGCCCCGGCTCGCGATAGGAGTAGATGTTAACCTCGCCTGCGGCGTGCGCCGAAAGAGCTGAGGCAAGGCTCGCAGTGGCGAGCACGGCCGCACAGGCCGCATGGCGCAACAAGGCGCTGGGAAACCGCATCGTTTACTCCAATAGTCGGGGTTCAAGGCCCCGGTATCGGTGAATGTTGAAAGGGGGGCGAGAGTGGCGAGCCCCGTGCACGATCACCACTAACGTGATGGCAGCGCCACAGTCAACAAAAGCGCGTGCGACTCCAATAGATTAGAAATTGTCTAATTCGAAACGGCAGCAGCGCGTGTGGCCTCTGTGCGCGCGACGACGCGCTCGCGCGGAAAGATCAGCGCGACGGCAGTGCCCGCGTTCGGTGCGCTGTCGAACTCGAGCCGCGCGCCATTCGCCTTGGCGAGATCGCGCGCCAGCGGCAGGCCGATGCCGTGGCCGCCCTCTTCTTTCGGCTGCGGATTGTCGGGAACCTCCGCCTTCAACGCCGCAGCGATCGCCTCCGCCGTCATGCCGACGCCGGTGTCCTGCACGGCAACGAATACGGACCGGTCATAACCGAGCCCGGTGACGACGCGCACCTCGCCGCCGCGCGGCGTGAACTTCACGGCATTGGTCAGCAAGTTGAAGAGGATCTGCCGGACCGTCGTGGCATCGGCGGTGACCAGCGGCAGGGCTGCATGGGAATCGTTCATCAGCTTGATGCCGGCTTCCTCCGCCAGCGGACGCATGGCCGACACCGAGCTTTCGGCGAGCGCGTTGAGGTCGAGCTCGGTACGCGGCAAGCCACCACCGATCTCCTGTAGCGCGTCGCCGCCGAGCAATCGATTGATCAAAGCCAGCGCGTGCCGGGCGTTGTCGTGAATGTCGGAGGTGTAGCCGCGATAGCGCTCGTTGGCGATCGAGCCGAAGCGCTGATCCTTCATGATCTCGGCCGCGGCGGCGATGGCGCTCAGGGGCGTGCGCAGTTCGTGCGCAAGCTTGGAAACGGCAATACCGCGTTCGACCGACGGGTGGTCGCCGTCGTCGGCATCGCCGCTTGGCGACGGAGCGGCGCTGCGTCCGCCGGCAAAGCCGCTGCGGATGGCGCGCGCGATCTTGGTCATCGTCGCGGCGTCCTCGACCGAGGCAGGCGCGCTGGGCGGCGGCGTTGGCGCAGCGGGTTCGACGGCAACGGCTGAAGCCGTCGGCCGCTTGGCCTGCGCCGAGGCAATCGACACCAGCATGAGCGCCGCGCTGGATGCGGTTTCCGCTGGCACGGCCGCGACATCGCATAGAAGACTTTCGGCGCCATAGGCGGTCCAGAAAACCAGCGGCTCGCGCCGATCGCCGCTCTGCGGCTCGCGCAGCATGGCGCGTAAACGCACGAGGGCCGGCATCGCCGCGTCCAGCGTTCCAGAGGCGGCGTCGGGACGAAGACCGAGCCGGGCGGCGCCGGCGGCGTTGGCGGCGAGGACGCGCCCTTTGGCGGGATCGATGATCCAAGCGGGATCGACGCAGCCCGCGAGCGCCTTCTCAGGGCCGGCTCCGGTCAGGGGCAGAGTTGCGCGCGGGCCGTCTACGGGCATAGTTGAAAATACCAAGGCTTTAAATCTGTTAGCGCGATGAGGGGTTTCCGTCCATGAGCGCGACGCCGCGCCGTTCGGTATCCACATTCATTTCGCGACCCTTATGCGACGGATCGCGGTATATTCACGAACTGCCCGAAAACCAGGAGCGGGCACGACAACCATCCTGGCCCCCAAGGAGGAGATCCCATGGCCGACAAGCCGCAGTTCGAGTTTCCGGAGGCCGTCCGCGAGCTCGCCGAGCGCAACGTCGAGCAGGCCCGCAGCGCCT
>CAZOOS010000024.1:0-12101 GCA_964581475.1 uncultured Hyphomicrobium sp.
CTGCGCTCGGCCTCCGCCTGGCGGTCCATCTCGGCTTTTTGCTTCTGGGCTTCCTCGGCGAGCTTCTGCGCGTCTTCACGTGCGGCTTGGCGCTCGGCCTCGATCAGCTTCTCCTCGCGCGCCTGGTCATGCTGGCGTCGCGCCTCCGCTTCTTCCTTTGCCGCACGCAGCATGTCGGCTTCGTCGGCGGCACGCCGGTCGCTGGCGGCCTTCCTGGCGGCCTCCTCTTGCTTCTTGGCCTCGGCTTGCGCTTGGGCGCGGACCTTGGCGGCCTTGGCATCCTCATTGCGCTTTGACTCTTCGGCGGCCTGCGAGAACTTCTCCGCCAGCGCGTGCGCGGCGTCGTCGTTGGCGGCGGCGGACTGGGGGCTATACATCCAGCTCATCAACGCCACGGCGCACATCGCGCCACGACTGAGGCCACTCGCTGCCGATCGCATAACGTCCTCGCCAATAAATCCGCTGCGGGAGCCGGGGGCGCCCCCAATGTCGCGGCCAAAGCGCGACTGGATTTCGCCAATAAAGCGAGGCGCGCTTGAACGGCGGCTGAACGGGGCCGTTCAAGTCGGGACACCTGTGGACAACGTCAGCCCTGCCGCTGGCCGGCGAGGATGGCGCGCAGGCCCTCCCGGTAGGTCGGAAATTGCAGAGCGACGCCAAGCTCTTGCCGCAAACGTGCATTGCTGACGCGCTTGTTGTCGGCGTAGAAGCTGGCCGCCATCGGGGAGAGTTGCGCGTCGGCGAAGGCAACCTCCGGCGGCGGCGGCATGTGCAACAGTTCGGCCGCAAAGGTGATGACGTCTTGTGGCGGCGCCGGCTCGTCGTCGGTGACGTTGTAAATCTGCTCGGCGCCCTGCCCGTCGATGCCGGCGATGACCGCGGCGGCGATGTCGTCGACATGGATGCGGTTGAACACCTGACCCGGCTTGACGACGCGGTGCGCATTGCCCTCGCGCAGGCGGTCGATGGCGCTGCGTCCGGGCCCGTAGATGCCGGCAAGGCGGAAGATCTGTGTGCGCGTGCCGCGGCGCGCACCGAGCGCAAGCCAGTCCTGCTCGGCGGCGATGCGGCGGCGACCGCGTGCCGACGTGGCCTCGGCCGGTATCGTTTCATCGATCCAGGCGCCCTGGCTGTCGCCGTATACGCCCACCGTCGACAGGTAGCCCATCCAAGCCAGCGCTGGTGCCCGCGCCAGGTCCCCCGCGTAGTGGCGCAGCACGGGATCGCCATCGGCATCGGGCGGCGCCGAGACGAGCACGTGGGTGGCGCGCGCCAGTTCCTCGGCAACGCCGGCGCCGGGCGTAGACCCATCGAAGACGAAGGCGCCGAAGCCGCGCGCCGCGATCTGCTCGGCGCCTTGCACCGTGCGCGCCGTCCCGGCCACGCTCCAGCCCCGTGCGGCAAGACGCTGCGCGACGCGCTGGGCGCTGTAGCCGAGCCCGAAGCAGAACAGACGGCTCATGTCGGGGCTGCCGCATGCCATTCGGCCCGCACATCGCTGTCGCCTTCGCGCGCCAGGTGCTTGCGGCGCACCCCTTCGCCGATGCCGTCGCCGGCCAACTGGCGCATGGCCCACACGGCCATGGCGCGCACCAGCGGCGAGGCATCGCCCAGCAGAGCCTCGACGCGCGGCAGCAGGCTGACGTCGCCCGAGTTGCCGGCGGCGATGAGCACGTTGCGCACGAAGCGGTCGCGTCCGGTGCGTTTCACCGGCGTGCCGGCAAAGCGGGCGCGGAACTGCGCGTCGTCGAGCTGCAACAGCTCGGCGAGCGGCGGATTGTCGGTTTCGGCGCGTGCGTGGAAACGTGCTTCGCGTGCGGCGGCGGCGAACTTGTTCCACGGGCACACGGCGAGACAGTCGTCGCAGCCGAACACGCGGTTGCCCATCGGGCGGCGGAACTCCTCCGGGATGTGTCCCTTGTGCTCGATCGACAGGTAGGCGAGGCAGCGGCGCGCGTCGAGCTGGTAGGGCGCCGGGAATGCGGCCGTCGGGCAGACATCGAGGCAGCGGCGGCAACTGCCGCAGCTATCCTCTTGCGCAGCGTCGGGCGGCAGCTCGGCGGTCGTGAAAATGGCGCCGAGAAACAGCCACGAGCCGTGCTCGCGCGACACCAGCATGGTGTTCTTGCCCTGCCAGCCGAGTCCGGCGGCGGCGGCGAGCGGCTTTTCCATCACCGGCGCGGTGTCGACGAACACCTTCACCTCGGCGCCGCTGTGCGCCGCCAGAAGCGAGGCGAGCTGCTTCAACTTGCCCTTGAGGATGTCATGGTAGTCCTTGCCCTGCGCGTAGACGGAGATGGCACCGCGCGTCGGATGATCCAGCACCTCGAGCGGGTCGGTCTCGGGGGCATAGCTCATGCCCAGCATGACGATGGAGCGCACCTCGGGCCACAGACGTTGCGGGCTGCGGCGGCGCTCGGCGTGTGCCGCCATCCATTGCATGTCGCCGTGACGGCCCGCGGCGAGGAATTCGCCCAGTCGCTCGCCGGCGGCATGCGCGGCATCGGGCGACGTCACGCGCACGGCGTCAAACCCGAGCGCGGCCGCCTCGCGCAGAAGCATTTTCTTAAGCGCTGCGGTCACGGCACGGCCGTCAGAAATCGAGGTTGCCGTAGTGGGCTGCGGGCTGCACGCCGGCTACGCGGTCGGCCAAAAGTGTTCGGAACGCACGCCGCGATTTGAGGCGCGCGTACCAGACCTTGGCGACTGCGTAATCCTCCCATGGCACTTCGCCCAGATAGTCGACCGACGACAGATGCGCGGCAGCGGCGAGATCGGCGAACGACAGGTCCTCGCCCGCCAGCCAGCGCCGGCGATCCGCCAGATAGCTGATATAGCTCATATGGTAGCGCAGGTTGGTGCGTATGGCGCGCAGGAAGTCGACATCGGGTGTCGGTGCCGCAGCCGGCTGCAGGCGGGCGTAAACCTTTTCCTGCAGCAGCTCGTGCGTCACCTCGCGGTTGAACTTGCCGTTGAACCAGTCGATCAGGCGGCGCGTCTCCGCGCGCTGGATACGATCGCCAGGCAGCAGCGGGAAGGATTCGACCTCGTCGCCCTCGGGCGCGGCGGCCGCCGTCCCCTCGGCGAGGTATTCGGAGATCGCGTAAACGCCGCACAGCGCCGGGCCGCCCTCCAGCTGCAGCACGGGCAGCTCGCCGGCAGGGTTAAGGGCAAGAAATTCCGGCCGCCACTCCCATGGTCGCTCGTCGACGAGCTCGACGTCGATGTTCTGCTCGGCCAGCGCCAAGCGCACGGCGCGCGAGAAAGGGCAAAGCCGGAACTGGGTCAGCGTATGCATCGATGGATGTGGCGATTTGTTCTTCTTGATGTCGGCGCAGCACCGCTCCTAAGGCGGGCGGAGCGATAAGACAATCGCCCCGTGTGGCGCGGAAGTGGCACCGCGGCTATGGAAATCCTGCTAATCCTCGCCGCCGCACAGAAAAACCCGCAGCAACCCACACAACACGGGGCCGCCGATGCCGATCTGGGAAGTGATCCTGCTTGGCCTCATCGAAGGATTGACCGAGTTCCTTCCCGTATCGTCCACCGGTCACCTGCTGCTCACCGAGCACTTCCTCGGCATCTGCACGCCGGGCAAGACCTTCGAGGTGCTGATCCAGCTCGGCGCCATCCTCGCCATCCTCTCCGTCTATTCCGTCAAGCTGACGCGCATCGCCGTGGCCATGCCCTACGATCCGCGCGCGCGGCGTTTCGTCCTCAGCGTGCTGCTGGCGTTTCTGCCGGCGGCGGCGGTCGGCGTCTTGGCGCACGACTTCATCAAGACGGTGCTGTTCGAGACGCCGATGCTCATCGCCATAATGCTGATCGTCGGCGGCATCGTGCTGCTGATCGTCGATCGCATGCAGCTTACCGTGCGCTACGACAACGCGATGGATTTCCCGCCATCGCTCGCCTTCAAGATCGGCCTTATGCAGTGCCTCGCCATGATCCCCGGCGTGTCACGCTCGGGCGCCACGATCGTCGGTGCCATGCTGCTGGGGACCGACAAGCGCTCGGCGGCGGAGTTCTCGTTCTTCCTGGCCATGCCGACCATGGCCGGCGCCTTCAGCTACGACCTTTACAAGAACTGGTCGATCCTGCAGGCGAGCGACGTCGCCAACATTGCCTTGGGCTTTGTCACCGCCTTCATCGCCGCGGTCATCGTTGTGCGCTACCTGCTCGACTACGTGAGTCGGCATGGCTTTGCGCTGTTCGGCTGGTGGCGCATCATCGTCGGCGGCGTTGCGTTGGGCGCCATGCTGGTGCTCGGGCAGACCACAGGCTGCCCGGTCACTCCTTGATCGCCGGCGCGGACGTCAGGCGGCGTGCGAGGGTACCGGCCGGGTAAGCGCTATACGCAGCGCGGCGACGTCGGGTGCATTGCGCAGCGCGTCGAGCACCGAGGGCTCGCGCACGACGCGCGAGATGCTGGCCAGGGCTTTCAAATGGTCGCCGCTGGCGTGTTCGGGGGCGAGCAGCAGGAAGACGAGGTCGACCGGCTCGCCGTCGTGCGATTCATAGTCGATCGGGTCTTCGAGACGCGCAAACAGGCACACAATGTTGCGCAAGCCGGCGAGCTTGACGTGTGGCACGGCGATGCCGCGGCCAAGGCCGGTCGAGCCGAGGCGCTCGCGCTGCAGCAGCGTGTTGAAGATCTCGCGGGAGTCGAGGCCCGTCCTCTCCGCCGCAATGGTCGCCAACTCCTGCAAGGCGTGCTTTTTGCTCGTCACCTTGAGCGGCGCAATGATGCCGTCGGGAGCCAGCAGGTCACAGAGATCCATCGTCAAATCCTGTCCCAACCTGTTGCGAACCACCGGCGACCGCGTGCCCGTGGGCTGCACGATAACGCCGGCGACTCTTCGAATTCTACCTTTACCCTCGTGCCCCCGCACATGCCCTCTGCGTCCGTTAGCGGCTGTTATCCCCTCGCTAAGTGGGCCGCCCCGTTGAGAAACCAAAAAGATGGCACTCGCAAGGTCGGCTGCACAGGAAATTTGCAGTTTGCCTTTAGCAATTTTGAGCTAAAGCACCGACTTTGCGGTGTTTTTAGCCCCTGCAACGGCCCTGCTGGGTGCCTTTCGCTGAAAAAGTGCCCTTCCGCCTTCTGCCCGCGCCTGAAGTTATCCCCAGGCGGGCGGTGCAAGAACGGGGCCATGCCCCTGAGCTGTAAAGAGTATCGAGGTCAACTTGCCCGGGCAAATGCCTCAGGGGGTGGCTATAGAGCAGTCCGCCAGGTCAGACAAGCCCGGCTGCCGTGCATGGTTGCCGCTCAGTCGGCTGGCCCGACGCGCTCGAGGAGGCGCTTGTCGCGCCGGCGCTGAACCGAGGAGGGGATGCGCATCGCCTCGCGGTACTTGGCGACCGTGCGCCGGGCAATGTCGATCCCGTCGCATTTCAGCCGCTCGACGATCTTGTCGTCCGACAGCACGCTCGCCGGCGCCTCGCCGTCGATCATCTGCTTGATGCGATGGCGCACCGCCTCGGATGAGTGCGACTCGCCCTCGTCGTCGGCAGAAGCGATGGCCGAGGTGAAGAAGTACTTCATCTCGAAGATGCCGCGCGGCGTGGCGATGTATTTGTTGGAGGTGACGCGTGACACGGTCGACTCGTGCATCGATATCGCGTCGGCGACCGTGCGCAGGTTGAGCGGACGCAGGTACTGCACACCGTGCGTGAAGAAGCCGTCCTGCTGGCGCACGATTTCCTCAGCGACGCGCATGATGGTGCGCGCCCGCTGGTCGAGGCTCTTCACCAGCCAGTTGGCGGCCTGCAGGCATTCGAGCAGGTAGTTGCGGTCGGCGGCCGATCCCGTCGCTTTCGATACGGTGGTCAAATAGGTGCGGTTGACCAGCACGCGCGGCAGCGTCTCGGTGTTGAGCTCGATGATCCAGGATCCGTCGGGCGCCCCGCGGATCAACACGTCCGGCACGACCGGCTGCACCTGCACGGAGCCGAACTTGAGGCCCGGCTTCGGATTGAGCTTCTTGATCTCGGCGATGATCTCCAGCAGCTCGTCCATCTCGCAGCCCACGGCCTTGCGCAGGGCGGGGAAGTTGTGGCCGGCCAATAGGTGCAGGTTCTCGAGGAAACGGCTGACGATCGGGTCGTAGCGGTTCTGCTCTTTCAATTGCAGCCCCAGACACTCGGCGAGCGAGCGGGCGAACACGCCCGGCGGGTCGAGCGACTGCAGGGCGGCAAGCACCCTTTCCACAGTCTCCAGCGGCGCGCCGAGCTTCTCGGCGATGGCCGTGAGGTCGGCGCCGGGCAGGTAGCCGGCTTCATCGACCATGTCGACGAGATATTGCCCGATCAGGCGCTCGACGGGATCCTTGAGCACGAGCGGGACCTGCGCGCTCAAATGCTCGCGCAGCGAAACGTCGTTCGCCAGGAAGGCCTCGATGTTGACGTCGTCGCCGGCTCCCCCAGATCGCTGGCGCAGCGACGCCCAGCCCGAATCGCCGCCTTGCGCATTGGCGTTATCGGCGGGCGTCCCGTCCTGATAGACGTTGTCGTATTCGGTGTCGAAGGTGCTTTCTGGATCGGCCACTGGCTTTTCGAGGTCGACGAAGTTCGTCTCGCTCGCCGCCGACGTCTCCTCCGGCTTGCTGAATTCGGGGGGCTCGGAGGCATCCAGGCGCAAGGGCGCCTCGCGCCCTTCGTCCGCTTCCAGGAGAGGATTGCGCTCGAGCTCCAGCTCCACGTACTGCGTCAGCTCGATGTTCGACAGTTGGAGTAGACGAATGGCCTGCTGCAGCTGGGGTGTCATCACCAGCTGCTGGCCTTGCCGCATCTCCAGCTTTGTCGAAAGCGCCATGCGCGCGTCCAGTGTCTCGGCTACTGATGCGCGTACTGTCTAGTCAGCGCGCGTTAACGAACATGTCTCCGAGGTACACACGCCGCACGTCGTCGTTGGCTATGATTTCCTCAGGCTTACCCTGTGTCAGAACCTGACCGTCGTAGATGATGTAGGCCCGGTCTATCAGGCTAAGCGTTTCGCGGACGTTATGATCGGTGATGAGAACGCCGATGCCACGCTCGGTCAAGTGCCGCACCAACTCCTGAATATCGCCAACGGCGATTGGATCGATGCCGGCGAAGGGCTCGTCCAGCAGCATGAACGAAGGGCCCGAGGCGAGTGCGCGGGCGATCTCGCAACGGCGGCGCTCGCCGCCGGAAAGGGCGATCGACGGCGATTTGCGAAGGTGCGTGATGCGAAATTCCTCGAGCAGGCTGTCGAGCTTCTCGCGGCGCTTTTTCGCCGACGGCTCGACGATCTCGAGCACGGCCATGATGTTCTTCTCGACCGTCAGTCCACGGAAAATAGATGCTTCCTGCGGCAGGTAGCCGATGCCGAGGCGGGCGCGCCGGTACATCGGCAGCCGCGTCACATCCATGCCGTCGATGGTGATGTTGCCGGCATCGGCAGGCACGAGGCCGGTGATCATGTAGAACACGGTGGTCTTGCCGGCGCCGTTCGGGCCGAGGAGGCCGACGGATTCGCCGCGCCCCACCGCAAGGCTCACGCCGCGCACGACGAGGCGCTTCTTATAGCTCTTGCGCACGTGGTGAACGGTTAGCCAGCCCTCGGCGCCGAGCTGCTCCTGCCCGCCGTTCAGCGCAGGCTGCCGAGCATAGCCCTGGGCCTCGCCCTCCCAATCGCTGTAGGGCTCCGCTTGCGCACGCTTGTTGCCGAAGGAAAGTATTTTCAACACGTCGTGGAAACCTCGGTTGGGGGCCCGCAAGTGGCCCTCCGGCGCCATGGTGCGCCGATCGGGGGCCCTGTCAATCTGCGTATTGGCCGCTATTCACCCTCAGTGCGCGGGCTCCGAGGGCTCTAATCCCCACCAGGGACGGCCGCGTCGAAGTCCTCGCTAGCAGCGCCCTAAGGCTTCTTTTCGTCCGCCTTTTTGTCTTGAGGGTAAAAAATTGCGCTGGGACGGGCCCCGCTGCCGGGGCGCATGGTAAAGCCCTGTCCCTTCTTGTCGGCCGGCGCTGCCGTCGCCGACCACGCGGCGGAGGGGTCGTTGTGAATGACGCTTTCCCCGGTCAGCATGTCGATCGTCAGCTTCGATCCGCGTACGACGTTCTTGCCCTGCGTTAAGATGACGTCGCCGCCCAGCACGACCTGGTTCTCTTTGACGTAGAAGTCCGCCCAATCGCCGGTCGCCTTCTGCCCATTCTTGGAGGTGACGATCACCGCGCCGCGTGCCTCGATGCGCGTGATCTCCGCCGGAGCCTTCTTGTCGCCGGCGGTGTCCTCGTCGGCGAGCCCGGCGGCGCCGGTGTAGTAGGCGCGCAGCTCGGATGTGCGCACGACGAAGTCGCCCTGCACGGCGTGGACATCGCTTTTGAAGACGGCCTGCTTGGAGCGATCGTCGACGTCGAGCCGCCCGGCTTCGACATCGATGGGTGCCGTCGGGTCGGTCTTGAACACGCCCACCGCGCCGGTCGCCGCGGCCTTGGCGGCTGCGTCGGCGAGCTGCTGCACCTTCTGCTTGGCGGTCTGCGCTTTCTCCTCGCCGCGATAGAAGCGCGTCGAGATGCGCCCCGGCTTCACACCGGCGGCGACCGGAGAGGAAAGTTGTGTGCGGCCGGTCGCGCGCTCGACGTATAGGCGCTCGCCCCTCAATTGATTGCGTCCCTGAATAGCGACGACGCTTCCGGTCAGCAGAATGGTATCGGCCTGCTGATCGACCGTCGCCCTGTCGCCGGTGGCGCTGCGGTCGGTGCCCGACGTCATTTCGACGTCGCCGTCGACGATTGCGACTTGCTTGATCGCGTCGTAGTCGAAGCTGGCGCCGGTGACGCGGTCCTGCGGCGCGCGCGTCATGACAACTGGCGACTTGGAGAAGATGCGCTTGATCTTGGTGCCGGCGCCCGGGTTTGCCGCCGTCGCGGATCCGGCAGCACCGGTGTCGCCGCCCTCGTATTGCACCTCGAGCGCGGCCGTCGCCATGGCGGCATCGCCCTGCCGCGCCTTCACGTTGCCGGTGAAGGTCGCGGTCTTGTCGGTGTCGTCGATGTCGAGGCGGTTGGCGGTGATGTCGATCGGTCCTTCGCCGCCGCCGAACATTGGCGTCGCCGGCTGCTTGGCCGGTCGCGGCGCATTCTCGGCCGCTGCATCCGGCTTGGCCGGGAGGAGGTGCGCCTTCACGTCGTTGACGAAGGCGATCTCGCGGCTCTTGCTGAGGATGCGCATCTCGTTGGAGCGGATCGTCCCGGAGGGCATCTCGACGAGCACCGGCTCCTTGGAGGAGATGATGTTGTCGTTGGTCTGGATCGTCGCCGTCGACATCTTAGCCTTGAGGCCGCTGTCGGCGACGATATCGATGCCGCCGGTCAGCTCGAGCTGATTGGTCTTGGTGTTGAACTCACCCTTCGCCGCCGTCAGGTTCGTCTTCGACTTGTTGGCGTCGGTCATGTCGCCGGTGATGTCGTTGAGGCGCACGAACTCGGTGTTGACGAGATCCTGGATGGCCGTCTTGGCGCGCACGACGTACTTGCCGCCGTCCTTGTTGAACCCCTCGTAGCTGGGGTTATCCATGGTCAGGTTGTCGGGGAGGATGCGCGGGATCTCCAGCTTGGGGAAACTACCGACCCAGCCGGTGGTATCGACGATCATCGCGAAGTAGAGGACAACGATGCCGGCGGCGGCACCTGGCAGCGAAAAGCGCAACGCCTGGACGAGGCGCGTGTGGCGACGCGCGCGCACGAGGTTGCGGGCCCGCTCGGTGGCTGTCGTGCCGCCGAAGGGGTCGGGTTGAGCCCACTCCTGCCCTGTGCCGAAACTGCGGGTCGTTGCCATGCCGTTTTGATGGTGGTTGCCGGCCGGTGGCCGATCCCCGGAAATACCCCATCAATTGGGGTTATATTGGGACTGGTGACCGGTCAAACGGGCGCGCCGCGTGGGTTCTGCGGAGCTAATTGTGCCAGGCGGCGCAAATGCCTCGCGCCGCTAACCTCAGTGCGAGAAAATATCGTCCTCGCCGAAGCCGGCCAGATCGAGCTTGGCGCGCGTATCAAGGAAGCCGAATGCCGCCTGGGCCAACTCGGTGCGCCCTTCGCGCGCCAGCATGGCGTCGAGCTTCGCTTTCAGGGCATGCAGATGCAGGACGTCGGCGGCGGCGTAGGCGAGCTGCTGCTGGGAGAGCTCGCTGGAGGCCCAATCGGAACTCTGCTGCTGCTTCGACAATTCGATGCCGACCAGCTCGCCGACGAGATCCTTGAGTCCGTGGCGGTCGGTATAGGTGCGCACCAGCTTGGAGGCGATCTTGGTGCAGTAGATGGGCGCCGTCACCACGCCGAGGTTCTTCTCGATGACGGCGATGTCGAAGCGCGCGTAGTGGAAGATTTTGAGCACCTTCGGGTCGGTGAGCAGCGCCTTGAGATTCGGCGCCGCGTAGTCGCTGCCGTCGAACTGCACCAGATGCGCGCTACCGTCGCCGGATGAGAGCTGGATGAGGCACAGGCGGTCGCGATTGACGTTGAGGCCCTGCGTCTCGGTGTCGACGGCGACGCTCGGACCGAATGAGAGACCGGCCGGCAGATCGTTCTTGTGCAGGGTGATGGAGGATTTAGCCATCGTGCAGGGCCCTCGGCGATTGCGCTTGGCGTTGCGGGGCTGCGATCGGCAGCCGTCCTCTATACGCTTGAAAGCTTTAGGTTCGGTTCACCGGTCCGGGCCAAGTGCCCGCCGATGCAGGGCGCCCACGCGGCAGAAGACGAAGCGTGATGGCGTTCCGATCGGGATTGCTGGTGCCCAGGAGAGGACTCGAACCTCCACGCCCTTGCGAGCGCCAGCACCTGAAGCTGGTGCGTCTACCAATTCCGCCACCTGGGCACGGGCCGATGAGTTAGAGAGCGCCGCGTCCCTTGTCAATTATGTCTCGTGCGGCCGCGCGTATCCTTCCCTCGTCCGGGGCGCCTCGTGTATTCCTGGGGTTGCGAGGGCGCGCGGCGAGCGTCCGACCGAGGAGGAACCGGCGGTGGCGGATCGTCTCGACGACCAAGGGATGGCGACGGTATTTGGCGGATCGGGGTTTGTCGGCCGCTATGCGGTGGCGGCGCTGGCCAAACAGGGCTGGCGCGTGCGCGCCGCGGTGCGCCGCCCGGATCTCGCCGGCTTCCTGCAGCCGGCGGGTCTCGTCGGGCAAGTGGCACCCGTACAGGCCAACCTGCGCTACCCGCAGTCGGTGCAGCGGGCCGTGATCGGCGCCAAGCTCGTCGTCAATGCCGTGGGCGTCCTGGCCAGCGGCGGCAAGCAGACGTTCCGCGCCATCCATGTCGATGGCCCGCGCGCCATCGCCAAGGCGGCGCGCGAAGCGGGCGTGCGCCATCTCGTGCACATCTCGGCCATCGGCGCCGACCCCAAGTCGTCCTCGCGCTACGCGCGCTCCAAGGCGGCCGGCGAGGCGGCCGTGCTGGAGGAGTTTCCCGGCGCCGTCATCGTGCGCCCGTCGATCGTGTTCGGCCCCGAGGACCAGTTCTTCAACCGCTTCGCCGCCATGGCGCGCATATCGCCGCTGCTGCCGCTGATCGGCGGTGGCCGCACGCGCTTTCAGCCGGTGTTCGTCGGCGATCTGGCCGCCGCTGTTGCCGCCATCGCCGCGGGCGCCGGCAAGCCCGGCACGATCTACGAGGCGGGCGGTCCCGAAGTGCTCTCCTTCCGCCAGCTGCTCGACCTGACGCAGGAGTGGTCCGGCCGGTCGCGCGGCTATCTGCCGATGCCATTCTGGTTCGCCAAGTTGCAGGCGTTGCTCACCTGGCCGTTGCCCAACAGCCTGCGGCCGATCACCGTCGATCAGGTGCGCCTGCTCCAGCGCGACAACGTCGTCAGCGCGGCGGCAAACAGCCAAGGGCGCACGCTGGCCGGCCTCGGCATCGCATCCCCGCACGGCGTCGCGGCCATCGTGCCGACGTACCTGGGGCGCTTCCGCGCGCGCGGGCAGTTCGCCAGCTACCGCACCTGAGCTGCACCCAGCATCAAAAAGAAAAAGGCTCCGGCGTGTGCCGGAGCCTTTCATGCGCGCATGCAGTGGATTAGTGCACGCTGGCGATCTCCAAGTCATCGTCGATGGCATGACCGATCGCGGCCTGCCGTG
>CAZOOS010000024.1:12201-23898 GCA_964581475.1 uncultured Hyphomicrobium sp.
ACGCTGGCGATCTCCAAGTCATCGTCGATGGCATGACCGATCGCGGCCTGCCGTGTGTCGGTAAGCGCCAAGGGGGTGCCGTCGGCCGCGTGCAACGAGAACAGGTTGATACCCTGGGGCAACCCCTCGATGGCCGGGAACATGCGAGTCGCTTCGTCCGCCGTCAGCGTCTTGATGTAGGCAACGACGCCGCCGCCGAGAGTGGCGAGCTCGTGCTCGGTCATGACATTGCGTGGGTCTAACATCTTTTCGGCTTCGGTCATGACGCAACTCCTTCTGCAAGCCGGGCCCGGCGCGCCGCCGACCGAATGTGGCGGGGAGCGTATCGGCATCCCGGATCTGCGCCCACCGCTAAAACGCGCGATGTGGCTGTCTCGATGCAACGCTGACGCATCTTATTTTCTGTCGCTGATCTCGATCGTTCGTACCAGGCGCTCAGGCTCCAGGCGCTTCAGATCGATGGCGAGCAGCCCATCGGACAAGTCAGCAGACTGTACCTCGATTCCCTCGGCAAGCACGAACGTGCGCGTAAAATGTCGCGCCGCGATGCCGCGATAGAGATAGCTGCGTGACTTCTCCTCCGTCTGCCTGCCGCGTACGATCAATTGACTGTCAGCCAGCGTGACCTCGAGTTGATCGCGGGAAAAGCCAGCGACCGCCAGCGTAATACGCAAGGTCTCGCCCTGGCCATTGGCGGCGTCGATACGCTCGACGTTATAAGGGGGATAACCGTCGCCCGATCCCTTGTTGGCGCGATCGATCAGGCGCTCGATCTCCTCGAAACCCAAAAGCAGCGGGCTCGACAGCATTGAAACTCGCGACATCCCTCGAGGTCCTTCCTTGAGCGACCTTCGTTGAGTGCAACCCGAAGGAGCCTCTTGGTAACCATGGCCTCCGTCGGACCAGCCTCCCCGAAAAGAGCGCTGGATTGCAGGGAACATATGGGCGACGAACGGGGGGCGTTCAAGCGTCGCACGCGGGGGATGAAAACAGGCATTCGCCCCATGCAACACGGGCCCTGGACGCCGGCCGGGAGATGAACACGATGTCATTTGACAAGGGGGGAGCGAACCCGAAGATGACGGCCAACGCGCGGTTTCGCCGAGCCGACTGCAATGGCGGTTCACCTCCGGCCACCCATCCGGATCAGATCGGGGTTCAATCGATGCTCAAGCCCGGCGTCAGCCGTCCCGCACTCTTAGCAATGGCCATGCTCATGCTCGCATTCGCACAACAGACCGCCTCCTCCGAACCGCGCGCTTCCGAGTTCAAGCTGTCGAATGGCATGGACGTCGTGGTAATCCCCGATCACCGCGCCCCGGTCGTCACGCACATGGTCTGGTACAAGGTCGGCGCCGCCGACGAGCCCAAGGGCGTCTCCGGCATCGCGCACTTCCTCGAGCACCTGATGTTCAAGTCGACCGACAAGATCGCCGTCGGCGACTTCTCCAAGATCATCTCCAAGCTCGGCGGCCAGGACAACGCCTTCACCGGCCAGGACGTCACCGCCTACCATCAGCGCATCGCCAAGGATCAATTGCCGACGCTGATGGAGATGGAGGCCGATCGCATGACGCATCTGCGCCTCACCAACGATGAGGTCGCCACCGAGCGGCAGGTGATCATCGAGGAGCGGCGCTCGCGCGTCGACAACAACCCCGGCGCCCGCCTCGACGAGCAGATGAACGCCGCTCTCTATCTCTCGCACCCCTACGGCGTGCCGGTCATCGGCTGGGAGCACGAGATGGCGAAGCTGTCGCGCGAGGATGCGCTGCGCTTCTACAAGCGCTACTACGCGCCCAACAACGCCATCCTCGTCGTCGCCGGCGACGTCACCGTCGATGAGGTGAAGCGCCTCGCCGAATCGACGTACGGCAAGATCCCGGCCAATCCCGAGGTCGACACGCGCTCGCGTCCGCAGGAGCCGCCGCACGTTTCCGCCCGCCGCCTGACGCTTAAGGACCCGCGTGCCGGCAATGCCTCGTTGCACCGCTACTACGTGGCGCCGAGCTACGTGACGGGCAAGCCGGGCGAGGCCGAAGCGCTCGACCTATTGATGAAGATCCTCGCCGACGGCTCGACCAGCCGCCTCTATCGCAAGCTCGTCGTCGAGGACAAGGTCGCGGCGACGACCGGCGGCGACTACTCGGGCTACAACCTGGATTCCGGCGCCATCTCCCTCTACGCGGTATCGAGCGGCGGCGATCTGAAGCCGATCGAAGCTGCCATCGATGGCGTGCTCGACGACATCCGCACGAACGGCGTCACCCCGCTCGAGTTGGAGCGCGCCAAGAAGGCGCTGCTCGCCGACTACATCTACGAGAGCGACAATCAGGCCAATCTCGCCCGCCGCTACGGCTGGGCGGTTGCCATCGGCCGCTCGCCGGCCGACGTCGAAGGCTGGCCAGCGGCGCTCGCCAAGGTCACCACCGACGACGTCAAGAAAGCGGCGGAGAACTACCTCGATGCCCGCCGCTCGGTGACCGGCTGGTTGCTGCCCGAACCGGATGATGCCAAGCAGCCCGCCACTCCCGTCGAGCAGCCTGTCGCGCACTCGCGCTCGTGATCGCCTAGATGCAGAAAGGTCATGGTATGGTCGCCGCCCGCTCTCTGCGCCCGGCGTCCCCGCGCGCCGCTTTCCGCCCGACGACGATCGTCGCCTCGCTCGCGGCGCTTGCCGTGGCATTCATCACCAGCTTGAGCCTGCCTGCAAACGCCATGAAAATCCAAACCGTGAAGAGCCCCGGCGGCATCGAAGCCTGGCTGGTCGAGGAGCATGCAGTGCCGATGATGGCCATGCGCTTCGCCTTCGAGGGCGGCAGCTCGCAGGACCCGCTCGGCAAGGAAGGGCTCGCCAATTTCGTCACCGCCATGCTCGATGAAGGCGCCGGCGATCTCAAATCGCGCGAGTTCCAGGAGCGCATGGAGGATCTGTCCATGCGCATGAACTACGAGGAGGCCAAGGACGCCTTCTACGGAAACTTCGAGACGCTCACCCAGAACCGCGACGAGGCGGCGAAGCTGTTGAAGCTCGCCCTCAGCAAGCCGCGCTTCGATGAGGACGCGGTGGAGCGCATCCGCCAGCAGTTGCTGGCTTCGCTCGTGTATGCGGCGCGCGATCCCGACAAGGTGGCGCAGAACCAATGGTACGCGGTGGCCTTCGCCGGCCATCCCTACGCGCGTCCCGCCAACGGCACCGAGGCGACCGTCGGCAAGATCACCGGCGCCGACCTCGAGAGCTATCGCCAACGCGTATTCGCGAAGAACACGCTGAAGGTCGTCGCCGTCGGCGACATTACGCCCGAGCAGCTCGGCAAGCTGTTGGATGAGGTTTTCGGCGACCTGCCGGCCAAGGCCGAGCTGGCACCGGTGTCGAAGACCACCCCCGTCACCGGCGGCAGCCAGACGGTCGTCGACATGAACGTGCCGCAGTCGGTCGCCGTGTTCGGCATGGGCGCCATGCCGCGCAAGGATCCCGACTTCATGCCGGCGTTCGTGCTCAACCAGATCCTCGGCGGCGGCGGCTTTGCCTCCAAGCTGATGGAGGAGGTGCGCGAGAAGCGGGGCCTCGCCTATTCCGTCTACACCTACGTATACCCCTACCAGCACGCGTCGATCTTCTCGGGCGGCGTCGCCACGCGCAACGACATGATGGGCCAGTCGCTCGACATCATCCGCGAAGAATTGAAGAAGATGGCCGACGGCGACGTGAAGCAGGAAGACCTCGACAACGCCAAGAGCTACCTGATCGGCTCCTACCCGCTGCGTTTCGACACCAACGCCAAGATCGCCTCGCAGCTTCTCGGTCTGCGCATGGACGGCTTCGGGCCCGACTATGTCGACAACCGCAATGCCATGATCGCGGCGGTGACGCTCGACGACCTGAAGCGGGTGGCCAAGCGCCTGCTCGACACGCAGAACCTCATCGTCACCATCGTCGGCAAGCCGACGCTGCAGCAAGCGAAGAAGGGCTAGCGTCTCAGCTGAGATCTGTCATCCCGGCCAAGCGAGGAAGCGACCGCAGAGCCGGGATCCAGCGGATGCCTTTTTCACATTAGTGTCTTCGACACTTGGACGCTGGGTCCCGGATAGCCTTCGCGGCCTTGCCGCTCCGGCTTCCGGGATGACAGTGGGGACGTATCAGTCTTTGGCTTTGGCGCGCTCGATGGCCTCGCTGATCAGCCGCCGCGCCTCGCCGCTATCGCCCATGTGGTCGATTTTCGCCCACTTGCCGGGTTCCAGATCCTTGTAGTGGCCGAAGAAGTGCGCGATCTGCTGCACAGTGATCTGCGGCAGGTCGGTGTAGTTCGCGACTTTGTCGTAGCGCATCGTCGTCTTGCTGCTGGGCACGGCGAGGATCTTCTCGTCCCCGCCGCCTTCGTCCTGCATCACCAGAACGCCGACCGGGCGGCAGTTGATGACGGCGCCGGGGACGATGGCGCGCGTGTTGCAGACGAGCACGTCGATCGGATCGCCGTCGAGCGACAGCGTGTGCGGGACGAAGCCGTAGTTCCCCGGATAGCGCATCGGCGTATAGAGAAAGCGGTCGACGACCAGCGTGCCCGACGCCTTGTCCATCTCGTACTTGATGGGCTCGCCGCCCACCGGAACCTCGATGATGACGTTGATGTCGAGAGGCGGGTTCAATCCGATGGCAATGGCGTCGAGCCGCATAGACCGCTCCAATTCCTGACTTCGGGCGCCGGTTTTGCCGGCACGCCCCAAACTCTTGGCGCAAACTAGTGGACGAATGGCGCACATCAGATAGCAGCGCCACTGCGGCGCGTCGCCTCGCAACCCACCGGTTTGTCTTGAACATTAGTACACAGGGAGCTGCAACCCGGCCCGCTCTCCTCGTCGTAGCGAATCGGCGGATGCGCTAGCCTCCTGTCTTCGCAGGGAGAAGGCTCGGATGCGCATCCGCCAGTTATCGCCGGAGACGATCAACCGTATCGCCGCTGGCGAGGTGGTGGAGCGGCCGGCCAGCGTCGTCAAGGAGCTGGTCGAGAATGCGCTCGATGCCGGCGCCGGCGAGGTGGAGGTGGTCACCGCATCGGGCGGGCTGTCGCTGATCCGCGTCACCGACGACGGCAGCGGCATGGCACCCGACGATCTGCTGTTGGCGGTCGAGCGGCACGCCACCTCGAAGCTCTCCGAGGAAGACCTGTTCGCCATTCGCACGCTTGGCTTCCGCGGCGAGGCGTTGCCGTCCATCGGCTCGATCGCCACGCTGACCATCCTGTCGCGCGCGCGCGGCGCCGCCGAGGCATATGCCATCAGCGTCGACCGCGGCGCCAAAGGCAAGGTGAAACCGGCGGCGGGCAATGCCGGCACGTGCGTCGAGGTGCGCGATCTGTTCTCCAGCGTGCCGGCGCGGCTGAAATTTCTCAAATCGGAGCGCGCCGAGAACCAGGCCGTCTCCGAGGTGGTGAAGCGCCTCGCCATGGCGCATCCGCACGTCGGCTTTGCACTGACCACCGGCGAGCGCGCGGGGCTGCGCTTTCCGCGCGAGGCACCAGGCGACGACGGCCTGCTGCAACGGCTCGGGCGTATTATGGGCCGCGAGTTCATGGCCGATGCCGTGCCCGTCGCCGGCGAATGCGAGGGCGTCTCGGTCTCGGGGTTTGCGGGTCTGCCGACGCTGCACCGGCCGGATGCGGCGCAGCAGTTCCTGTTCGTCAACGGCCGTCCGGTGAAGGACAAGCTGCTCATCGGCGCCGTGCGCGCCGCCTACGGCGATCTCATCCCGCGCGGCCGCCAACCGTTGCTGGCGCTGTTCGTATCGCTGCCGCCGGAGGAGGTCGACGTCAACGTGCATCCGGCCAAGGTCGAGGTGCGTTTTCGCGACAGCGGCCGCGTTCGCTCGCTGCTGGTCAATGCGCTGGCGGCGGCGCTGCATGCCGCCGGGCATCGTGCCTCGGCCGCCAATGGCGTCTCCGCGCTGCAGGAGCTGCGTCCCAACGTCGTGCCGTTCGAGCGCCCGCGTGGCGCCTACTATCCGCCGCCGCGCGGTGCGGCCGCCTTCGGTCTGGCCGAGGCCATGCAGGCGCCGCTGGATGTCGTAGGTGCGCCGAGCGCCGATGCGCGCGCCTTCACCATGCCCGTTGCCGAGGCGCTGCAGGACCGGCCGCTCGGCGCCGCCCGTGCCCAGTTGCACGAGAACTATATCGTCGCCCAGACACGCGACGGCGTCGTCATCGTCGACCAGCACGCGGCGCACGAGCGTCTCGTCTACGAGCGGTTGAAGGCGATGCTTGCGGCAGGCGGCGTGGCGCGGCAGGGGCTGCTGGTGCCGGTGGTCGTCGACCTCGGCGAGGACGAGGCCGTCGCGCTCGCCGAGACGAGCGACGAGCTGGCAAAGCTCGGCCTGGTGCTGGAGCCGTTCGGCGCCGGCGCGGTCGTCGTGCGTGAGGTGCCGGCCTTGCTCGGCGACGGCGACGTCGCGCGCCTTACCAAGGACATCGCCGCCGACATCGTGCGCGAGGGCACCAGCACCGCCCTGCAGGATCGGCTGCTGTCGATTTGCGCCAACATCGCCTGCCACGGCAGCGTCCGCTCGGGCCGACGGTTGACGCCCGAAGAGATGAACGCGCTTTTGCGCGACATGGAAGCGACGCCTTACTCCGGCCAGTGCAATCACGGAAGACCGACATACGTGGAGCTGAAGCTCGCCGACATCGAGAAGCTGTTCGGCCGCCGTTGAGCGGCGCGCGCGGCTAGCCCTTCTTGAGGATCAGCGTCAGCCCGCGCAGCGTGCTGTTGAAGAACTGGATCTCGACGATCTGCCGGTCGTTCATGACGATGACCTCCATGTTGGCCGTCAAATCGCCGGCGCGCACGACGATGCGCAGGCCGCGCTCGGTGACCTCGCCGGTCATCTCGCCGCCGAGATTGTACACGAGCTCATTCCAGGTGCCGCTCAGCTTGCCGTCCTGGCTGGCGCTGACGAGGCTCTTCACCTCGATCTTGCCGCTGGCCGAGGCGCAGCGGATGTTCTGCTTCAACTCGTTGCCCGCCGGATTGACGAAGTAGGTGGCGCGGCATGTCACCTTCTCGGTCTTGCCTTCCTTGAGGCCGATGCGGCCCTCGCCTACCCAGCGGCCGGGCAGCTCCTTGAACGGCGCCGATTTCTGCACCGCGGCCGGGCGCGGCGCCTCGCCCTTGTCGCCGCTGTCGACGGCGGCGCCATCGTCGGTCTCGACAATGATCTCGTCGTCGGCCGCAACACCTGGGTCTTCCTGAGCCAACGCCCCGCCGCCGAACATGCAGAGCAGAGCAAGAGCGATGTGGGCTGGCTTCATGTGCGGCGGGCCTGCGGGTGCAAAAGCGCGATATGACCCGCAATTTGCACGGATCGAAGGGAATGTCGTTGTGATTCCAGCGGATTCCTAGTGCCCGCAAGCCACACGCGGCCACCGAAGCGTGTCGCACGCTACCCGGCTTTGGCCGTAGCGGAGGTGCCGTCGGAGAGACCATGGGTAATGGCCACATAGCCGCTGATGGGCAGCGGGTGGCCGATGAGGAAGCCCTGAACCTCGGCACAGCCTTCGTGCCAGAGAAATGTGCGCTCGCTTTCGGTCTCGACGCCCTCGGCGATGACGGGGATTTTCAACGCTTCGCCCAGCCCGATGATTGAGCGCACGATGGCGGCCGACTGCGGATCGGACTCCACCCCGCTGATGAAGCTGCGATCGATCTTGATCTTGTCGAAGGGGAACGACTGCAGCGACGACATCGACGCATAGCCGGTGCCGAAGTCGTCCATGGCGATCTTGACGCCGAGCACCTTGAGCCGGCGCAATATCGATAGCGCGCGGGAAGGATCATCGAAGAGGACGCCTTCGGTGATTTCCAGCTCCAACCGCCCCGGCGCTAGCCCCGTCTCAAGCAAGATGAGGTGCACGAGGCCGGCGAGGTCTCCGTAGCGGAATTGCACCGGGCTGAGGTTGACCGAGACCTGCAACGGCAGCGGCCATGACGCCGCCTCGCGGCAAGCCTCCTTCAGTGCCCAGGCGCCGATCTCGACGATGCTGCCGTTCTGCTCGGCCAGCGTTATGAATTCGGTCGGCGGTACCAGCCCGCGGGTTGGATGCTGCCAGCGGGCCAGGGCCTCGAAGCCGAACACCTCGCCGTTGATCTTCGCCTGCGGCTGGTAGTGCAGGAGCAGCTCGTTGCGGCTGATCGCGGAGCGCAGATCGATCTGCAACGCGAAACGCTCGCGCAAGCGGCGGTCGATGTCCGGATCGAAGAAACGCACGACCTTGCGGCCGCTCTCCTTGGCGCGATAGAGCGCGGCATCCGCATTGGCCAGCAGGGTGATCGCATCGGCGCCGTCGTTGGGATAGACCGCCGCGCCGATGCTGAGACCAATAGGAATGCTCTGCCCCTGCACTTCGAAAGGCTCGGCGACAGCCTGCAGGATGCGGCTGGCAAGCGCCTCGGCGGCTTGCGGCTGGTCGCGATGGTTGCTGACGAGGGTGAATTCGTCGCCGCCGATGCGGGCGATGAAGTCCCCGTCGGCCGCAATCTCGAGCCGGCGGGCGACGGCACAGAGGAGCGCGTCGCCCGTGGTGTGCCCGAAAACGTCGTTGGCTTCCTTGAAGTGATCGAGGTCGATGGTGAGCACGGCAAAATTCTCGCCGCGCTGCTTGGCGTGATCGAAAACCTCGGTGAGCTTGGCGGCCAGCAGTGTCCGGTTCGGCAAATCGGTCAGCGGGTCGTGATGCGCGAGGTGCGCGATCTGCGCATGGCGGGCCATCAGCTCGGCGCGCGCGGTCCGCATGTTCTCGCGTGCTTCGTCGAGCCCGACAGCCGCATCGCGCACCTGCTCTTGCAGCATGTTGAAGCTGTCGGCCATTTCGCCCAGCTCGTCGCCCGAATTGGGCTTCACCGGCACGATATTGACGGAAGCATGCGCGGCCTCCAGATCGCCGCGTCCCAACGCGCGCATGGCGAGCGAGAAGTCGTGCAGCGTGCCCCATGTCAGACGCTTGGCCGCCGCGCTCACTTCTTGCGCCGAATAGGTGATCATACCGGGTAGCACCAGCCCGACGCTGATGGTCAGCAGCGCGACGACGACGAAGATGTCCTCCAGAACGACGACCAGCTCCGCATGGCCTGCGGGCACCGTGTTGACCGCCATGAGATAGGCGATGCCGTCGAGGATGAGCACGAACAGCATGGCGCCCGTGAGCTTCAAATGCAGCGTCTTGGCGAATAGCGGCAGGCCTTGCCGGTGACGGTCCTCCATCACGCGCCACGCATAGAGGGCGGCGCCCGAGTAGGCGAGCGCAAGCCCGAACAGCACCGTCGGCAGCCCGAACTGCTGGAAGCCGAGGATCGCCGACAACAGCCACACGCAGGCAGCGCCCACGCCGAGCATGATGGTGCCGCGGGGCGCGCGATACGGCCGCTCCGCGTCGGGCAGGTCGCGGCGCAGCAGCCAGGCGGCGATATTCGGCATGCAGATGCCGATGAGGTAAGTGAAGTTCGCCGCAGCGATCATCCAAATGGGATCACCCATGATGAGGAAGATGATTGCCGTACCGGCGGTCAGCAGGGTCGCGGCCCACGGGCAGTCGGTGCGCTTGAGGCGCAGGGAAAGAAAGCGCGGCAGAAGTCCATCGTCGGCAAGCTGCGACATGGTCCGCGAAGCACCCGCCAGAGGCTGCATGGTGCCGTGGAACATGTTGAGCATGATGAACCAGATCGCCGCGGCCTTGCCGAAGCTGCCGAGCAACGGCGCGAAGGTGGGGCCTAGTACGGTGGCCAGATCTTCGCCGAGTTTCTCGGGGCCGAGCACGCCCAGCCAGACGATCGGCAGCACGATGAAGTAGATCCCGGCCATGCCGGCCGACGCAAACATGGCGCGCGGCACGTTCTTGTTGGGATCCTTGGTCTCGCCCACGTGGCAGGTAGCAGCCTCGAAGGCGGGTGCTGTGAAGCCGATCAAATACAGTCCCGCCATTACCGACGTCAGGTCGCCGAACCAGCCCTCAAAAGGCGTCGTCAGGTCATAGGTGAAGGCTTGGCGCCAATCGACATCTCCGGCGAACATGGGCACGAAGGCGGACAAGAAGGCGAGCGTGGCCGAGGCGGCGGCGATGGGGATGGCAAGGCGCGCGATCCACCGGACGCCGCATAAATTGACGAACGTGAAGAACAGCACGATGGAGATGGCAACCGCTTCCACGGGTAGCCACGGGAAGTACCAGTGTTGGAGGGCCGCAGCGGAGAGCAACGCGGTGAGGCCGCACGTCGGGATCCATCCCCACCAGTAGCAAGTGCCTGTCAGCGAGGCGAGGACGGGGTTGTAAGGACGAAACGCCTCCGCGCAGGCGGCCGAGATGCCGCCGACGCGGTTGGGCCACATGAGCACCAGCTCGGTCCAAGCCGGCGCCGCCGCCCAGCCGAGCAAAACGCCAGCCATGAGTAGCGGTATCGCCGCGCTGCCTTGGCCGAGAATGTCGCCCTGACCGACGAACAGCGCCGTGATGATGAAAATCATCTGGTTGCTGCCGCCCATGGCCAGGGCAGTCGTACCTATCCAGCCAAGCACGCGTGGGTGCGGCGGCGTCGGACCGATGGTCTGTGTTATGGAACCCATTTCGACGCGGCGCCCGAGGCATCGCGAGTCGTGCCCGCGGTGTGCAATCGGTGCATAAAATGCCGTATACGCGTTATTTAATCGCGTTCTCGATGTCTACAATTTTACCGGCTCGGCAACACAGGCCCTGCGTTGGGGCATTTTTTCTAGCGAAGCCGCGAGGAGCCCCTCGCGGTCGTCAGGCGCGCGCCGGCGCGGTGCCCATGGCCTCGGGCCCGATCGGCGGGGGTCCCATCCGCTCCAGCTCTTCGAATTCCGCCTCGGTATAGACGCGCGAGCGCGTCAGAAATCGCAGTCCCTCGGGGGATTCCAGAGAAAACCCGGAGCCGCGTCCGGGCACGGCGTCGATGGTGAGATGCGTGTGCTGCCAATACTCGAACTGCGGCCCTGAAATATAGAACGGGCAGCCGGCGATCTCGCCCAGATACACGTCGCGCTGGCCGACGCGGAATTCGCCGCGCGGATAGCACATCGGCGCACTGCCGTCGCAGCACCCGCCGGATTGGTGAAACAGCAGATCGCCATGCGCGGCGCGCAGCTTGCCGATGAGCTCGGCAGCGGCCGCAGTGTGCGTCACTCTCAGGACGGGCATGGCAATAAGCCTATCAGCCAGAAGCGGTGGAGCGGAAGATCGGGCTCGCCCGACCTCCCACTCCACGGCACCAACGCCTTAGAACCCCACAAAACCCTTAGAAGAATCCAAGGGCCTTGGGGCTGTAGCTGACCAGCATGTTCTTGGTTTGCTGATAGTGGTCGAGCATCATCTTGTGGGTCTCGCGCCCGACGCCCGACTGCTTGTAGCCGCCGAAGGCCGCGTGCGCGGGATAGAGGTGATAGCAGTTCGTCCACACGCGGCCGGCCTTGATGCCGCGGCCCATGCGATAGGCCGTGTTGCCGTCGCGCGACCACACGCCGGCGCCGAGGCCGTACAGCGTGTCGTTGGCCATGGCGAGCGCTTCCGCCTCGGTCTTGAACTTCGTTACGGCGAGCACCGGCCCGAAGATCTCCTCCTGGAAGACGCGCATCTTGTTGTGGCCCTCGAGCACCGTCGGCTGGACGTAGTAGCCGTTCTCGAAGCCGGAGCCGATCTG
>CAZOOS010000025.1:0-1620 GCA_964581475.1 uncultured Hyphomicrobium sp.
TGGCCTTCGCCCTCATCGCCTTCGTCGGCGAGGTGCCGGCGCTGGGCGGCACGACGGCGCTGTTGTTGTTGTGCGTGTTCACCGTGGTCAATGTCGCGGTGCTGGTGCTGCGCAAGGATACGGTCGCGCACACGCACTTCCGCGCGCCGACCTTCGTGCCCGTGCTCGGCGCGCTGTGCTGCGCCTTTCTCGTCGGCCCGTGGACCGGCCGCAATCCGCAGCAGTACGTCATCGCCGCCATCCTCATCGCCATCGGCATCGCCCTATGGTTCGTGACCATGGCGGTGAACAAGCGCCTGGGGCAGAAGCCGGTCGAGCCGCTGGCCGAGGACCTCTCCGAGCGCGGCCTCAAGAACTGACGGGGAGGTTCCGGAGCGACGCGCGTCGCTCCGGAATGGTGCGCGTCAGCAGCCGTGGTTCCACATGCAGCGGCGGTAGCGCCAGCCCCAGCCCCAACGGTCGCGGCAGATGAAGTTCCAGCGCGCGCAGCGGCGCCAGCCGACCTTGTCGACCATGCTTTGGGCGGGCAGCAGTTTGCTGGTGGCCAGGCCGGACACCGGGCTGGCCTGCACGGGGGTGAGGAAGGCAGCGGCTGACATGGCGCAGACCGCACTCGCAACGATGAGGGTTCGAGACATCGCGAATACTCCGTTTGGACACTTTCGACTCGCGCAACGCTGGAACGCCGCGCGCGTGCCTAGAAATGCCCCGGCGAGCTGAACCGCCGATGAACCGAAACTCAAATCTTGTTGCAGCGGAGTGCCTTGCGCCGTTGCGTCGCGCCGGGGCCTCACCGCTCGGCGGCTTTGGCGTCGTCCCACAGCGCGTCCATCTCGGCGAGGTTCGATTGCGCCGGCGAGCGCCCTTGCGCGGCGAGTTGCGCCTCGATGTAGCGGAAGCGGCGCGAGAACTTCTCGTTGGCGGCGCGCAGGGCGGCCTCGGGGTCGAGTTCGAGGTGACGCGCGACGTTGGCGACGACAAACAGCAGGTCGCCGAACTCTTCGGCGATGGCAACGCGATCCGGCTTCACACGGCTCTCGGCAATCGCCGCCTCGAGCTCAGCGATCTCCTCGTTCAGCTTGTCGAACACCGGCGCCAGCGACGGCCAATCGAATCCGACCTTGGCGGCCTTGTTCTGCAACTTGATGGCGCGCGTCAGCGCGGGGAGGGCAGCGGGCACATCATCGAGGATGCCGCGCTGCTGCGCACCCGACTTCTCCGCCGCCTTGGCGCGATCCCAGAAGCCCTCCGTGACGCCGGCGGCGCGCTCGGCGTCGGAGCCGAACACGTGCGGATGGCGGCGGATCATCTTCGTCGTCACCGCCTCTACGACGTCGCCGAAGGCGAACGCGCCTTGCTCCTCGGCCATGCGCGCGTGATAGACGACCTGCAGCAACAGATCGCCGAGCTCGTCCTTGAGATGCACGAGGTCACCGCGCGCGATCGCATCGGCGACCTCGTAGGCCTCCTCGATGGTGTAGGGGGCGATGGTCGCGAACGTCTGCTGCTGGTCCCACGGGCAGCCCGTAGCGGGATCGCGCAGCGCGGCCATGATCTCGATGAGGCGGGAGATGTCTTTCGAGGGTGTCATGCGCGGCACCCTAATCGATGCCGCGCGGC
>CAZOOS010000025.1:1720-19233 GCA_964581475.1 uncultured Hyphomicrobium sp.
CGGGAGATGTCTTTCGAGGGTGTCATGCGCGGCACCCTAATCGATGCCGCGCGGCCTCGAAAGCTAGTGGGGTGTCGCGGTTCGTGCGGGTGGCGCCCAGGGTGTGGGCAGCAGCGTCACGAGCGCGAGCGGAACCAGCCAGCCAAGCCAGGCGGCACAGCTGTAGACCGTATCGAACGGCAGGTCGTAGCCAGTAGCGACCGTCGTCGTCAGCCGTACCCATAGGGCGCCGGAGGCCACGGCGGCCATGGCCAGCATCAGCCGCGCGTGGTCGGCGAAGCGGCGCCGGCGGATAGCGAGGATGCCCAGCACGATCAAGGCGAGCCAGACGATGCCCTGCGCCAGGAAGCCGGCGCGCGCCATGACGGCGGAGTGGCTGTAGAGCGCCACGGGCAGCGAGGTGAGTGCGCCAAGCAACACGGCGACGGCGGTGACATAACCGAGCGGGCGGTGCCAGGCGCTGTTACGGCGCAGGGCGATGACCGCCGGGATGAGCAGCAGCGCCGCGCCAGACGCCAGCATGTGCAGCTTGAAGATGCCGGGCAGGCGCTGGTCGACGAGGAACAGGTTGAATGGCAGGGCGATGGCGCCGAGGCTTTGCGCCACGGCGACGATGCCGGTCGGCAGCGCCAGCAGCAAGACCAGGCAAATGACGGCAAGACGGGGAGCGCGCGCGGCAAGCAGGCGAAGACGCGACATAAATTCGCCGGCCGGAAGAGATGTTGTCGCTGCGTTGGTCATCGGCATCGAGCTTCGAGGCACGTCATGTTGAAAGTCATACTGAGCGGTCTTTGTGTTCTGGCAACGGCATCGCCGCTCTTCGCCGGCATTACCGCGGCGAATATCGCTGGCCGCTGGCAGGGCGACAGCTATGCGGCGAATGCCAGCGGTCCGTTGACGCTCGACATCGTCGCCTGCGGTGCCGGCTGGTGCGGCATCAAGGTCGAGGCCGGCGACAAGTGCGGCGGCACCGCCTTGAAGATCGACGCCGGCGAGGCCCTGCCCGACAGCGACTACATCCAGTTCAAGGGCACGCTGCAGTTGGCCCCCGGCACCGAGCCCTACGTGGTGCAGACGTCGATCTTCCTACCCGCGCCCGACGATCCCCCGGGCGCGCCGCTGAGGCTGCAGATCACCGGCGACACGGGAGGGGAGTTCCGCGCCTACCGCCGCTCGTTCCCGTTCGAGGCGCAGATGGCGCGCATCAAGGACGCTGTCTGCCAGGCGCCGCAGACCGTCTCGGCGCTGCAGTAGTCCGCCCGCAAGGATCGAGTCCCATGTTGCTGAACCGGGGCTTCGCTGGCGTTTGCGTTCTGGCAGCGGCAGCGATTGCCGCAGCCGCCGCGACGCGCGAACTCAAAACGGCCGACATCGCCGGGCGATGGTCGGGCACCAGCCACGCCGAGAAAAGCCGCAGCATTCTCACACTCGATATCGTCGCCTGCGGTAAGGGCTGGTGCGGCATCAAAGTCGAGGCGGGTGAAAAATGCGGGGGCACGGCATTGAAGATCGCCTTTGGCGAACCGCTGGGCCCGCCGTCACACAGTCTTCAGTTCGACGGCACGTTCGAGCTGGCAGATGGCACCGAGCCTTATATCGTCCAGGCGTGGCTCGTGCCCCCGTCGGAGAAACATCCGCTGCACCTTCAGATTGCCGGCGACACCGGCGGCCCATATCGCGAGTACCGGCGCTCATTTGAGTTCGACGTGCAGTTGGTACGCGTCGGAGATGCCGTGTGCCGCGCGCCGCAGACCGTCTCCGCGCTGCCCTAGATCCGGGCCACGGCCATTGTTTCCGCACGCCGCGCCGGTCTACCATCGGCACGGGGAAGGGAACGGGGCATGATCATCCTGCGCATCATCACCAACGCCGTCATCATGGGGGCCGAGGTGGCGGCCGTCGTCGCGCTCGCGGCCTTCGCCTTCTACTACCCGTTCGTATTCGCCGGCGTGACGGCGGCTCTGAGCTTTCTCCTCGGGCTACGGCTAGAGGTGGCACGGCTGCGCTACGAGCTGCCGTTCTATTTCGGCGGCCTCGTACGGCGCAGCGCATTCTTCACCGCGCTCGTCGGCAGCTTGGAGGCGGTGTTCAAGGGCCTGCTCGCCGGTGTGGCGGCGCTGTTCACGTTCACGGGGACGAACCTCGACCGCCGTTTCTGGGTGGCGTTGCTGTTCGGCGCCTGCGTCTACATCGGCGCGGCGCTGCTGCGGCTGCTATCCATCCGCGCCGACGCGCTGCCGCTGCGCTGGGGGTATTTCCGCCTGGCGCCGCCGCTGGGACTGCTGTTCTCGGCCGGATTGGCGCTGCTCACGGCCATGGCCATCCTCCCCGCCGCCAATGTCACGGGCATCGGCTGGGACATCATCTTCAACACGCCGGCCGAGCCGTCGATCGCCCAGGTCAGCGAGCTGTTCTTCCAGTTGAAGCAGGCGTTCGACGAGTTCATCGTCAAGGCGCTCGGCGTGTTCATGAACGAGGAGTGGGCGCGTCTCGTCGGCATCGTCATCAGCGTCAACGTGCTGTCGGGCTTCGTCAGCGCGCTCTATGCCGCGATCATCGCTGGGGGCGTGCGCCGCGCCGAGGACGCGCTCCTCTGACGTCTTGTTGCCCTCTTCACCGTTCGACTTGTCGAGACTTACGTGGATCCCGCTCTTCAGCGGGTTGACGATTGAGGCCCAGTCGCAGCTTGTCCGCTTTACGTCACCCGGCGCAGGCCGGGTTCCACGCCAGGTTCAGCTGTGCAAGCGGCGCGAGGGAAGATGGGAAGGACGGACAGAGCGTCGAGGGTGATCAGGGCGTCGGCGCAGAAGTCTACGGGGCGCATGTCGATCCGCAGATCGTCGCGCAATGGCGGCCGCCCAAGGCTCGCCGCCTATACCGAGTGACCCCGCGCCATTCATCGTTCGCATAATATATATTATGGAACGGAAACAATTATTAACTTGTTTTTACCGTTAGTTAGAGCAGCCGCTCATGCGGCTCATTTGTCGGCCTTCTCGTACTTGTCGGCAACGAACCGGTCCAGCAGCCGCACGCCCCAGCCGGCACCCCAGCTCGGGCTGATCTCGGACTTCGGCGCATCCATCGCCGTGCCGGCCAGATCGATGTGCGCCCAGGGCGTGTCCTTGACGAAGTACTTGATGAAGGCCGCCGCCGTGCACGCGCCCGCCCACCGGCCGCCGATGTTCTTGATGTCGCAATTCTTCGACTCGAGCATCTTGTCGTAGGCCTTGTCGAGCGGCATGCGCCAGAGCTTCTCGCCCGTCTCGGCGGACGCTTCGAGCAGATCGGCGGCGAGTTTGTCGTCGTTGACGAAGAGGCCCGCGTACTCCTTGCCGAGCGCCACCATGATGGCACCGGTGAGCGTGGCGAGGTCGATCATAAGCCGCGGCTTGAAGCGCTCTTGCACGTAGGAGATGAGGTCGACGAGGACGAGGCGGCCCTCCGCATCGGTGTTGAGGATCTCGACCGTCTGGCCCGAATGCGCGCGCACGATGTCGCCCGGCCGCGTCGCCGTGCCCGAGGGCATGTTCTCGACGAGGCCGATGATACCGATGACGTTGACGTTGGCCTTGCGCTCGGCGAGCGCCTGCATGGCGCCGACGACGGCGGCGGCGCCGCCCATGTCGCCCTTCATGTCCTCCATGCCGGCGGCCGGCTTGATGGAGATGCCGCCGGTATCGAAGACGACACCCTTGCCGATGAAGCACAGCGGTTTGGCGCGCTTCGACTTGGCGCCGTGCCACTGCATGATGGCGACGCGGGCGGGACGCACGCTGCCCTGGGCGACGGCCAGCAGAGCGCCCATCTTCAGTTCGGCGATCTGGTCGGCGTCGAGGATCTCGATCTCGAGCCCCGAGCTCTCCAGCTCCTTGACGCGATCTGCAAACTCGACCGGGCCGAGCGCGTTGGCCGGCTCATTGACGAGATCGCGGGCGGTGATGACGCCGTTGGCGACGGCGGCGTAGCGCGCGTAGGCGGCACGCGCCTTGTCGGGATCGGCGCAATGCACGACGAGCTTCTGCAGTCCGTCGTGCCCGTTGCCGTTGTCGTCCTCGCTGGGGCGCTTGGTCAGATACTTGCGGAACTCGTATTGGCGCAGCGCGGCGCCGAACGCCAGCATGGCGGCGATAGCCTCCGGCTTGGTGCCGCCGGTGTCTGCCGCCTCGGCGATGAGGCTTGCCGATTTCGTCTTGCGGGCGCCGATAGCACCGGCGGCCGAGCCGCCGAGCAGGACCCAATCGTTCTCGCTGAGCTCGCCCGTCTTGCCGGTGCCGAGCAGGATGGCGCGGTTCACGGCGCCGAGACGCGACGGCGCCAGAACCTCGATGGTCGACTTCTTGCGCCCCTTGTACTGCGCCGCCTCCGCCGCCTTCAGCAGTGCCCCGCCGGAGCGCTGGTCGAGATCGCGGCCGCGGCTCCCGAGCGCCACGTCATCGCCGGCGAGCACGAGGACGGTCGGCTCAAGGTCAGCGTTGAGCGGATGAAAGACGATTTCGGGTCGGCTGGTCATGCGGAAGGGCTCCAGGTGGCGTTGCGGGCAAAGGACGTCTCGCCGGGTTGCACTGCGCCACGCGGGAAGCAACTCCGCGCTAGACCCCGCCGCCGAGCAGGGACCCAAGCCATGCATGGAAGGCAGGGAAGTCCGAAACGTTGGTCACTCCGAGCTAACCCGCGGGCGCCGTGCTGGCAAGCGAGGCAGGGCGTAACAGATATCAAGCCGCCGTGTTCGGCGCCGCTGTTCTCGCCTTGTTCGCCCGCTCCGCTCCGCACGGCGATGCGCCTCATCTGGCCCGGCAAGCGCTGCCGCCACAGCAGCCAAGTGACTGGGGAAAAGCCGAATTTCCGCCACTGTGGCGTGGGACGAGGGCGTATGGGACGGGCCGGGGGGCCGGCATCCCGCCGGCGCCCTCTTATCCGCATTCGGTCAGCATGACGATCTTCGAAAGGTATGTCTTTCGGCAGGCCGGGTCGGCGTTGCTTATCATCCTGCTGTCGCTGTCGAGCATCGTCTGGGTGGCGCTGGCGCTGCGCCAGCTCAACGTCGTGACCAACCAGGGTCAGGACGTGTGGATGCTGATCAAGATGACCACCCTGGCGCTGCCGAACTTGATGGCCATCATCGCCCCCTTCTCGCTGCTCATTGCCTGCATCCATACGCTTAACCGCCTCAACGGCGATTCCGAGCTGATCGTGCTGACGGCGTCCGGCGCCACCATCTGGCGGGCGGCAAAGCCCTTGATGGCGCTGGCGCTTCTGGTGGCTATGGGCGTCGCCTTCGTCAATCACATCGGCATGCCGTGGAGCCTCAAGCTGCTGCGCGAGTACATCGTGCAGGTGCGCGCCAACATCCTCACCCAGGTGATCCAGCCCGGCGCCTTCTCGAGCCCCGAGGAAGGGCTGACCTTCCACATTCGCGAGCGTGAGCCCAATGGTGAGCTGCTCGGCCTCATCGTTCACGACACGCGCAACAAGGAGCTCAATCAGTCGTATCTCGCCGAGCGCGGCGTCATCGTGCAGCGCCCTCCCTCGAACTTCATGGTGATGAGCAAGGGGCACATCGTCCGCCGCAGCGACAAGGACGAGCCCTCGCAGATCATCGCCTTCGAGAAGTACGCTGTTGACCTCGACCAGTTCGAGAAGAAGATGGACGAGGACGGCGAGGACCTGAAGCCGCGCGAGCGCTACCTCAGCGAGTTGCTCTACCCCGAGGCGACCTCGAAGAACTTCCAGAAGACACCCGGTAAGTTCCGCGCCGAGTTGCATGAGCGGTTCTCTAACCCGCTCTACCCCCTCGCCTTTGCCCTGATCGCGCTGGCGGCCGTCGGCCAGGCGCACTCGACCCGCCAGAACCGCGTTCAACAAGTGGCGCTGGCGGCCGTGCTGGCGGCGATGCTCCGCCTCGGCGGCCTCGCCCTTAACAACGTGGTCGTGCTCGACGAAGCGGCGACCCCGCTTCTCTACGCCCTACCTCTGTCGGCGATGCTTGGCGCGCTGATGCTGATGGAGCGGGCACGCCGCACCCTGTCGACTTCGCGCTTCCCCGGCCTCATCTTCGACCCCATCAGCCGGGCTTTCACGTTCGTTGCCGGCCTCATCCCGGGCAGGCGCGCCGCCCCTGGCAGCGCCTCCGGCGGGCGGAGGTGAGCGCTTGATCGGCACCCCTACCCTCGGCCGCTACATCGGCATGCGCTTCCTGTTCGCGATCCTGGCGGTGTTCCTGCTGTGCTCAGTCCTGATCTACCTCATTGATTTCGTGGAGTTGTTGCGCCAATCGGGCAAGCACGGCGAGGTGCCGCTGCTCACCCTGGCGCTGATCGCGCTGCTGCGCCTGCCCGCCTACGCCGAATTCCTCATCGCCTTCGCCGTTCTTGTCGGCTCGATCACGGCGCTGCTGCAGTTGAGCCGCAAGAGCGAGCTCACCGTGATGCGCGCCGGGGGGATGTCGGCCTGGCAGTTCTTGCGGCCGGGGGTCATCGTCGCTTTCACCGTGGGCGTGTTGGCGGTCGCCGTCTTCAATCCCATGGCGGCTGCCGGCCGCGATGCGGCGGAGGGCATTTTCGCCGAGGCGTTCGGCAAGGAAGGCAATCTGCTGCGCTCGCGCTCGGGCTCGTCCTGGCTGCGGCAGAACGGGACTGACGGCCAATCCGTCATCAGCGCCCTGTTGGCCACCAACAAGGGGCTGACTCTGCACGCCGTTTCGATGTTCGTGTTCGACGACGCAGGTCAGTTCGTGGAGCGGGTGGACGGCAAGCGCGCCGACCTGCGCGAGGGCTACTGGGAGATCCGCGAAGCCTGGGTCGTGCGCATCGGCCGCGAGCCCGAAAAGTTCGATATCTACCTCGTGTCCACATACCTTACACCGGATCGCGTCACGGATGCTCTCGGTACGGCCTTTTCGGTGTCCTTCTGGGAAATGCCGGCGCTCATTGAAGTGGCTGAAAAGGCTAAACTTTCATCAGACCGCCTGCGCATTCAGTACGAGGCGCTGATGTCAAGGCCTTTACTCTGCGCGGCGATGGTCCTTTTGGCGGCCACTGTGTCGTTACGGTCATTCCGCGGTGGGGGCATCCAGACTATGGTTATTGCAGGACTGGTGGGGGGGTTCGGCTTCTTTCTTGTTTCGGAAGTCTCCCGGCAAGTCGGAGTGGCTGGATTGACGCCCCCTTGGGCGGCGATCTGGCTGCCCGTGGTCCTCGTTGTGATTGTCTCGGCTACGGTACTGTTACACCAGGAGGATGGCTGAGTGATGCGTCATACGCGGGCACCGCAAGAGGGTTGCGGATCGTCACGCGTCACCTGCGGGCACCGAAAGGCTGCCCGCCGGGTGCGTTTGGCTGTGCTCGCTGTCCTGCTCGCTTCGCTCGGCGTTTCGCACGACGCGTTCGCCCAAGACCCATCAACCTTGGCACCTGACGTCGAAAAATCGACGTCGTTCCCCAAGCAGTCGATGGTCGGGCCCTCCCGCAACATCGACAAGTCGCAACCGCTCTATCTGCAGGGCGACGAGCTGATTTACGACACCGGCGGCAACAAGGTGATCGCCCGCGGCAACGTCGAGATCTATTACAACAACTACATCCTGACTGCTGACCAAGTGGTTTACGACCAGTCGGCCAATACGCTGACGGCGGTCGGCAACGTCATGCTGAAGGAACCGAACGGCAACGTCGTCCGCGCCGACCGCTACACGCTCACCGACGATTTCCGCGACGGCTTCGTCTCGCAGCTCTCCATCGTCGCCGCCGACGACACGCGCATCGCCGCCGAGAAGGCGACGCGCCGCGGCGGCAACACGACCGTCTTCACCAATGGCCGGTTCACGCCTTGCAAAACCACCGACGGGATGCCGCCGCTGTGGTGCTTGAGCGCCGCCACCGTTACCCACGACCAGGCTGCCGCGACCATCAGCTATCAGGATGCACAGTTCGAGCTGTTCGGCGTGCCGATCCTTTACACGCCCTACTTCGAGCACGCCGACCCGTCGGTGAAGCGCAAGTCGGGCTTCCTGATGCCGCAGCCGTCGACCTCCGACACCCTCGGCTACAGCACCACCATTCCGTACTACTTCGCGCTGGCGCCGAACTACGACTTCACGTTCTACCCGATGTACACCTCGCGGCAGGGCATCCTGTGGCAGGGCGACTGGCGTCACCGCACCGAGAGCGGCCAGTACTACATCAAGGCGCAGGGCCTCGACCAGGACGCCGCCGACCTGCCCTCGGCCATCGCCAATCGCGACCAGTATGACGGATGGCGCGGCAGCCTCGAGACCAAAGGTCTGTTCTCGCTGTCGAGCTGGTGGAAATTCGGCTGGGACGTGACCCTGGAAAGTGACGATACGTTCCGCCGCTTCTACAAGCTCGACAACATGCTGCTGACCGACCGCGTCAACAAGGTGTTCCTCGAGGGCATCTCGGACCGCAACTACCTGGGCATCGAGCTCTACCACTTCGGCGGCTTGATGTTCACGGACACGAACGAGTCTGAATCGCTCGCGCATCCGATCATGGACTACAACTACGTGTTCGCCGACCCGGTCCTCGGCGGCGAGCTGACGTGGAACACCAACGCGCTGAGCTTCTCCAACGAGCAGGATCCGACGGGCCTGGCACCGTTCGCCGGCGGTACCGAGCAGATGAACCGCGTGGTCACCGAGCTCAACTGGCGCCGCCGCCTCACCGACCCGATCGGCATCACCTACACCCCGTTCGCCCAGTTGCGCGGCGATCTCTATTCGATCAACGACTACGTCGATCCGCAGTCGCCGACGACGGGCACCTACGATACCTCGTTCGCCCGCGGCCTGGCGCTGGGCGGCGTCACCATCGCCTATCCGTGGGTCACCAACACGCGCGCCGGCTCGCACGTCATCGAGCCGATCGGCCAGATCATCGCCCGGCAGGCGACCGTGCGGCAGGACAACCTGCCCAACGAGGACGCGCAGAGCCTCGTCTTTGACGACACCAACCTGTTCGAGGTCACGAAGTTCTCCGGCTACGACCGCATCGAGACCGGCACGCGCGCCAACGTCGGCCTGCAGTATACCTTCCAGGGGAACGAGGGCGGCTATGCGCGCATCCTCGCGGGTGAAAGCTTCCACCTCGCCGGCGACAACGCCTACCGCACCCCGGGCATTGACGAGTACGGCAACCCGACGTTCACGCCCTTCAGCGGCCTGCAGAACGACCGCTCCGATTACGTGCTCGGCGCCTACGTCGCGCCGTGGAGCTTCATGCAGCTCATCTCGCAGACGCGCTTCGATCAAGACAGCCTCGACATCCGCCGCGCCGACGCCGGCGGTCAGATGACGATCGGGCCGTTCGCCATGAACGCGATCTATGCCTACCTCAACACCGACCCAACCAACGGCATCTTGACGGCGCAGGAAGACCTCTACAGCTCGCTCAACATCCGCTTGACCGATCGCTGGAGCGTCGGCGCCGCGGTCCGCTACGACATCGACGACGACACCATCGCATCCGACATGTTCCAGGTACGCTACGGCGACGAGTGCTTCGTGCTGACGGCGACCTATACCGACAACTACTACGTCAACCCGGATATCGTGGACGGGCAGACGCTCATGCTGCGCTTCGAGCTGAAGCACCTTGGCGAATTCGGTTACTCGACCGACGTCCTCAGCGGCACGTCGATGAGCGAGCAGCAGTCGGGCGGTTAACCACGCCCCGCCGCGGCCGCCCGTACCGGCGCCGGCGAATGGTAAGTGCGTGCGGCCGTGATTGGCCCTTGATACGCGCATGGCCGGCCACGGGACTGCCAATGTTTGCGTCGATAAAGCGGCGGCCGACGGTCGCCGGTTCGTGCCCGGCCCGTTCACGCGCCCGGGCCGAGCCTTATAATCCGCGGCGCACCGCAGGCTCTCCCGCTGCGGCACGCAACCGAAAGACGCTGCCATGGTCTCTGCCCGATCGTTCCGGTTCATGCGTCCGCAAGCGGGCGTCGCCGGGGCGCGCGCGGCAGCCTGCCTTGCGCTGGGCATCGCCTTCGCGGTCTCGTTGATCAGCTCGCTCGCCGCCCCGACCGCGGTGCAGGCGCAGGAGAAGCGCACGCAAACCGCCAAGGCAACGCAGGACGAGCCCGCCAGCCGGCCCATCCAATCCATCGTCGCCCTCGTCAACGACGAGCCGATCACCGGCTATGAGATCGAGCAACGCGTCGCGCTCTCGATGCTCGGCGCCCAGGACGTGCAGAAGAAACTGCAGGCGAAACTCAAGTCGCCGAGCATGAACGAGCAGTTCAAGAACTTCGCCATGAAGCGGCTGAAGGCCAATCCTCCCAAGACCGAGGCCGAGCAGCAGGCGCGCGTGCGGCAGTTGCAGGGCGAGTTCGTCGCCAGCATCAAGTCGCAGATCGAGAAAGAGTACGTCCCGACCGCGCGCAAGCAGGCGCTCGAGGAGCTGATCGAGGAACGCCTGAAGCTGCAGGAGGCCAAGAAGCTGTCGGTCGTTGCTGCCGACGACGACGTCGACCGTGTCATCAGCGGCATGGCCGAGCGCAACAAGATGACGCCGGCTCAGTTCGGCGAGCACATTGGCAAGATGGGCGCCAGCATCACCATGATGAAGGAGCGCATTCGCGCCTCGCTGTCCTGGTCAGATGTCATCCGCCGCAAGTTCGGACACCAGATCACTGTCGCCACGCGCGACGTCGACCGCATGGTGGCCTCGTCCGACGGGCAGGATGACGTCGAGCTGAAGATCCACCGCATCCTCTTGTCGCTGCCGGTGCAGCAGGACCAGAAAAAACTTGCCCAGCGCATCAGCGAGGCCGAGCAACTGCGCGGCAAGTTCTCCGGCTGCAAAGGCATGGAGACGATGGCGCGCGGCGTGCCGGGCGCCCGCTTCGACAACCTCGGCGACCGGCGCCCGACGAGCTTGCCGGAGCCGACGCGCTCGCTCTTGTTGAGCGCCCACGACGACGAGCTGCTGCCTGCCACCATCGGCGAGAACGGCGTCGAGCTGTGGGCCGTGTGCGGACGCAAGCTGGTCAAGGCGGCCGATTCCAAGCGCGAGACCGCGCAGAACGAGCTGCGCCAGAAGGAGTTCGAGATCCTTTCCAAGAAGCATCTGAAGGATCTCGTGACGGACGCCCATATCGAGTACCGCTGATGAGCGGGGGCAGCGATCCCCGCCGGCGACGGCCGCTGGCCGTCAGCATGGGCGATCCGGCGGGCATCGGCCCCGAAATCACCTTGCGGGCATGGCTCGAGCGCAGCGATCGCGGCCTCGACCCCTTCGTCGTCTTTGGCGACAAGCAGGTGTTCGCCGAGCGCGCGCGGTTGCTGGGGCTCGCCGTTCCCATCGCTGCGGTCAATGCGCCGGGCGAGGCGCTCGAACTCTTCGGTAGCGCCCTCCCCGTGTTGCACAGCCCGCTGCCGGCGCGCGTGACCCCTGGGGTCGGTGATGCGGCCAACGCCGCGGGTATTGTCGGCGCCATCGAGGCGGCAACCGCGGCGGTGGTGCGCGGCGAAGCCGCGGCGCTCGTCACCAACCCCATCGCCAAGCATGTCGTGAGGAGCCCCGGCTTTCCTTTCCCCGGGCATACCGAGTTTCTTGCAGCCCTCGCCGAGCGCCACGCGGGGCGGCACTTTCATCCGGTCATGATGCTCGCCTCGCACGAGCTGCGCGTCGTTCCGCTCACCGTCCATTGCGCCCTGGCCGAGGTGCCGAAGGCCATCACCCGCGGCCTGATCTTCGAGACAGCGCGCACCACCTACGCGGCGCTGCGGCGCGACTTCGGCATCAGCGCGCCGCGCATCGCCATCGCCGGGTTGAATCCGCACGCCGGCGAGGCCGGCACCATGGGCCGCGAGGAAATCGAGACGATTGCCCCGGCCATCGCCGATCTGCGCGCCGAGGGCCTGTCGGTTACCGGTCCCCATTCGGCCGACACCCTGTTCCACGCCGCCGCGCGGCGCGGCTACGACGCCGTCATCGCCATGTATCACGATCAGGCGCTAATCCCGTTGAAGACGCTCGGCTTCGATGAAGGTGTCAACGTCACGCTGGGGCTGCCGTTCGTGCGCACCTCGCCCGACCACGGCACCGCCTTCGACATTGCCGGCGAGGGCCGCGCCTCGGCGCACAGCTTCATCGAAGCCCTGAAGCTGGCGTCCTCCATCGTTGCGGCACGCGCAGCAACGGCGCCGCCATTATGAGCGCCAGCGAACGCGACCCCGCGCCCGGCGCCAGCCCCGACGGTCTGCCGCCGCTGCGGGATGTCATCCGCGCCTTCGACCTCGCCGCCAAGAAGAGCCTCGGGCAGAACTTCATCCTCGATCTCAACCTGACACGGCGCATCGCCCGCGCCGCCGGATCGCTCGAGGGCCGCACGGTCGTCGAGGTGGGACCGGGACCGGGAGGGCTGACGCGCGCCCTACTTATCGAAGGCGCCGCGCGCGTCATCGCGGTGGAGCGCGACGAGCGCACCCGTGGTGCCCTGGAGATGATCGCCCAGCGCTATCCGGGCCAACTCGATGTACATTTCGGCGACGCGCTGAAGGCCGATTGGCCGAAGCTGCTCGGTCCGGCGAGCGGGCGCGCGGTCATCGTCGCCAACCTTCCCTACGGCGTCGCCACGCTGCTGCTCACCGGCTGGCTCGACAGCGAGCCGTGGCCGCCGTGGTACGCGCGCATGGTGCTGATGTTCCAGAAGGAGGTCGCCGAGCGCATCGTTGCGGCGCCGGGCAGCAAGGTCTACGGCCGCTTGTCGGTGTTGGCGCAGTGGCGTACCTCGCCGCGCATCGTCATGAACGTGCCGCGCGAAGCCTTCACGCCGGCCCCCAAGGTGGCATCGGCGGTCGTCGAGCTCGTCCCGCACAAAGAGCCCTCGCCCCCGTGCACGCCGCAGTCCCTGGCGCGCGTGACGGCGGCGGCGTTCGGCCAGCGGCGCAAGATGCTGCGCTCCAGCCTCAAACAGCTCGTCGCCGAGCCGGAGGCGCTGCTGGAGGCGTCAGGCATCGCCGGCAACCTGCGCGCCGAGGATATCGGCGTGAAGGACTTTGCGCGCATGGCGCTCGTCTTCGAGCGGTCGACGCTGCGGCGCGCCTAGCGGGCCGCACTGGTCGTCAGCCGCGCTTGCAGTCGCTCGGCGCCGGCCGCCCCTTGAAGCGGTCCGTGATCCAGTTGACCGCCTGGAAGGCGCTCTGTTCCGCGGCGAAGCTGTGCGACACGTTCTTCATCATCTTCAGATCGACAGGCGTGCCGGCGGCGCACAGCATCTTGGCAAAGCGTACGGTGAGGTCGGGGTCGACGTTCTTGTCGGCGGTGCCTTGCGCGATGAACACCGGCGCCGGCTGCGGCGCCTGGCCGGGCGAGTTCCTTTCCATCAGCGCGCGCCAGACCGGCACCGTCGTCGGATCGACCTTGAGGAAGGCCTTCTTCAGCGGCTTGGCGAGTTGCAACAGGTTCAGCATCTGCGACAGCGACTGGATGCAGCTTTCCGCCACTTTCTCGAAGCTCGCCTCGGCGCCATCCTCGAGCACGCTGTCGAGCGGAATGTTGTAGGTGCGCGCCCACGAGAGCAGCGCCATGGCGGTGAGGCTGTTGCCGGCGATGGAGCCCTTCTGCGCCTTGAACAGATCGACAAGGTTGGTGGCCGGCGCCGCGGCGGCGACGCCGACGAGCTTCAACTCCGGCGCATACGTGGCGGCAAGCTCGCCGGTGAACAGGGCCGCATGCCCGCCCTGCGAATGGCCCCACACGGCGAAGCGATCGCTGGCGTGGGCGCCGTTGAGGTTGCGCGCGGCGCGCACCGAATCGAGAACCGCGCGCGCCTCGCTGAGGCCGACGAGATAGGCGTGCACGCCCGGCAGCCCGAGGCCGCCATAGTCCGTGGCGACGACCACGTAGCCGCGCGTCAGCATCTGTTCCAGGCCGGGTATGGTCCCCGACAGATTGGGCAGCAGCGTCGGCGCGCAGCGCTCGGCGACGCCGGTCGTGTAGTGCGCCCAGGCGACGATGTCGCGGCCGGCCTGCGGTGCCGGGCCGGCGGGATAGATGACGGTGGCGGAGACGGCGATCGGTTCGCCTTCGAGACCGGTCGAGCGATAGATGATGCGGAACGCCTTGGCGTTGGACGGAGCGCCGCCAACTTGTGGGCGAATGCGCAGGACGGTACCTGGCTTGGCGCGGCGGATGTCCGCGGCGCTGACGTCGAGCTTCACGCCCGGCAGCGCCGTCTGCGCCGCCGCGGGCACCGATGACGACGCTAGCGCCGCGAGCGCGCACGCACCACCGATACGCGCCAAGGAAAGGAGAACCAGACGCACGCGCATGCCGCTTTGAGTTGCCCCGGATCAGTCCAGCCTATCCCGGGCATCGTGGCCTGTCTGCCCTGGCGGCCAACGGGGTTTACGCCAAGGCGTCGCAGCCCCCGTTCACGGCGCCGTGCCGCAACCATTGGGGGCCGCAAGCCCGGCGAAGCGGTCGGCCATCCAGTTAACGGCGGCGTACGCTCCGTCGTAGCCGGCAAAGGCGTGCGAGACGCCCTCCAGCCAACGCATCTCGACGACGGCGCCCGCCTCGCATAGCCGGTTGGCGAATTGCTTGGTGATCTGCGGACGCACCAGATCGTCCGCCGTCCCCTGCACGATGAACACCGGCGCGCCCGCCGGCGCTTGTCCGGGCGTGTTCTTCTCCATGATGCCGCGCCATGGCTCGATCGTGGTCGGGTCGACTTTCAGGAAGGCGCGCTGCAGCGGCGCCTCTATCTCCTGCAGCCGCAACAGCTCGGTGATCCTCTCGATGCAGGTGCGTGCCACGCCCTCGAAGCTGCGGGTGGCGGCCGGCAGCACCACGCTATCGACCGGGATGTCGAAGATCGTCGACCACGACAGGATCACCATCGCCGTCAGCGCATTGCCGCCGACCGACCCCCGGTCGGCCCTGAACAGCTCGCCCAGATATGTCGCCGGCGCCGCGGCGGCGACGCCGACGAGTTTCAATTCCGGCGCATAGGTTGCCGCCTGCTCGCCCGTGAACAGCGCCGCGTGTCCACCTTGCGAATGGCCCCAGACGGCGAAGCGATGCCCGGCTGCCGCGTCGGGAAGTTGGCGCGCGGCCCGCACGCTATCGAGCACCGCGCGCGCCTCGCTGACGCCGATGAGATAGGGGTGCATGCCTTGCCCGCCGAGGCCGGCATAATCGGTGGCGGCGATGACGAAGCCGCGGCTCAGCATCTCGTCGATGCCGGCAATGGTCCCCGACAAATCCGGCAGCAGCGTCGGCGCGCATTTCTCCGCGACACCCGTCGTCGGATGCGCCCAGGCGACGACGTCGCGCTTCACGCGCGGCGTCGGCGCGTCGGGAAACAGCACCGCGCCGGAGACGGCGATCGGCTCGCCGTTCATTCCCGTCGAGCGATAAATGATGCGGTAGGCGCGGGCGTTGTCGACCGACCCGCCGACCTGCGGAAACACGCGCAGGATGGCGCCCGGCTTGGCGGCGATGATCTCGTGGCTGCCGATGTCGCCGAGCGGATTGCCGGCGCCGGGTTGCAGGGGAGCGGCGAGCAGAAGCGCGGCGGCGATGCAAACCGAGGCGAACCGGCGCATCATAGCTTGGCCTGCATCCCGCGCACGAAGGAGGTGAGCCCGTTGAGGCGTTCGCGCCGCAGCCGCTCGGCGGTGAGGATAGCCGTGAGACCCTCCATCGATGTCGGCAAGTCGGTGTTGACGACGACGTAGTCGTACTCCGGCCAGTGGCTGATCTCGTCGGAGGCCTTGTCCATGCGCCGCCGCACGACCTCCTCGGGGTCTTGCGCACGGGCGCGCAAGCGTTGCTCCAGCGAGGCGGCGGACGGCGGCAGGATGAAAACGCGCACGACATCGTGCTTCATCTTTTCGGAGAGTTGCTGCGCCCCCTGCCAGTCGATGTCGAAGAGGATGTCCTTGCCATGCGCGATGGCCGCTTCGACCGGCGCGCGCGGCGTGCCGTAGTAGTTGTCGAACACGCGCGCCCATTCGAGCAGCGCCCCGCCTTCGGCCATGCGCTTGAAGGCGGCTTCGTCGATGAACGTGTAGTCGCGCCCGTCCGTCTCGCCCGGACGCGGCTTGCGTGTCGTCACCGAGACCGACATGGAGATGTCGCTATCGGCCTCGATCAGGCGGCGCGCCAGCGTCGTCTTGCCCGCTCCCGACGGGGAGGACAGCACGAGCAGCAACCCGCGTCGTTCAATCGTTGGCGTTCCTGGCATGCCTCATCGCCGGCGGATTTCCCGCCCGTCCCCTTCTCGTCCGCTCACTCGATGTTCTGCACCTGTTCGCGCAACTGATCGATCACCGTCTTCAGGGCGAGACCGGCGCGCGTGATCTCGATATCGCTCGCCTTGGAGCACAGCGTATTGGCCTCGCGATTGAATTCCTGCGCCAGGAAGTCGAGCTTGCGGCCGACGGCGCCGTCCTCGGCGATGAGCTCGCGCGCGGCGCTGATGTGCGAAACGAGGCGCTGCAGCTCCTCCTCGACGTCGGCGCGCGTCGCCAGCAGCACCGCCTCCTGATGCAGGCGCGTGGCATCGAAACCGTTGCCGGCATCGAGCAGACGGCTCACCTGCTCCTTGAGGCGCGCCTCGACCGCTTCGCGCATGCGCGCCGGCGACTGCTGCACGACCCGCGCGAGGCGTTCGATCTCGTCGAGCTGGCCATTCAGGGTGGAGGCTAGCCGCGAGCCCTCGGCGGCGCGCGCAGCGACCAGAGCGATGAGGGCGCCGTCGAGCGATTTCAGCATCGCCTCGCTGCGTGCCGCAGCCTGCTCGGGATCCTCTACGGCCTCGACGACATCGAGCACCCCCTTGATGGTGATGAGACCGTCGACGCGCGGTGGCGCCGCATCGGTGAGCGTGCGAATGCGCGCGGCGGCGACCATGACCTGTGCCAGCGCCCGCTCGTTGATGCGAATTTCGGTGCCGGCATCGCTGCGCTCGCACGCCAGGGCGACGGTTACGCTGCCGCGGGCGACGTGGCCGGCGATTACTTCGCGCACCTTCGGCTCCAGCTGCTCGTAACCTGGCGGCAGCCGCAGACGCACATCGAGCCCGCGGCCATTGACGCTGCGCACCTCCCAGTGCCAGGCGCACCCCGCGTGTGCACCTTCGGCGCGCGCAAAGCCGGTCATGCTCTTGATGCTCATTGCGGCTCCGCTACGCCAGGGCGCCGGGGGGCCCAACGCGCGGGAAATCTAACCCTCGGCGGCTCCGTCAACAAGGCGCGTGCCGAACGGATGATCGGAACGTTACCTGCTGGGCTAAACGAGCCCCACTGTCATCCCGGAAGTCATGCCGGAGGCGTGCTTCCAGCACGAAGCGTAGCGGAGGCTATCCGGGACCCAGCGCCAGAGTCGTCGAAGACACGAAATTCATAGTGAGCATCCGCTGGTTCCCGGTTCTGCGCTCGCGGGCTCGCTTGGCCGGGATGACAGTGAATGACCCTACTACACTACTTGGGCTTGCGGAGCGGCAAGGGAACCGTTGTCGCCGCGACCGGCGCGGCCGGC
>CAZOOS010000025.1:19333-21018 GCA_964581475.1 uncultured Hyphomicrobium sp.
CTTGGGCTTGCGGAGCGGCAAGGGAACCGTTGTCGCCGCGACCGGCGCGGCCGGCGTCGACCCGGCCTTGGGGGCGGCGTTGATGACGCGCGGCGCCGCGGCGGCGGCGGCGGACGGTACCGGGATGGCGTCGGGCGCTGCCGCCGCATCGGGCGCTGCGTCTTTCTTGCGCTCGCGCTCGACCTTGCGCCAGTTGGTCACCGCCGCGTTGTGTTCCTTGAGCGTGTCGGAGAACGTGTGACCACCGGTGCCGTCGGCGACGAAGTAGAGGTCGGTGGTGGCCGGCGGATTGAGCGTCGCCTCGATGGCCGAGCGTCCCGGGTTGCAGATCGGCGTCGGCGGCAATCCACCGATTTGGTAAGTGTTGTGCGGCGTCTTCTGGTCGAGGTCGGCACGCGTGATCGAACGGCCCAGCATGCCCTGACCGCCGACGAGGCCGTAGATGATCGTCGGATCGGACTGCAGGCGCATCCCCTTCTTCAACCGGTTCATGAACACGGCGGCGACGCGCCCGCGCTCATCGGCGCGTCCCGTTTCCTTCTCGACGATGGAGGCGAAGATGACGGCTTCCTCGGGCGTGGCGATGGGCAGGCTCGGCTGGCGACGCTCCCATGCCGTGGCCAGGAAGCGCTGCATCTCGCCCTGCATGCGCTCGAGCAGCTCGCGCCGCTCCATGCCCTTGGAGAAGCGGTACGTGTCAGGTAGCAGCGCGCCCTCCGGCGGGATCTCGGTGATGTCGCCCACGAGCTCGTCCAGCTCGCGCAGCTTCTCGACGATCTGCAGGCTGGTCAGCCCCTCGGGGATGGTCAGCTTGGAGAGCACGCCGCGACCTTGCGTCAGCATCTCCATGATCTCCGCCATGCTGGCGTTCTTCTTGATCTCGTAGTCGCCGGCCTTGAGCTCCAGCGGCTTAGGCCCCATGGCGCCACGCAACAAATAGTTGGCGATGAAGGCCCAGCGATTGGAGATCGCCCCTTCCTTCTCCAGGCGCGTCGCTATGGCGATGCGGCCCTCACCCTTGGGCACGGCAATCACGCGCGAAACGGCAAGCGGCCCCGGGGTTTCGAACTGATGGTAGAGCAGCGCCGCCAGGGCGCCGACGGCGAGCATCAGAAACAAGAGCAGCGTGAACAGACCGCTGACAAAACGCATGAAACCGCCACCGCGGCGTGACGCGCCCGGCGGGGCGGCGCCGCGTGGCGGGCCCGGCGGCCGCGACGGCTCCAGCATCTCGGCGGGTGAGCGCGGTCGAATTCCCCCTCGGCGGAAGGGAGGCTCCTGCCTCGAAGGGGGGAAGGTGCTCAACGATGCGCTCCCGTTAGCGACGCAGCCTTGCCCGCGCGGGGCCTGCGATTATCGCCCCGACCCTAGAACCAAATATGGCAAAAGCGGGAAAGGAATCCGTTACCGGAGCGCGTCGGACGGAGCAGGGTCGCGGACGCGCCTCAGGCAACGCGCCGCAGTATGAGCGAGGCATTGGTGCCACCGAAGCCGAAGGAGTTGGAGAGCACCGTGTTGATCTCGCGCTTCTTCGCCGTGTGCGGCACGAGGTCGATCGCCGTCTCCACCGACGGGTTGTCGAGGTTGAGCGTCGGCGGGGCGATGTTGTCGCGGATGGCCAGCGTCGAGAAGATCGCCTCGATGGCGCCGGCGGCGCCGAGCAGATGCCCGGTGGCCGACTTGGT
>CAZOOS010000025.1:21118-23615 GCA_964581475.1 uncultured Hyphomicrobium sp.
AGATCGCCTCGATGGCGCCGGCGGCGCCGAGCAGATGCCCGGTGGCCGACTTGGTTGACGACATGGCCAGCTTGCCGGAGGCGTTGCCGAACAGGCGCTCCACGGCACCCAGCTCGATCTCGTCGCCCATCGGTGTCGAGGTGCCGTGCGCGTTGACGTAATCGATGTCGCTGACGTCGATCTCGGCGCGCTTCAAGGCCGCACGCATGCAACGATAGGCGCCGTCGCCGTTCTCCGCCGGAGCGGTGATGTGGTAGGCGTCGCCCGACATGCCGTAGCCGATGACCTCGGCGTAGATCTTGGCGCCGCGCGCCTTGGCATGCTCCAGCGTTTCCAAGACGACGACGCCGGCGCCCTCGCCCATGACGAAACCGTCGCGGTCCTTGTCGTAGGGGCGCGAGGCGGCGCTGGGACGATCGTTGAAGCCCGTCGACAGCGCGCGGCAGGCGGCAAAGCCGGCCACGGCGATGCGGCAGATGGGAGATTCCGTGCCGCCGGCCACCATCACGTCGGCGTCGCCCAGCGCCACCAGTCGCGCTGCATCGCCGATGGCATGCGCGCCGGTCGAGCAGGCGGTGACGACCGCGTGGTTGGGACCCTTCAGCTTGTGCCTGATCGACACGTAGCCGGCGGCGAGATTGATGAGACGCCCAGGAATAAAGAATGGGCTGACGCGACGCGGGCCTTTTTCCTGCAGCAGGATCGCCGTTTCGGCGATGCCGGGCAGGCCACCGATGCCCGAGCCGATGAGTACGCCGGCCCGCTCCTGCTTATCGGGCGTGTCGGCGACGTAGCCGGAATCGGCGATCGCCTGCTCGGCCGCCGCCATCGCGTAGATGATGAAGTCGTCGACCTTGCGCTGCTCCTTCGGCTCCATCCAATCGTCGGGATTGAACTTGCCGTCCTCCTTGGCGCCGCGCGGAATGAAGCAGGCCACCTGACAGGTCAGATCGCCGACCTCGAACTCCTCGATGCGGCGCGCGCCGTTGGCGCCGGCAAGCAGCGCCTTCCACGACGCCTCGACGCCGCAGCCGACGGGCGAGACGATGCCAAGTCCTGTAATGACGACGCGACGCATCATGGTCCTTGAAGCGGGAGATTGGCCGGGCCGGTGCCTCAAGCTTGCAATCGGGTCAAGCCTCGAAGTCTAGCCCCGATGTGCCTGTACGCCTGCGCAAGCCTCGAAATTCCACCCGGCCGGGCCGGTAGAGCCGCAACCTAGCCGTTGAGGGATAAAGACGGCTCAGGCGGCGCTGGCGTTCTTCTCGAGAAACTTGACCGCGTCTCCGACGGTCAGGATGTGCTCGGCGGCGTCGTCGGGGATTTCGCAGCCGAACTCCTCTTCGAACGCCATCACGAGCTCAACCGTGTCAAGGCTGTCGGCGCCCAGGTCGTCGATGAAGCTGGCGTTCTCGGTGACCTTCTCGGCCTCCACGCCCAGGTGCTCCACGACGATCTTCTTCACCCGCTCAGCGACATCGCTCATAGTCTTCCCTCGCGTCGGTTGCTTTTAGCAGTTCGCAAATTCTGATGTACTGGACTAGCCCGTGACCGGTGGCCTCAGCTTCTATAGAGAAGCGCGCGACCGGCGGGTATCGAAACGACGCGCTATTCCACTCTTTCGCACTCCGTGCGGTGGCCCAATCCTGGCCCCGCTTCCATTCCCACAATCGTGCCGAGGGCCGTAAAACCGTTCGGCTCGTTAACACACTTCATAGGGCTTGGCCAGCGCTGCCCAGGCCCATTTTGCCGCGTCATTGCGGAGCCGATTTCAGCAGCGGCGCCAAGCGCTAGCAACACCTGACGCAGATTTACCATGGGGCCTAAACCATGGCCATGCCGCCGTTGATGTGCAGTGTTTGGCCGGTGATGTACCCGGCTTCGTTGCTGGCCAGGTAGACGACGCCCGCCGCAATCTCCTCGGGTGCGCCGAATCGCTGCTGCGGGATCATCTTGGCGATCTCTTCGGTCTGCTTCTCGTTCAGCGCCGCCGTCATTGGCGTCGAAACGAAGCCGGGGGCGATGCAATTGGCGGTGATGCCGCGCGGGGCGACCTCGCGCGCCAGCGATTTCGTCATGCCGATCATGCCGGCCTTGGACGCTGAGTAGTTGCCCTGTCCCGGATTGCCGAATACGCCCGATACCGAGGCAATGTTGATGATGCGGCCGAAGTTCGGCTTGGCACGCAGCATGGCGCGGGCGGCGGCGCGACACAGCATGAAGGTCGAGGTGAGGTTGACGGCAATCACCTCGTCCCACTGCTCGTCCTTCATCACCATGAAAAGGTTGTCGCGCGTCAGGCCGGCATTGTTGACGAGAATGTCGAGGCGCCCCAGCTTGCCGACCGCCTGCTCGATGAGCTTCTGCACCTCGGCGCGATTGCCGAGATCGCAGGGCAGCACATGCCCGCGGTCGCCGAACCCGGCGGCCAGCGCTTCGAGCTTGTCGGCCTGCCGGCCGGAGACGGCGACGGTGGCGCCTTGAGCAAAGAGCGCCT
>CAZOOS010000026.1:0-3860 GCA_964581475.1 uncultured Hyphomicrobium sp.
GGGATGGAGTAGACGATGCCGGGCGTCAACGGCCCGATGTTGAAGGCATGCGCGAAGTGCGGCTCGCGGAACAGCTCCGCTGCCGAGCGCGCCAACGCGTAGCCGGCGAGGAACGTACCGCTGACGAGGCCGGGGCGCTTGAGGGCGCCGAAGTAGTGCGTCATCAACCGCAGCATCAGGAACAGCACCAGACCCTCGAGCGCGGCCTCATAGAGCTGGCTGGGATGGCGGGGTGTCGGCTCGACGTCGGGATAGTGCAGGGCTGCCTCCGGGAAGACCATCCCCCACGGCAGCGTCGTCGGCCGGCCGAAGAGCTCGCCGTTGATGAAGTTGGCGATGCGGCCGAAGAACAAGCCGATCGGCACCGCGGCGGTGACGAGATCGCCCGTGCTCCATGGATTGACGCCGTTGCGGCGGGCAAACACCCAGATGGCGATGACGCAGCCGACGAGCGCGCCGTGGAACGCCATGCCGCCCTTCCACACGGCGATGATGTCGCCTGGGTTGGCGAGGTAGTAGCTCGGCTCATAGAAGATGACGAAGCCGAGGCGGCCTCCGAGCACGACGCCGGCGGTAATATAGAGGAGGAGGTCGTCGACCTTGGCGACGTCGAATGGCGCTCGCCCGCCAGTCCACAGCTCCGGCTCGGAAAGCAGGCGGCGGATATAGAGCCAGCCGAGCAGAAGCCCGGCGAGATAGGCGAGCCCGTACCACTTGATCGCCACCGGCCCGAGCTGCAGGGCGACGGGGTCGATGTTGGGGAACGGAAGAGCCCACAGGTGCGTCAGCAGGTTCATTGGGTGCTTTCGGGCCGCGTTGTGCGGCCTCTCCTATGGGCTCAGTGCGCGCGCCGCACGATTTCGGCAGGGAGCGAGCGCTGTCAAGGGCTGCCAGCCGTCTTGAACCGAGCATGCGAGGCGGCCATAGTCGCCGCAATGGCGCGCTGAGTACGCCGCGCATCTCCCCGGAGCAACGCCATGACCCAGACGACAAATCGTTTCCTCGACGAGTTTGCCAAGCTGATGACGGACGCCGCCGGCGCGGCCGATGGCCTCAGGAAAGAGGCCGAGTCGCTGTTCAAGTCGCAGGGCGAGCGATTCCTGCGCGAGATGGACGTCGTGCGCCGCGAGGAGTTCGAGGCGGTGAAGGCCATGGCAGAGAAGGCGCGTGCCGAGAACGAGCGGCTCGAAGCGCGCATCGCCGCGCTGGAGGCGCAATCGCGCCAGGGCTCTGTGTCAGGTTCGGTGTAGGCACACATGTAGCCTTTGCCGCACATTGGCCGTGGACAATGCCGGCCCGAACTTGCGACTCGCACCCCTGTCTGTTTTCGTCGCCCCGGTTGGTCGAGTTCGTCGCTCCGTGGTGTCGCGTCGCTTTGTATCGACTACGAAAAAAGCCCGCGACCTATAGAGGGATGTTCGAAGCATGTCGGCTCAATTCAGCCCCGAGCGCATGAAGAATCCGATCGATCTCATCGAGCGCCTGGCCGCTGCACACGACTGGAGCTGCGACCGCACGAATGACGACGAGCTGACGCTCGTCATCGCCGGAACGTGGACCGACTATCACGTCTCGCTCAACTGGCGCGACGACCTCGAGGCGCTGCACCTTGCCTGCGCCTTCGACTTCCGCGTCCCCGAGAACCGCCTCAACGAAATGTACAAGCTCGTGGCGCAGATCAACGAGCAGCTTTGGCTCGGCCATTTCGATTTGTGGACGCAGGAAGGCCTCGTCATGTTCCGCCACGCGCTGCTGCTCAACGGCTCGGTGGCGACGGCGAGCCAGTGCGAAGCGATGCTGCAGGCGGCGCTCGAAGGCTGCGAACGCTACTATCAGGCCTTCCAGTTCGTCGTCTGGGCGGGTAAGCCAAGCCGCGAGGCGCTGGTTTCGACCATGTTCGAGACCGAGGGCCAAGCCTAGAACCGGGCGGCACGCCGCCCGTCACTGCGGGTGGCTCAGATGTCATTCACAATTCAAGGTCCGCTGCTGCTCGCCGGCGCGGGCAAGATGGGTGGAGCGATCCTTTCGGGGTTGCTCGCCCGCGGCCTCGATGCCCGCTCGGTGATCGTGCAGGATCCCGATCCGGCAAAGCCCGTCGCCGATCTCCTCGCCGACAATGGCATCGATGTCCTGCCGTTCATCGACGAGCTGACGCAGCCGCCGGGCGTGATCCTCATCGCCGTGAAGCCGCAGGTCATGGACGAAGTGATGCCGGCACTGGCCAAGCTTGCCGGGCCGCAGACGCTGCTCGTGTCCATTGCTGCTGGCCGACGCATGGCGGCGTTCGAGCGGTATCTGCCGGGCGGCGCCATCGTGCGCGCCATGCCTAATACGCCGGCCGCCATCGGCCGCGGCATCACCGCCGCCGTCGCCAACGGCAATGTCACCGCGGTGCAGCGAGCACTGGCGGATGAACTGTTGTCGGCGGTGGGCGAGGTCGTGTGGGTCGAGGATGAGTCGCTGATGGACGCGGTGACGGCGGTTTCCGGCTCGGGACCGGCTTATGTGTTCCTGCTGGCCGAGTGCCTCGCCGAGGCTGGGCGCGCCGCCGGGCTCGATGCCAAGCTCGCCGAACGGCTGGCGCGGGCAACGATCGCCGGATCGGCCTCGCTCCTGGAGGCGTCAGACCTGTCTGCCGCCCAGTTGCGCACGAACGTGACGTCGCCGGGCGGCACGACGGCGGCGGCGCTGGAAATCCTCGGCGGCGCGGATGGCTTACAGAAGCTGCTGACCGCGGCAGTGGCGGCGGCAACGAAACGCAGCCGCGAATTGGCGAAGTGAGCGGGAGGCTCTTGCCAATACGCGGCCGCGTCTCTTGCGTTGCCTGAGCGGGCGTGAGCCCCGGCGGGCCCAGGCAATTTGGCGGGCGGTGGCACCCAATGGCTCAAGAACCAAGGAGGAGAGGTTCTGAGCCGAGTTGCGCGTAAGGGCGTCTTCCGCGTCTCACCTGTCGCCACTTATGATATGTTATTACATTCAGCGCAAGCCCCAGAATGTCGCGCTCACGGGATCGTGTGCAGGCGGGACTTTTTCCCATTCGTTTAGGCACTTACGCCCGCTGTCCGGTCGGCCGTGGGAGCCGCCCCGGGGCCGGCTGCAACGGCTCACCGGGCGAAATGGCCTGGAAGGGACGGTCTGGCGACGGCTTTTGATTGTGCGGCTGCATCCCCACTTCTTGAGGACACAACACGGGAGCAGGCCATGCTGGATCAGTTGACCATTCGCGGGCGGCTCGTCGCCGCCGCCATAAAGCTCGCCGCCGAGCGGCCGTGGCGCGAGGTGACGCTTGCCGACATCGCCGCTGCCGCCAACGTCAGTCTCGTCGACGTGCGCGCGGAGTTCCAATCCAAGGGCGACGTGCTGGCGGCGTTCGTGCGCATGGTCGATGACGCGGTGCTGGCGCGGGTGCCGCAGCGTTCGGGATCGCAGCCGGCGCGCGATGCGTTGTTCGAAGTCGTCATGAGCCGCTTCGACGTGCTGGCGGCCTACAAGCCGGCGCTGAAGTCGATCGCCGCCGCGTGGCCGATGGATGTTTCGCTGGTGTGCGCCATCGCCCAATCGCAGGCGTGGATGCTGCGCGCCGCCGGCATCCGCAGCGAAGGTCTCGATGGTCAGGTGCGCGCCGCCGGTCTCGGTGCGGTGTACGCCTCGGTCTATCGCACGTGGCTCGGCGAGGATGATCCTGGACTCGCCAAGACGATGGCGGCGCTGGATCGGCGACTGCGGCGCGGTGAGAGCACGCTGCAGTGCGTCGATGCGGCCGTGGCGAAGCTCTGCGGGTTCGCCGACTGTTGCACGGCAGCGGGACGCACGCGCACGCGCCAGGCGGAATCGGGCGCCGATCCCAACACGTCGGCCGA
>CAZOOS010000026.1:3960-17688 GCA_964581475.1 uncultured Hyphomicrobium sp.
GACGCACGCGCACGCGCCAGGCGGAATCGGGCGCCGATCCCAACACGTCGGCCGATCCTGCCGCCACCGTCCCGCCCGGCGCGCTTTCGTAATCGCGGCGTCCCCTGGTCCCTACTTCTCCCTCCCCCTTGATGGGGGAGGGACGGGGAGGGGGTGGTGCACCACATTGGCTGCCAGGGACACCCCCCACCCTAACCCTCCCCCGCAAGGGGGGAGGGAAGAGTGGAGCCGGGCCGATGTCGATCGCCCCTACAGCGGCACGGAGATGATGGCGCGCAGGCCGCCCATCGAGCTTTCGCCCAGCGTGATGTCGCCGCCGTGGCTCTTGGCGATGTCGCGCGCGATGGCAAGGCCGAGGCCGGTGTTGCCCTCGTCCTGGTTGCGCGCGTGGTCGAGGCGGTAGAACGGCTTGAACACGTTGGCGCGTTCCGCCTCGGGGATGCCGGGGCCATTGTCGTCCACCTCGATGCGCACCCATTGGCCCTCGACGGCACCGCGGATGATGATCTGATCGCCGAAGCGCGCCGCGTTGGAGACGAGGTTGGTAATGGCGCGCTTGAACGCCTGGCGCTTCAGCGGCAGCACCAGCTCCTCGCGCCGCTTGCGCAGCTTGAGCTCGATGGGCGTGCCGAAGTACTGGCCTTCGTCGTACACCTCCTGCAGCAGCTCGCGCAGGTTGGTCGGCGCCGATTCTTCGCCGCCGTCACCCTTGGCGAAGGCGAGATAGTCCTCGAGCATGTCCTGCATCTCGCGCACGTCCGCCTGCAGCGACATCGCCTCGGGCGTGTCGCCGAGCAGGGCTAGCTCCAGCTTGAAGCGCGTCAGGATGGTGCGCAGGTCGTGGCTGACGCCGGCCAGCATGGTCGTGCGCTGCTCGACGTGCGTCGTGATGCGGTCGCGCATCTCCAGGAAGGCGGTCGCCGCCTGGCGCACCTCACGGGCGCCGCGCGGGCGGAAATCGTCAGGCACCTTGCGGCCCTTGCCGAATGCGTCCGCGGCTTCGGCGAGCCGCAGGATCGGGCGGATCTGGTTGCGCAGGAAGAGAATGGCAACGGTGAGCAGGATCACCGACGAACCGATCATCCACAACAGGAAGATGTGCGAGTTGGACGCGTACGTCTGCGAGCGCGTGGCGACGAAGCGCAGTATGGCGTTCTCCAGCTTCACGCGAATTTCGACGTGCCGCGACTGGCCGACGGTGTCGATCCAGAACGGCCGCTGCACCTGGCGGCGGATCTCGTCCGACAGCGCCCGGTCGAGCAGGGCGAAGAACGGCTTGGGGCGGGGCGCCGGCAAATCGGCGGGCGGCAGCACCTGCATCGACAGGTTGAGCCGGTCGCGGGCCATCTCGATGAGCTGGCTGTACTCGTCCTTCTTCGGATACTCCTCGTAGATGTCGATGACGGCGGCGATGTCGCGCGCCGTCGCCTCCGACAGGCGTCGCGTCACCGCCTGCCAATGGCGCTCCATGAACACGAAAGCGACGACGCCCTCGAGCACGACGATGGGCGCGATGATGATGATCAGCGCCCGGGCGTAGAGGCCCTTGGGCAGCACGTCGGCTAGCCAGCCGCCGATGAGCTGCATGTTGCGGTGGTGCGTCTTGGCGAACCACGTCGTGAAGGCACGCAGCCAGGGCGGCCGCTCGGGCATCTGCTGCCCCAGCTTGAGCAGCGGGGCGGGGATGTAGAAATCGCTCCGTCTGGGCAGGCGCCAGCGCCGCCAATGCAGGCGGGCCAACGGCATGCGACGCATCCGCTGCCACAGCCCATGCGGAAACGAAAACGAACGGCGCTCTGGCTCGTCGCCTCGGGCGAGCATCAACCGACCTCAAGATCCGGCGGATCAATCCGAATAGAGAATATACCCTTTGCCGCGCACTGTCTGGAGGTACACGGGATTGGAGGGGTCGGTCTCGATTTTCCGCCGCAGACGGTTGATTTGCACGTCGATGGCGCGGTCGCTGCCGGTAGAATCCTCCGGCGCCAGCTCATGGCGCGGGATCGGCATGCCGATGCGCTGGGCGAACATGCGCAACAGATCGCGCTCGCGCTCGGTCAGCTTGACGGTCTCGTCGTGGTGCTTCAGCTCCCCGCGCGAAACGTAGAACACGTGGTTACCCAAGCGCACCTCTTCGCTGGGGCCGGAGGCACCGGAGGCGCGACGCAAGATGTTGCGCAGGCGCAGCAGCAGCTCGCGCGGCTCGAAGGGTTTGGGCAGATAGTCGTCCACGCCGGCCTCGAGACCTTCGATGCGATGCTCGGGATCGGAGCGCGCGGTGAGCATGCAGATCGGGATCGAGCGCGTCGCCTTCAACTCGCGCGCCAAGTCGAGACCGTTTTCGCCGGGCATCATCACGTCGAGCAGCACGGCGTCGAACTCAAGGCCGCGCATGCCGGCACGCGCGGTCGCCGCATCCTGCGCCGTCGTCACCCGGAAGCCTTGCTCCGACAGATAGCGCCCGAGGAGGTCGCGAATTTTCTGATCGTCGTCGACGATAAGCACGTGCGGCGCGTTGTCGGGAAGCGGCGCGCTCGCGACCTTTGCAGCTCTCATGTGTGCCCCTCGTCTACAAGTCTCGCGCCCCTAGGGGCGCGCGCCGGATGCGATCTTTACCAGCGCCTCCACGCGAGGACGATCCGACTCCGTAATCATGGCAAAAAGGAAGCGACGCGCAAACTCTGCCGCGCCGGGGCCCGCTTTCGCCAGGGCGCCGTCGATATGCTGAATCTGTTGCGCCGTGAGTTTGTCTGAAAGTCGCCCGCCTTTGGCGGTGACGAACAGGCGCCGCTCGCGCCGGTCGTCATTTCCCGCGCGTTGCATAATGAAGCCTTTATCGATGAGCTGCTTCAGGACGCGGGCGAGGCTCTGCTTAGTGATCTTTAGGATGTCGAGTAGGTCGGCGACGCGCAGGCCGGGATTGCGGTGCACGAAGTGGAGGACGCGATGATGCGCGCGCCCGAAGCCGTATTCCTCGAGCACAGCATCGGCGCCGCCGGTAAAGTCGCGATAGGCGAAAAACAATAGCTCCATGCAGGCGACGAGCTCGGCGTGCGAGGCGTCTTCCTGGGCCGCACGCGAGGGCTCGGAGGCGCCGTTCGCAGCGGTGTTGGAGCGCGACATGCGGCGGGCCGCTACGCTGTCGGACGTTATGTCAGTCATGTTGACTTATTTGGCCCCGATTGTTAGTCATGGCAAGTCATTTTGCGGCGAACGATCGGCGCGTTCACGCGCGCGGCTACACGGAAACGACCATTGCGGGGGGCTGGATCACCAGCAGCGCATCCGGTGTGGTTTCTGTCATCAGCCAGCCTTAAGTAGCGATCTTGGCGCGAAAGTCCACGGAGAGAGAGACGCATGTCAGGGCCAACCCCTTTTCACGATCGCGATGGCTTTATCTGGCTCGACGGCAAGATGGTTCCGTGGCGCGAGGCGAACATCCACATCCTCACGCACGCACTGCACTACGGCAGCGGCGTGTTCGAAGGCGTGCGCGCTTACAATGGCACCATTTTCAAGCTCTCGGAGCATTCGCAGCGGCTGATCGACAGCGCCAAAGCGCTCGATTTCGAGGTGCCCTACACGGTGGCGCAGATCGACCAGATCTGCCGCGACGTGGTCGAAGCGAACAAGCTGTCGGATTGTTATATCCGCCCGATTGCCTGGCGCGGCTCCGAACAGATCGGCGTCTCGGCGCAGGCGACGAAAATCCATCTCGCAGTCGCAGCATGGGAGTGGGGCTCCTACTTCCCGATGGAGCAGCGCCTCAAGGGCATCCGCCTGACGATGGCGAAGTACCGTCGCCCCGATCCGCTCACCGCGCCTTCCAAGAGCAAGGCCGCGGGCCTCTACATGATCTGCACGGTGGAGAAGCATCGCGCCGAGAAAGCCGGCTTCGCCGATGCGCTGATGCTCGACTGGCGCGGCCGCATTGCCGAGTGCACCGGCGCCAACATCTTCTTCATCAAGGACGGCGTCATCCACACGCCCGACCCCGACTGCTTCCTCGACGGCATCACCCGCCGCACGGTCATCGAGCTCGCCAAGAAGCGCGGCTATCAGGTGATTGAGCGGACGATCATGCCGGAGGAGTTGAAGGACTTCTCCGAGGTGTTCGTCACTGGCACCGCCGCCGAGGTGACCCCGGTGTCGGGGATCGGCGACATCACCTACAAGCCGGGGCAGATCACCGAGAACCTGCTCAACGACTACATGGCAGCGGTGCAGGAGCCGGCCCGCAAGGCGGCGGAATAAATCCACAGGGGACGGTTGGGCGGCGTGCAGGCTAGCGCCCGCTGCGCAAGGCACGCCTATGCAAGGCGTGGCCACAACGGCACACCCCGATGCAGGTCGTGCACTGAGATTTAGCCATTCGATTGCCAGCGACGCGTCCCTCCCACACACTGTTGCCGGGTTGAGATGCATCGGGGCAATGGGATGCAGCGCTTTGGCTTGATGGCAATGATGTTGGCTGCCGCGCTTGCCGTGGCGCCGGACCACGCCCGCGCCCAGGAAGGTCCTGGGGGTCTCATCAATCCGGGCCGCGATTGCCAGACCATTCGCACCTGCAACTTCAGCAGAAGCGGCTCTTACCGCGGCTGCCTGTCGAGCTATAGCTGCCGCGTCTGCCGGTTCGTGAGGGTCTCGTGCAAAGGTCTACGCGGCGGGTCGTGTCAGAAGTTGCGCTGCGGCTGGGGCGGCGTCAGCTAGGCGCGCCCTCGAAATCAATTCCGTGAAAACAAAGCCTGGCCAATGACCGCGCAGAATGCGGCAACCGCCGCGCCGAATGTCATGAGCGCCGCAGGCGACGGTGCATGGCCGATGGCGGCGCCGATGCCGGCCGCGACGGCCATCCAGAACAATGCCGGAAACAGCGCCACGATGAGCAGGCCGATGAACTGATGCGCGGCCTCGTCATGCTCGCGGGTGCGAGCGATGGCTTGCGCGTGGTTCGCGGCGACCTGCATGCTGTGTAACTCCGGGCGTTCGGATCTGATACGTCAACGCTAGGTGGCGACCCTAAACGACACGCTAACGCGGCGGAGTGGCGCAAAGGTCCGCGCAATCAGTATTAACCCCCAGTGACCCCGGTGTCCGCTCTGGCACAACGCAGCGGTGCGGGGTATCGCGGACGGACAATCTTGCACGAGGCGGCGAGCGGCGAGGAATGGCAACGAGCGCGGCGAAAACGGGCGATACCGACGTCGTCATCATCGGGGCGGGGCACAATGGTCTGACCTGTGCCGCCTATTTGGCGGCGGCGGGGCTGAAGGTGGTGGTGCTGGAGCAGAACCACGTGGTCGGCGGCGCGGCGGTGACCGAGGAATTCCATCCCGGCTTTCGCAATTCGGTCGCCGCCTACACGGTGAGCCTGCTCAATCCGAAGGTTATCGCCGACCTGGAGCTGGCCAGGCACGGCCTCAAGATCGTCGAGCGCCCGGCGGCGAATTTCTGGCCGGTGGACGACGCGCGGTATCTGCTGATGCGCGGCGGGCTCGCCGAGCGGCAGACGGCGGTGGCGCAATTTTCGGCGCGCGATGCCGAGCGCCTCCCTGCCTACGACGCCATGCTGGAGCGCGCCGCCGACGTGTTGCGCGACTTCGTGCTACAGACCCCGCCCAACGTCGGCGGCGGCGTCGCCGAGCTCATCAAGGGCGGTATGCTCGGCCGGCGCCTGGCGCGGCTCGACGTCGATGAGAAGCGCACGCTGCTCGACCTGTTCACGCGCAGCGCCGCCGACTTCCTCGACGGTTGGTTCGAGAGCGACGTCGTCAAAGGCGCCTTTGCCTTCGATGGCATTGTCGGCAACTATGCGGGCCCTTCGACGCCGGGCACGGCCTACGTGCTGCTGCACCACTGCTTCGGCGAGGTGAACGGCAAGCGCGGGGCCTGGGGGCACGCCATCGGCGGCATGGGCGCAATTACGCAGGCGATGGCCTCGTCGGCGAGACGGCGCGGAGTCGACATTCGCACCGGCGCAAAGGTGCAGGAGATCATGACCGTCGACGGCGCCGCTACGGGGGTGGTGCTGACGAGCGGCGAAGAGATTTTCGCCCGCGCCGTCGCCGCGAATGTCGGTCCGAAGCTGCTGTTCCGCGACATGGTGCCGGAGAGCGCGGTGGCGCCGGAAACACGCGCGCTGTTCACCAGCATGAAAACCGGCTCGGGCACCTTCCGCATGAACGTGGCGTTGAGCGAGTTGCCGGATTTTACCTGCCGGCCCGGCACCAACGCGCAGGATCACCACGGGGCCGGCATCATCATCGGGCCATCGCTCGACTACCTGGAGCGCGCCTATCTCGATGCACGCCTCACCGGCTGGTCGCGCGAGCCGGTGGTCGAGATGCTCATTCCCTCGACGTTGGACGATTCCCTGGCGCCGCCGGGCAAGCATGTCACCAGCCTGTTCGTGCAGCACGTGGCGCCGCATCTTCCCGAGGGGCGGAGCTGGGCGGACGTGCACGAGAAGGAAGCCTTCGCCGACCTCGTCATCGACACGGTGACGCGCTACGCGCCCAATTTCGAGCGCGCGGTGATCGCCGCGCAAATCCTGTCGCCGCTCGACATCGAGCAGCGCTTCGGCATGGTCGACGGCGACATCTTCCATGGCGCACTGTCGCTGGATCAACTGTTCTCGGCGCGCCCGCGGCTCGGTTACGCCGACTACCGGCTGCCGATCGGCGGGCTGTACCTGTGCGGATCGGGTGCGCATCCCGGCGGCGGCGTCACCGGCGCGCCGGGCCACAATGCGGCGCGCGAGATCATCCGCGACTTCAAGGGTTGGCGGACGCGCGGGCCGTTCGTGCGCCAGCGCGGCTAGTTGACGATCGCCCGCTCGCGGTTCTTCGCCTTGTCGAGGTTCTGCGCCTGGTCCTCGCCCTTCATCTTGCCGATGCGGGCCGAGTTGAGATCGGCGCCGTCGAAGTTGGCGCCCGCAACGTTCGCGTCGGTGAGATCGGCGGCGGCGAACTCGCCCTTGCGCAGGTTGGCGCCGGAGAGGTCGGCGCCGCGCAGCGAGGCGAACTCCATGAACACGCGCTGCATGTTGGCGCCCTTGAAGGACGAGCCGTCGAGCTTGGCACCCTTGAAGGCGCCCCGCATCAGGCCCATCGACTGGTTCTTCTCGTCGGCCGAGAGATCGGCGCCGTCGAATTTTGCTTTCGTGGCACTGGCGTTGGAGAAGTCGGCAGCGACGTGGGCACCGGTGAAGTCGGCGCCGTCGAGCTTGCCGCCGCCGAACTGGGTGGCAAACAGGCTGGAATTCTTCAGATTGGCGCCGGTGAAGTTTGATTTCAGCGCCCAGGCCTGATCGAGGACGACGCCCTCGAGGTTGGCGTTGGCGAGGTTAGCGTCATTGAGCCGGGCCGCTTGCAGTTTGGTGCGGCGCAGGTCCATGCCCGACAGGTCGAGCCCATTGAGGCTCATACCGGTGAGGTCGAGCACTTCTCCCGCCGGTAGCTTGGCGAGGGCGGCTTCCAGGTCGGAGCGGGTCATCGTCGCCTTGGTGAAAGCGTCGGAAGTGACGTCGAGGCCCATCATGTTCTGGGCCTGCGCCGCTCCCGTCATCAGGATCGTAAACAGCAGCGCCCGGCGTGCTAACGAGAGCATTGGACCTTCCTCCATTTTTCTGGTGTACGAGGTCAGCCGGCGGTCCGTTACCCGCGGGGGGCAAAATTCTCCTGGCCGAGCCGAGGAATTGCGGTGAACGGATGTCCAGTTCCGTGAGGCAAGCGATGAAATCTGGACCGGTGATCGACGAGGTCAAGGCGCGCGAGTTGACGGCGCACGATCCGTTCCTCAACCGGCCCACGTTCGTCGAGACAAAGGCGCCCAGGTAGAGGCCATGGCGAGAATTCGCATCACCGACAACGTGACGCTCGACGATGCCGAGCTGCAGGAGCGGTTCGTGCGCGCCTCCGGACCGGGCGGCCAGAACGTCAACAAGGTGTCGACCGCGGTCGAGCTGCGACTCGACGTGCGCGGCTCGCCTTCGCTGCCGGCCGAGGTGCGCCGGCGGCTCGAACGGCTCGCCGGGCGGCGGCTGACGGAAGAGGGCGTGCTCGTCATCCGCGCCGAGCGGTTCCGCACGCAGGAGCGCAATCGCGAGGACGCGCGCGAGCGATTGTTCGACCTGATCCGCCAGGCGGCCATCGTGCCCAAGCGGCGTGTCGTCACGCGACCGCCGCGCGCCGCCAAGGAGCGCCGCCACGAGGCGAAGGCGAACCGCTCCAACGTCAAGCGGCTGCGCGGCTCGAAGATGGACATCGACTAGAGCTACGGGGCGGCGCCGGATTTGAGACGCTTCGCGTCGGTCCCGAGCGCCTGCGGACCGGGGGTCGGCCGCGTCAAAGGTCATTGAGGACCAAACGGCCCTTCAATGGCCCTTAAGCGGGGCGGTGCGAAATAGTGGCGCGGCAGCCGGCAGCCTTGCGCCGGCGCGGGCGGCGATAACCGGGTCAGCAAACCCCTGGGGGGCGGCTCGCTCGCGGGCGCGAAAAGTATCCCCAATCCTCGGCGGCGCCTGGGAAATTCCGCTTCCACGCATCGCCTGTAACGTCCGCCAGGCGGACGAGTTGGCGCATTTGCGGCCGCGAAGGCGTCCTCATCTACCGTATTCCCGGGCCTACGCGTCGCGCCGTCGGAAATTGTCACGGACGTGCGCCTCCGGCATTGTAGCAGCGGCGATATTGAACCTATCGTCGGTCGGCGCCGTTCCCTGCAGCCGTTCCAGCGCTAGCAGAACGACAAATTTTTGCGCTACAGCCCCGCATACGTTCGATTCGGTTGTCGGGGACTGTGCGCCAGGGACAAGATGAAGGGGCGATGGACATGAGACTTCGTATGAAGGCGGCCGTTGCTGCCGCTTCTGCGGCTGCGGCCGTGGCAATGATCGGCGGCGCCATCGCGCAGGAAAGCCCCATCGGCGTGTGGATCGACCATACCGGGCGCGGTGCGGTGGAGATCGTCGACTGCGGCGGCAATCTATGCGGCTCGGTCGTTTGGATCGCCGATGGGGTCAACCCCAAGGGCTGCGGACTGCAGATCCTCGGCGACGTCAAGCCAATGGGCGACGGCACGTTCGACGAAGGCTGGATCTACGATCCCGACAAGGACGCCAAGTACGACGTCGAGATCGTGCCGCAGGGCAACAAGCTGAAGATCGTCGGCTATGCCGGCGTCAAGCTGTTCAGCCAGACGTTTACGTGGACCAAGGCGCCCGACGATCTGCAACGCTGCGCCTCGTAGGGCGAGCCGTCATCAACACCTTCTCATCGCGCATCAGCCACTAGCTGCGGTGGCCGTCGCCTCGACTGCAGCGATGAGCGGGTGACGCGCACGTTTGAGGCGCTGCACCTCTTCCAGCCCCCACCAGTAGGCGTTGCGCACCAGCTCGGCGTGCCGGCCCCAGTCGAGGATGCCCATGTTGGCGGGGATCGGCGGCACGAACAGCACGTCGCCGGGCTTCATCTGGCGATTGAAGTCGTCGCGTCCGGCCATCAGCGAGCGCATGAGCACCGTGGTGAGACCCGGGGCGGCCGGCAGCCTGCTGCGCATCAGCGGGTTGATGGTCATGCTGATGAGTTCGGCGCGCGAGGGCAGCTTGCTGTAGTCGACGTCGAAGCGTTCCAACTCGGGGATGTGGAAGCTGACGACGACGTTCGGCCCGTTCTTCAGCTCGTGCATGGTGCGGATCGGCACATTGTCGAGCAGGCAGCCGTCGACCAGCATCTCGCCTTCCGGCGTGTAGACCGGCGGCAGCAGCACGGGGATGGACCCCGAGGCGCGGATGGCATCGAACAGGTCGCCGCGGTCGTGGCGGTGCAGCTCGTAGCTCGACAAGTTGGTCGACACCGAGAAGTACGGGATCCACAGATCCTCGATGTTGACGCCGCCGAAATAGCGCGACAACTGCGCGTCGTAGTGGCGGTGGTCGAGCAGCGAATAGCGCGGCCAGGTGTAGCGCTGCATGGCGCGGTTGGTGACGAAGATCTCGTGCGTGCCGCGGTCGATGTCGTCCGGGTGCTTGCCCATGGCAAAGGCGGCCGTCATCGCCGCGCCGGCCGACGTGCCGCCGACGATGTCGAACTCGAAGCCGCTCTCGATCAGCGCCTTGTAAAGTCCGACGTGCGCCGCGCATAACGCTCCGCCGCCGCAGGCGACGAGGCCCAAGGCGGTGCCGCTGATGAAGCGGTAGAGGCGGGCGATGGTGCCGCGATCATTCATCGCCACGTGATGGTGCATGGCGAGGCTGCGCCGGCGTAGCCAGCGCACGGTTCCCGATAGCGGCTCGCGCCGCTCGTGCACGATGACGAGGCGGCGCGCCTCGGTGTTGACGAAGGCGGCGGCGAGCTGCTCCAGCGCGTTGGGTGTCGGGTCGGCGCCGTCGGCGGCGACGGAGAGCACCAGGTCGGCGTGGCGGATGGCCTTCTGCGACCACGGCGTCAGCTCGGCGTCGGCGAGGAAGATCAGATAGTCGTACGAGCTCTCGAGCTGATTGAGCGCGGCCGTCGCCTCCGAGCTGTCGAGCTCTATGCCCTTCGGCAGCAACTCGGCGGCGCGGCGACCATCCAGCACCAGCGTGTTGGCGTTGACGGAGAAGACGCTGGCGAGCTGGTCGAGAAACTCCTCCGCGATCTGCGAGCCGCCGGCGCGAATGACGGCGATGGTGCGCGGGCGCGGATCGTGCATGGCCGGTTCGTGCGCCGTGGTGGCCGCCAGCCGCTGCGAAAGCGCCGTGGTCAGCGTGCGCCAGATGCCCGGGCACTTGGTCGATATGCGCTCGAACTCGGCGCGGCCGAGGCGCAGCACGAGACTGTCGCGCATGGCCGATACCGTGGCGGTGCGCGTGCCGCCGGTGAGGAAGGCGATTTCGCCGATCGGTTGTTCCGGGCCGATCTCGGTGAGCGGCTCGCGACGCCCTTCCAAGGTGACGGCAAAGCGCCCGGATATGACGATATAGAGCGCATCGGCGGCATCGCCCTGGCGGACGAGCACATCGCCGCGCTTCAAGGCGCGCGTCTCCAGGCCGGCCATCAGGGCGGCGCGTTCGTCGGCGCTCAGCTCGGAGAATATTCCCACGGCGGGTAGGCCGGCCTTGGAGAGAAGCGAATGCATCGGTCGCAGGCTCTGAAACAGTGATCAGCCCAGCATAGTTCACTCTGCACGCTTTGGCCTTGGCAATCGGCGCGATTGGCGAATGAAGCGCTCACACCGGTGCGGAGCCACGGCAACTCCGGTTGCCGCCTCGGCGGCGCTGTTGGCGCGCCGCTACGCCCTCCCCAAGCTCTCGCTGTTGCCTTCTAGGCGGCGAGGCGCTGCGCCTCGGCGCCGGCGGCGGAACGCGTCTCGAAGGTCATGACGTTGCCGGCCAACGCTTCTTGCAGCGACACGAGGAAGCGCTGCGGGTTGAAGCCGCGGTTGCCGTTGAGGCGCAGCGAAGAGGCAATCGCCATGGCCGGGGCCATCAGGGCATAACCGTTGTCGAGCATCAGGTCCTTGAGGCGGCGGGCACCGAACACCTGCACGAGATGGCGGAAGCGCACGAAGGCGGCCAGCGCGCGCTGCGGCTCGGCGTGATGACGGCTCTGCAGGGCAGCGCGCGCTGTATCGAGATCGGCTTCGCTGGCGCCATTGAGCAGCGCCAGCCCGCGGCCGTCCTCGATGAGGGAGCGCATGGCGGCAGCGAGGTCGGCCGCGTCGACGGCCGGAATGTCGGTAAGGTCCCAGGTCATGGCCATTGTCGTGTGCTCCAGCTCAAATGGTTAGTGGCTGCCGTCGCCGAAGGCGGTCCACGGCGTGCCGGTCATGAGGAAGATGTCCTGGGGACGGCGGGTGTTGACGAGAAAGTCGACGCTGTGGCCGACGAGCTTGCCGTTGAGGTTGACGACTTGGTCCTTGGCAAAACGGTACTTGGTGCCGTCCTCGGCCTCGATGACGCCGAAGCCGACCTTTGCGCTGAACTTCGTGATCCGACCGTGCACGACACTCTCCCTTTGACTGTGCGGCCTTTATGGCCGGCGATGGGGGCAGAATGTCCCATGGCGCGGCGCGGCGCTGTTCCGGGAGTTACAGGGTTTTGAGGCTTTTGCGCTGACGGGCTGCGGGCTGCCGAGAAAGCTCGCCGGTGCCGCATTTGCGGTGTATCAAGCTGGCTTCCGGCGGGGGTACCGCGGGGCCCGGGGCTGTCATTCAGTCCGGGTTCATGGCCGCGCCCCTAGGGTCCGGGAGCGATCCGCAAAGGACCGTTGAGGAGAGGACGATGACGACCGTTTGGCCGCGCGCTGCACTCCCGGCACTTGCTGTGCTCGGCGCCATTGCAATTCAATCGACGCCCGCTCTCGCCAACTGCGACTGGTATGTGAAGACCGCGCTCGAGCAGCAGCAGCGCAACCTCAAGCTCAAGTGCGGGCTGTCGGGTGCCGAGTGGACAGCCGACAAGGGTGCGCATGCGGCCTGGTGCGCTTCCGTGAGTCCCGATGCCTCGAAGGCGACGGCGCAAAAGCGCGAGGCCGAGCTCGGCAAGTGCGCCGCCAAGTAAGACCGCCGTGAACGGCGCCGGCGGGCTAGAATTTCAGTCGTTTTTTGCACGCTGGTTGGGCGTTCTAACGCCGCAGCCGTCTTGATCGTTTCGGCAACGCAGCCGATGCTGCGCGTATGCACGATCCCATTCTCATCGAGGTGACGCGCGGCCCGCTGGTCGAGAGCTGGCACCGCGGCGCCGTCGCCGTGGCAGCACCCTCGGGCGCGCTCGCCCTGCGCCTGGGCGACGTCGAGCGGCTGATCTATCCGCGCTCGGCGGTGAAGGCGCTGCAGGCGTTGCCGCTGATCGAGACGGGGACTGCTGATCGCTTCGGGTTCGGGCCGGCGGAGATTGCGCTCGCCTGTGGATCGCACGCCGGCACCGAGCGCCACACGCATCTCGCCGCCGCCATGCTCGATCGCGCCGGACTGAACCCCGACGCCTTGGGTTGCGGCGCGCACGCCCCGCTCGGTGCTTCAGCCGCCAACGCGTTGATCAAGTCGGGCGAGGCGCCGACGCAGCTTCACAACAATTGCTCGGGCAAGCACGCCGGCATGCTGGCGACGGCCGTGCATCTGCGCGAGCCGACGCGCGGCTACTGTGAGGTAGGTCATCCGGTGCAGCAGCGCGTGCATCGTGCGCTGGCGGATCTCTCCGGCCTGCCGCTCGGCGCCGACGTGCGCGGGATGGACGGCTGCTCGGTGCCGAACTGGGCGATGCCACTGTCGGCGATGGCGCGCATGTTCGCGCGGCTGGTGACGGGCGATGGCATGAGCGCGGAGCGGCGCGTGGCGGTCGCGCGCATTCTCGACGCCTGCTGGGAGTACCCGGACATGGTGGCGGGCAAGAGCCGCGCCGATACCGTGGTCATGCGCGCGCTGCCACGGCAGGTCTTCATGAAGACAGGTGCCGAGGGCGTCTACTGCGGCGCCTTTCCCGAACTGGGCCTCGGCTTTGCTTTGAAGATCGAGGATGGAGCCAAGCGCGCTGCGGCGGGTGCGGCCATCTCGCTCGTCGAGCGCCTGTACCCGGCAGCGCGCGGATTGATGCCGGTCGGCGCCATCAAGACGTGGCGCGGGCTCGAGGTCGGATCGGTGCGCTCCTCCGCCTTGTTCGAGGATGCCCTCGCCGGCCTTAAGGTGTAATCCGACTTAGACCGATAGATTGCCGACAATGGAAAGCCTGCCGTCGCCGTCGCCGTGCGTCAG
>CAZOOS010000026.1:17788-23567 GCA_964581475.1 uncultured Hyphomicrobium sp.
AGACCGATAGATTGCCGACAATGGAAAGCCTGCCGTCGCCGTCGCCGTGCGTCAGCTCGGGGCCGGTAGGATCGCCGTTGCCGTCCATGGCGCGGATGGCGCCGTGGGTAGCGCCGGAGACCATGTTGTTGGACAACAGGCACGCCCCGGCGCCGGGGTCGTTCGACACGAGGATGCCGACACGCGAGGCGCGCACCAGGTTCGAGGTGGCGACGACCTCGCGCATCCAATGGCCCCAACCGATAACGATGCCGGCGGTCGGGGCGCGCTCGACAACGTTGCCAGATAGCGCCGTGTCGGCCTCGACGGTGATGCCGTGGCCGCGCTTGTCGATCGGCTCGTGCTCGCGGCGAAAGAGATTGCGTACAAGATTGCCCTGCACCACCGCCAGGCGGCCGCCGTCATTGAAGTTGGTGACGGTGATACCGGTCGCCGCCGTATCGACGAGGTTGTTGGCGATGAGCGCGCCTTCGAAGCCAAACTCGGCGTAGATGGCGACCTCGCCCAGACGGCTGCAGGAATTGCCGATGATCTGTATGTCGGACGCCGCGTTGCCGCGCACGGCGCTGAAGGCGCAGTCGGTGATGCGGTTGCCGGAGACGAGCACGCTGCCGGCGCGAAAGACGTTTACGCCGTTGCCGTTCTGGCCGCTGCCACCGCTATCGGCGCGCACGCGCACGATGCGGTTGGCGGAAACGAGGCTGCCGTCCTCGCCGGCTTCCGAGCGCCAAACCTGTATGCCGTTGTTGCCGCAGTCGGCGATGTCGTTGTGCGCAATCTCCATGCCGATGGCGTCGACGCTGCGGATTGCGCTCTGCACGACTCCGGAGACGTTGCAGTCGGACACGCTGCCGGCACAGGCGAGAAGCGAGATGCCGTTGGCGACGCTGCGCGTCAGCGTCAGATGACGCAGGCGCACCCCGCGCGAATTGCGGATTGAAAGAAGGCCGTCGGCACGCGCCTCGTCGAGCGCCTGATAAGCGCCGTCGAGGACAATGCCGTCGAGCACAATGCCGTCGGTTTGATCGGCGGTGATGAAGGCGCCGCCGCCGGTGAACTCGAGCGTCGTCGCCCCGGCCGCACCGATGAGGCGCGCGCCGGGTCGCAATTGCAGTCCACCGACGCGATAGCGGCCGGCGGGCAGCTCGAGCGGCGCACCACGGCCGGTGGCGGCATCGAGGGCGGCCTGCAACGCCGGCGTCTGGTCGGTGGCGCTGCCCGGTACCAGGCTCACGCTGCCGGGCGCAGCGGTGCGCGTGCGCGCCTCGGCGGATCGTGCTCCGGCGGTTGCCGCGCTGGCGGCGAGGCCGGCGGCAATACCGGCGGAAAGCACGTTGCGGCGGTCGAGCGTCATCGCGTTGGACCTCGGAAGAGCATGCCTGGGAGAAGCAAGTCTGAGGCCAGCAGCGGTTAACGGAGCTTTATGCCACTACAACAGAGCGCCGCCTTCGAGGCAGGCAGCGATGATTTCCACGCTGCCGGCGACCGCCGCGCTCCACGTGAGGGCGCATTTTGCGTCCGGCGGGGCGCACCCCGTGGGGCGATTTTTGCCGGGGAGGCCGGCGGGCACGTGGATGAAGCCCGACAGGAACGGTGCCGGCCGCGCGCGGGCGGCGGTGAGCGAGTGGTACATGAGTGCGTTGCAGAGGTAGTTGCCGGCGTTGTTCGATGTGCAACACGGGAAGCCGCCGCGTGTCAGTCGCGCCACGATGCGCTCGGCTGGCAACGTTGAAGCCAGTATGGCGGGCCCGGTGGCAACGACCGTTTCACAGGCGGGGAGCTGGCCGGTGGCGTCCTGCCGTGGCCCGCGTACGTTGCGGCCGACCAACTCGATCTGAAAGCCCGTCACCTCCGGCGCTACGCCGAAATGCAACGCGAGCACCGCCTTGGCACGGCCGAGCAGGAGCTTCAGTGCTTGCGGTGCCTGGTTCCACTCGACGGGCAGCACCTCGCCGATCACCTCGTGCTCGGGAAAGCGGGTACGAGCCGCGGCGGCAAGCTCAGGGATCAGCTCGGCAGTGGCGTTGCTGTCGACGCCGGGGAAGGCGCCGAAGCCGGTGAGCAGTATCCCTGGGCGCGGTGATGCCAATCGATCCTCGCTGGGTGCCGTCAGGAACGGATGCCGGCGAGCGCCATTATCTCGTCGACGGCCAGCGTCGGCAACAGCCGGCCATCACGCACCTCGATCTCGAGGCTGGGCAGCCGGGCTGCGACGCGCGGGTTCGACTGAACGCTCGCCATGATGCGGTCGTTCAACATATCGCGCATCCAGGCGACGGCCTGCGTTTGGCGCCGCTCGTCGAACTCGCCGGAAGCGGTGAGAGCGGCGCGATGGGCCAAGATCTTTTCCCACAGCACATCGAGGCCCTTGTTCTCGCGGCCCGAAATGGTGATGACCGGCGGCGACCACGATGACGGCGGATGCAAGATTTGCAGCGCCGCGCGGTATTCCGCGGCAGCCCGCTCGGCGCGCGTGACGTTGTCGCCGTCGGCCTTGTTGATGGCAATCATGTCGGCGATCTCGATGATGCCCTTCTTGATGCCCTGCAAATCGTCGCCGCCGCCGGCAAGCAGCAACACGAGGAAGAAGTCGACCATGTCGGCGACGGCGATCTCCGATTGGCCGACGCCGACTGTCTCGACGATGATCACGTCGAAACCGGCCGCCTCGCACAGCGCCATCGTCTCGCGCGTCTTGCGCGTGACGCCGCCCAGCGTACCGGACGTCGGCGACGGACGAATGAAGGCGGCCGGCTCCTGTGCCAGCCGGTTCATGCGCGTCTTGTCGCCGAGGATGGATCCGCCGGTGCGCTTTGAGGTCGGATCGACGGCCAGCACGGCGACGCGGTGGCCGGCGCCGACGAGGTTCATGCCGAACTCGTCGATGGTGGTCGACTTGCCGACGCCGGGCACGCCGGTGACGCCGAGCCGCAACGCCCCTCCCGTCGCCGGCAGCAACGCCTGCAGCAGCTTCTGCGCCGTCGCCTGATGCTCGGTCCTGGTGCTTTCGACGAGCGTGATGGCTCGCGCCAACATGGCCCGGTCGCCTGAACGCACGCCGTCGATATAGGCGTCCAGCGACGGGCCTGCGGCGGCGATGGTTGGCATCGGGTGCTCCTCGAATCGGCAACACTGTTGATAATGATGGAAAAGCGCTCGGCAAGCGCGTCATGCGGCCGCCTCCGCGCGGCCCGGTGCCTTGCCGCCGGTCTCGGGGGTTCATAATGTGGCGCGCAAGCATAAAGGGGGCGAGGGGAGGGGATGGCGATGTTCGCGCTTTCCGGCCTGTCGATTGCCGCGCTCGGGGTTCTGGTCGCACTGATACTCTATGGCCTGGGCTGGCGCCTCACGTCCGGCCGCTCCCTCGGCGTTCGGCTGCTCGTGCGCGGCGGCCTCCTCCTGCTGATCGCCGTGCCCGTCGCCGGCATGCTGCTGCTGAGCCCGGCCATGCGCGGCGCCCCCGACCGCGCCCCGCAGGTCTCTTCTCCGCTGCAGGACGAATTGCTGCGCGAGGCCGAGCGCGAGGTGCGCGGTCAGGCGCGCATGCGCCCATCGGACCGGCTCGAAGATGCGGCCGGCTCTGCCGCCCGCAGCGGCGATCCGGCCGGCGGGGCGGCGCCACCGCCGGCTGCCGCGAAATCCGCCGAGGACACGGCCTGGGATGTGGTGCCGGTGTTCTTCGGCACCGATCGGCAAGAGCAGGCAGACCCCAAGCGTCTGCAATTCAACTCGGAACGCGGCCGACGCCTCGAGCTCGGACGCGCCATGGTCACGGTGCCGAAGAGCCATGAGGTGCCCAACATCGAGCGGCCGTGGGTGGTGAAGATCCCCTACTTCGACGTGACCATCTACGAGGAAGCCGAGGATCCCGACAAGCACTTCACCATGCAGGAGATCAAGAAGCTCCCCGAGGCGGAGTTCCTGCGCTTAGCGCGCGAGCGCATCGCCGCGTCGATCCACTACAAGGACCACGCGATCGTCTTCGTGCACGGCTACAACACATCGTTCGATCATGCGGTCTACCGCACAGCGCAGATCGCCTACGACCTGAAGTTCGACGGCACGGCTTTCCTCTATAGCTGGCCGTCGGGAGGCGCCGTGGCGAGCTATACCTACGACCGCGAGAGCGCGCAGGCGTCGGAGCCCTACCTGCGACAGTTCCTCGAGCTGGTCGTCAAGCAGACCGGTGCCAAGTCGGTCAGCATCATCGCGCACTCGATGGGCAATCAGCCGTTGCTCGAGGTGCTGAAGGACATGCGCTCGGTCGGCCCCGAGGCGGTGGCCATCAACGAGGTTATCCTCGCCGCCCCTGATGTCGACGCCGACAACTTCGCCAACGTGGCGCAGCGCATCGAAGGCATCGCCAAGGGGGTGACACTATACGCCGCTTCCAATGACCGGGCGCTGATCGTCTCGCGCAACTTCTGGCGCAACCCGCGGGCCGGCGACGTGCCGGCGGCGGGGCCGCTGATCGTGCCGGGCATCGAGACCATCGACGTTACGGCGGCCAGCACCGACAGTTTCGCCCTCAATCATTCGGGTTACGCGGAGAACAACGATTTGTTGCAGGACATCGGTAAGCTCATTTTGAGCGGCCTGCGTCCGCCCGACGAGCGTCTGCAGGCACTCAAGCGCACGTCGTCGCCGAAGGGCGACTTCTGGCGCTATACGGTGCCCTAGGGGGGCCACAGCCCCGGAGTATCGCGGCATCGATTGCCGCTTCGATTCGAAGGAATGACCGCCGTGTTTTCCCGTCAGCCGCTTGCAACCATTGGCGTTTTTCTAGTTCTCGCGCTGTTTTCCGTTCTCCTGCGCGATGTCGCCGGCGCCCAGGAGCGCTGGCCCCCATGGCAGAGTTACGGTGAAGCCGAGGATGCCGCGCGCAGGAAGGCGCAGCGGCGGGGCAAGCCGACGGAGATCACCCTGCTCAATCGGCAGATTGCGCTGTTGAAGGCTGCCGGTAAGTACGCCGAGGCGGTGCCGCTGGCGCAGAAGGCGCTGGCATTGGCGGAAAAGAAGGGCGCCGACAGTGCGGAGGTGGCCAACGCACTCGACACGCTCGCCGGGCTCTATGAAGCGCAGAACAAGTACCCCGAGGCCGAGCCGCTGCTGAAGCGCGCACTCGCCATCCGCGAGAAGACACCGCGACAGCCGGGTGTCGCCGCCTCGCGCGAGCGTCTCGCCGTCGCCTACGACAAGATGGGCCGCGCCCCGGAGGCGCAAGCTTTGCGTGGCCAGCGCACGGTTCTCGACGAGAAGAGCGGCGGCGGCGCAGTAGCCAAGAATGGTGGCGAGCAGGCAGATGCCGAGCATAAGGCCGCTGAAGCGAGAGCGCAGGAGCAGCGGCGAGCGGAAGCCGCCAAGGCGGAGGCCGAGCGCCAAGCCGCGGCGCAGGCAGAGGCAGCGCGCCGCCAAGCGGCCGAGCAGGAGCAGGCGACGGCAAAGAAGGACGAGCCCTCGCTCACGCCGCTGCCGCGCTTCAGCGCGCGCCGCATGGCGCGCCCGTCCGACCCGTCCGGCGCTGGCGGCTCGTCCAGCGCCGCTCCTCCGGGTGCGGACACCGCGCCCGAGGCTGCGCCGCCGCCGAGCGCAGACATCGAGGAAATGAAGCCGGGCGCTCCCGAGTCGGCGCCGATGGAAATTCCAGCGGCCGATGGCGCAGCGCCGCCCGCCGATGTCGCGCCGCCGACGGAGGGCGCCTTTGGCGGCGCGCCGCCCCCCGTAGCGTCGCCTCGCGGCGGGGTATCACGCACCCGCCTCTGCCAGCACGGGAGCGCCA
>CAZOOS010000027.1:0-23243 GCA_964581475.1 uncultured Hyphomicrobium sp.
CGCTGGAGCGCTTCCGCAAGGTGGTGATGGGCGCGCGCCTGATCGTCATCCACGGCCGCATCCAGCGGCACGAGGACATCATCCACGTCGTCTCCGCCAAGCTGGAGGACCGCAGCGACTGGCTGCAACTTCTATCGCAAGAGGCCAGCGACATGAAAACGCCGATCGCCAAGGGCGACCACGTGCGCCATCCCGACATCCGGGCGGAGCAGTCAGGCTTGCACAACGGGCACCCGCGCTGGGCGGGGCATCCGCGCAACGCGCGCATCATCCCCAAGTCGCGCGATTTTCACTGAGGCGGATGCTGCGGCAGCATCTCGGTATCGGGCACGCCCTCGGCGCCCATGAACACCGACAGGATGCGCGCTTCGCCCTTGCCGGTGTTGCGGCCGTTGTGCGGCACGTCGATGGCCTCGACCAGGGCGTCGCCCTGGCGGTAGACGTGCGTCCCCTTGGCGCCGTAGTCGACCGTCACCTCGCCTTCGAGGATGTAGCCAAACATCGGCACGTCATGCTGGTGCCACCCCGTCTCCTCGCCCGGTTGCATGATAATGACGGCGGCGGCGACTTTGGCTGGGCTCTCCGTCGGATAGACGACGGGCTGGCCAAGGATCGTCTGCCGCGTGTTGAGCAGCGACAGCACCTGATCGCGGCTGTGGCCCCGCTGCGGGCTCGCGATCAGGGCGCCGATTACGGCAATGGCGAGTGCGGCGGCCATCAAAAAGCGTGGTGCGGCAAGCATGCGATCCTCACGGTTCTGTCCTCGACAGCACAGTGCATGAAGTTGATAAAGAAGCGACACACCGAACGGGCCTCCATGCTTTCACCCCCAATTCGCCGTTCCACATGCGCCGCTGCAGTCGCCCTGCTGCTGACCGTGCTGGCGGCCATGCCCGCGTCTGCGCAACTGCTCGATCCGCGCAGCCAGCCCGAGGCGTCGACGGGATCGCAGACGCACGGGCTGCAAATCGCCAAGCGCCATATGGTGTCGGCGGCCAATGCGGTCGCCGCCGAGGCGGGGCGCCAGATGCTGCGCGCCGGCGGCTCCGCCATCGATGCGGCGATTGCCACCCAGCTCGTGCTCAACCTTGTCGAGCCGCAGTCGAGCGGCATCGGCGGCGGCGCGTTCATTCTCTATTGGGACAAAGGAAAGAGCGAGCTGAAGGTCTTCGACGGCCGCGAGACGGCGCCGGCGTCGGCGCGTCCGGACCGCTTTCTCGTCAACGGCAAGCCGATGCCGTTCAACGACGCGGTGTTGTCAGGCCTGAGCATCGGCGTGCCCGGTCTCGTCCGCTTGCTCGAGGACGTACACAAGCGGTACGGCAAGCTGCCGTGGGCCAAGCTGTTCGAGCCGGCCATCCGCGCCGCCGAGCATGGCTTCGAGATATCGCCGCGGCTGCATTTTCTCCTGCGCCTCGACGGTCCCGCGAGCTTCGTGCCGGCGGCGCGGCGCTACTTCTTCACCCAAAGCGGCAGCGCCCTGCCCATGGGGCATCTGCTGAAGAACCCCGAGTTCGCCGCCACGCTGCGCGCCATTGCGGCGGGCGGTGCTAATGCATTCTACGAGGGTCCGATCGCGCAGGCGATCGTCGATGCGGTGGCAGCGGCGCCGATCGCGCCCGGCGGCATGACGCTCGATGATCTCAAGAGCTACACGGTGAAGGAACGCGCGCCGCTGTGCGTCACATATCGTGGTCATGAAGTGTGCGGCGTCGGGGCGCCTTCGTCGGGAGGCCCGACCGTCGCCCAGACGCTGAAGCTCATCGAGCCGTTCGATCTTGGCAAAGGTGCCGATGCGGCGCTGGGTGCCGGCGCCCTGCACCGCATCACGGAAGCGCAGAAGCTCGCCTATGCCGACCGCAACAAGTATATCGCCGATCCCGATTTCGTCGCCATCCCTGACGGCTTGCTCGATGAGGCGTATATCGGACAACGCCGCGCGCTGATCGATCCGCTGCGTGCCGTTGACAAGCCCAAGGCCGGCGAGCCGCCCGGGCTCAAGCGGCAATCGTTCGGGGTCGATGCGACGGTGGAGCGCACCGGCACCAGTCACATCTCGATCATCGACGGCGACGGCAATGCCGTATCGATGACCACCACCATCGAGGGCGGCTTCGGCTCGCACAATTGGGCGGCCGGCTTCCTGCTCAACAACGAGCTGACGGATTTTTCCTTCGTGCCGGTGGATGCGGCGGGCCAACCCGTCGCCAACGCGGTGGCGCCCGGCAAGCGGCCACGCAGCTCCATGGCGCCGACCATCGCCTTCGACGACAAGCGCAACGTCGAGGCCGTGCTCGGCTCGCCGGGCGGCAGCCGCATCATCCTCTATGTCGTCAAGACCCTGATCGGGCTGCTCGATTGGGGGCTTGACGCGCAGCAGGCCGCCGACCTCATCAACTTCGGCAGCCAAGGCAGCGGTTTCGAGATCGAGCTCGACTGGCAGGTGGTGCCGCTCGCCTTCACGCTGCGCCCGCTCGGCCATCGCGTCGTGCCGTCGCTGATGAACTCCGGCATCCATATCGTCACGCGGCGCTCCGGACATCTCGAAGGCGCCGCCGACGCACGCCGCGAGGGCGCGGCGCTCGGCGACTAGAGCGTGGGGATTGAGCCAGCCGACGCAACGTGCGAACGGTGGGCGTCCGCCCATCCGATAGACAAGCAGCATGCCCGCCCACACGCGCTCCATCACGGTGCTCGGCGCCGGAATCCTCGGCCTCTGGCAGGCTCTGACACTGGCGCGCGCCGGTCATCGTGTGCGCCTGACCGAAGTCAGCGCCACGCCGTTCGAGCATGCGGCGAGCTTTTATGGCGGCGTCATGCTGGCGCCGGAGCGGGAGGCGGAGACGGCGCCGGCGATGCTGCGCCAACTCGGGCGCGAGGGCGTGGCGCTGTGGCGCAATGCCTATCCGGCGGTGAAGTCCAACGGCAGCATCGTCGTGGCGGGGGCGCGCGACCGCGGCGAGCTCGAACGATTTGCCCGCCGCACGCAGGGCCATCGCCTGGTCGACGCGGCGGAGCTCGGTGCGCTCGAGCCCGATCTGGCGGGACGCTTCACCTCGGCACTGTTCTTCCCGCACGAGGCGCACATGCCAGCGCCGGCGGCGCTCGCCTTCATGCTGGCCGAAGTGCAGCAAGCGGGGGTCGAGCTCATTTTCGGCGAAGGCGCCGCGCCGGCCGACGGAGATACCGTCATCGACTGCCGGGGCCTGGCAGCACGCGATGCGCTTCCGGACCTGCGCGGCGTGCGCGGCGAGCGCGCCCTGATCCGCACCGGCGAGGTTTCCCTGCAGCGCCCGGTGCAGCTCCTGCATCCGCGCCTGCCGCTGTATGTCGTGCCGTGGGACGACGGCCTCTACATGATCGGGGCGACGCTGCTCGAAAGCGAGAGCTCCGGCCCGGTGAGCGTCCGCTCGGCGCTGGAGCTGCTGGGCGGGGCCTATGCCGTGCACCCCGCCTTCGCCGAGGCGGAGGTTGTCGACCTCGGAAGCGGCGTGCGTCCGGCCTTTCCCGACAACGTTCCGCGCGCCATCGTCCGCGACGGCGGCCGGCACATCTTCGTAAACGGTGCCTACCGGCACGGTTTTCTGCTGGCGCCGGTACTGGCACGGGCGGTGGCCGACTATATTGAGAGCGGGCGCACGTCGGAGCTGCTCGTCGCCGGGTAGCCCCGGCATTTGGTTCGCCTGACGAATTGCAGTAGATGGTGGCAGGCGGCCAACCCGTTGCGGAGCGCTAAATTGCCGGTTGGAAATCGAGTTGAGGTACGCACGCTTGTCGTCAACGGCGAGGCCGTCATGACGTCGGCGATGACGCTTGCCGACCTGGTCGCTGAGCGCGGTCAGGCCGGCGCGCGCGTGGCGACCGCACGCAACGGGACCTTCGTCCCCGAGAAGGGGCGGGCGTCCACGCCGCTGTTCCTCGATGACCACATCGAGATCGTCTCGGCCCGGCACGGCGGGTGAGATCATGAACGCCCCCGAACCTGCGGCCAACGCCAAGAGCCAACTGACGCTTTACGGCGTGGCGCTGCCCTCGCGCATGCTGATCGGCACGGCGCAATATCCTTCCCCGCACGTGCTGGCGAGCGCCGTGCAGGCCTGCGGCGCCGGCATCGTCACCGTGTCCTTGCGCCGCGAGCAGGCACGCGGGCGCATGGGCGAGCGGTTTCTCGAGCTGGTCGGCGCGCTGGGCGTGCGCGTATTGCCCAATACCGCCGGCTGCCGCACGGTGAAGGAGGCGGTGACGACGGCGCACATGGCACGCGAGGTGTTCGGCACCGACTGGATCAAGCTGGAAGTCATCGCCAACGACGACACGCTGCAGCCCGATGTGTTCGGGCTCGCCGAGGCCGCCGGCGTGCTCAATGCCGACGGCTTCAAGGTGCTGCCGTACACCACTGAGGACCTGTCGGTCGCCGAGCGCCTGCTCAATGCCGGGTGTCAGGTTCTGATGCCGTGGGGGGCGCCGATCGGTACCGGTCGCGGCCTCGCCAATCCGTACGCGCTGCAGAGCATGCGGGCCTATTTCCCCGGCACGCCGCTGATCATCGATGCCGGCATCGGCGCCCCCTCGCACGCGGCCGAGGCCATGGAGATGGGCTTTGACGGCGTGCTGCTCAACACCGCCGTCGCCAAGGCCGACGATCCGGTGCGCATGGCGCAAGCGTTTGCCCAGGCGATCGACGCCGGCCGCACCGCCTTCGAGGCCGGCTTGATGGGCATGCGCGACATGGCGCAGCCGTCGACGCCGGTGGCGGGCACGCCGTTCTTCGACCTGAAGCGCGGCGATGAGTGAGGCACCGCGGCCCGGTCTCGACGTTTTCTATCCGATCGTGCCCGATGCAACCTGGGTCGCGCGCCTTGTGCCGCTCGGCCTGCGCACGCTGCAACTGCGGGTCAAAGACGCCCCGAGCCGTGACGTGCGCCGGCAGATCGATGCAAGCCTTGCAACCGCGCGCCGCCACGGCTGCCAGCTCATCGTCAACGACTATTGGCGCGAGGCGATCGACGCCGGTGCCGACTATGTGCATCTCGGCCAGGAGGATCTCGCCGCGGCCGACCTCGCCGCCATCAAGGGGGCCGGCTTGCGCCTTGGCGTTTCCACGCACGGCGAGGAGGAGCTGGAGATCGCGCTCGGAGCCGAGCCCGATTATGTCGCCTTGGGTCCAATCTACCCGACAAAGCTCAAGGCCATGCGGTGGGCGCCGCAAGGTTTGACACGCATTGGCAAATGGAAAGCGCGCATCGGCCGGCTGCCGCTTGTCGCCATCGGTGGCATCACGCCCGAGCGCGCTGACGGCGTTGTCGCAGCCGGTGCCGACAGCGTCGCTGTCATCACCGATTTTGTGACAGCGCAACACCCTGAAGCCCGCATCGAATTGTGGCTCGCGTGGGCGCAGGCGCAGCGACAGGCGCGCGACTGAGGGACAAGCAGATGCAGCCGACATGCAAGCGCGGCCTTGCGCCCGCCGCTTAGGTAGCTTCAAATGTCCTTACGGCTCCGTACCTTTCGTCGCGTCGCGTACAGCCGATTACGGAACCTGCATGGCCTTTCGCTTCAAGCTTGGTGAGCCTTTCGAGGAAGGCGTCAGGCGCATAACCGTTGATCAGATCACGCGCGCCCAAGCTCAGCTGGGCGACAAGGGCGATAATGCGGTCGCCGTGCACGAGACGCGCAAGGGGCTGAAGCGCCTGCGGGCGTTGCTACGCCTCATCCGTCCGGCGATCGGCGAGGAGGCCTTCCGGCGCGAAAATGCGCAACTGCGCGATATTGGCCTCAGCCTTTCGGGCGCGCGCGACCGGCACGTTCTGCTGGAAACCGCCAACAAGCTCGAGGGCGCGGCGGGTATGGCTCGCAAAGGGCTTATGAGCGGATTGCGCAACTGCATCGCTGCCGTGAACGGCGCAGGGCTGCCGCTATCCATGCAGCAGGCGCAAGATCGTCTCGCCGAAGCCAACGACCGGCTGGCGGGGTTGCACATCGAGGGCAGCGGATTCGACATCGTCGGTGCCGGCCTCGAGCGGTCGTACCGTAAGGCGCGCCGCGCCTTCGCGCACGCCTACCGCGAGCCCACCGACGAAGCCTTCCACGAATGGCGCAAGGGCGCGCAGGCGCATTGGCGGCAGATGACGCTGCTGGCGCGTGCCTGGCCGGAATATCTCAGCGCCCGGGCGAGCGAGGCACGCACGCTGTCGCAGCTTCTCGGCGACGACCACGACCTCGCCATGCTCGTTGCTTTCGTCCATTCGGAGGCCGCCGTGGCCCTCAGCGGCGAGCATGCGGCGTTGATCGAAAAGGCCGCTCGCCAACGCCAGGCAGAGCTGCGCGAGGCGGGCCGTCCGCGTGGAGAACGCCTGTTCGCGGAACCGCCCAAGCGGCTACGGCGCAGCATTGGTGCCTATTGGCAGGCGGCCGCGGCGCTGAAGGAGCATGAGCTGGACGAGGCGACCGCCGACCAGTCGTTAAAGCGTGTTCGCCGCCAAAGCGCCCCCCGTCGCCGGGTTCCGGCGGCGCCCAAGGGCGGCGCCAAGGGGCAGGCCAAGGCCCAAGCGAAGGCTTGAGACTTCGCTTCCACAGGCCATATGGCTATGGTGCGGCGTCCCCGCCGGTAGCCGAAGGCCGAGCCCATCGTGAACGAGATCAAGCCCGCCGCCACGTTCCAGCCCGATCCCGCCCGGCGGCCCGCCGATCATCCGAAAGTGCGGTGCGGGCGCATCGGCGTGCTGCTGCTCAATCTCGGCACACCGGACGGTACCGACTACTGGTCGATGCGCCGCTACCTGAAGGAATTCCTTTCCGACGAGCGCGTCATCGAGGTGCCGCGGTGGAAGTGGTGGCCGATCCTCAACCTCATCATCCTCACCGTGCGCCCGGGCCGCAAAGGCAAGGACTACCAGACCATCTGGAACAACGCGCGCGACGAGGGCCCCCTCAAGACGATCACGCGTGCGCAGGCCGAGAAGCTTGCCGCGGCGCTGGGCATGCCCGATCGCGTCGAGGTCGACTTTGCCATGCGCTATGCCAACCCGACGACCGACAGCCGCATCCGTGCGCTGATGGACAAGGGTTGCGACCGCATTCTTCTCGTGCCGCTCTACCCGCAATACGCGGCGGCGACGACGGCGACGGCGGCCGACCAGGCTTTCCGCACCCTGATGCAGATGCGCTGGCAGCCGGCGGTGCGCGTGGCGCCGAGCTATCACGACGACCCGGCCTATATCGACGCGCTGGCTACCTCGATGCGGCGTGACCTCGGTAAGCTCGATTTTGCACCCGAGGTCATCATCGCCACCTTCCACGGCATGCCGCAGGCGTATCTGGAAGCCGGCGACCCGTATTATTGCCAGTGCCAGAAGACTTCGCGGCTGCTGCGCGCCGCGCTCGGCTGGCCGGAGGACAAGTGGCTGACGACCTTCCAGTCGCGCTTTGGCAACGATCCTTGGCTGCAGCCTTACACCGACGAGACGGTGAAGCGCCTCGCCGCCGAGGGCGTGAAAGGGATCGCCCTGGTGGCGCCCGGATTCTCGGCCGATTGCCTCGAGACGCTCGAGGAGCTGAACGGCGAGAACCGCCATTATTTTGAGGGCGGCGGCGGCGAGAAGTTCGCCTATCTGCCGGCGCTCAACGACAGCGACGAGGGCGTGCGCGTGATCGAGGCGGTCGTGCGCCGCGAGCTGCAAGGTTGGCTGTAGCGCCAACCGGGCAATGCGCCGAAGCTCGCGCCGCATCTCCGCGCTGTTCCATAAGTAACTGTGGCCGAACTATTTTTTAACTGTATCTTTCCATCCGCGCCGTAGCTTGGCGGCTGCGCTTCATCCATACCCACGGGGCAGATCAATGGAACCTGAGGTCATGAGCCCGTTTTCCGGCGGCTTTGAAATCTTCGGCGTGCTGCTTGTCGTTCTCGCCATCGTTGTTCTGTGGTCGACGGTCAAGATCGTCCCGCAGGGCAAGAACTACACGGTCGAGAACTTCGGCCGCTACACACGCACCCTGCAGCCGGGCCTGCACATCCTCATCCCGGTGGTGGAGCGGGTCGGCCACCGCATGAATATGAAGGAGCAGGTGCTCGACATCCCCAGCCAGGATGTGATCACGCGCGACAACGCCATGGTGCGGGTCAACGGCGTGACGTTCTTTCAGGTGATCAACGCCGCGCGCGCCGCCTACGAGGTCGATCAGCTCGAGCCGTCGATCGTCAACCTCACCATGACCAATATACGTACGGTCATGGGCTCGATGGACCTCGACGAGCTGCTGTCCAACCGCGATCAGATCAATGCGCGGCTGCTGCAGGTCGTCGACCAGGCGACGGAAGCCTGGGGCATCAAGGTCACGCGCATCGAGATCAAGGACATCGACCCGCCGCGCGACCTCGTCGACAGCATGGCGCGGCAGATGAAGGCCGAGCGCGAGAAGCGCGCGCAGATCCTCGAATCGGAAGGCTTGCGGCAGGCGGCCATTTTGCGCGCCGAGGGCGAGAAGCTGGCCGTCGTGTTGGAAGCCGAAGGCCGGAAAGAAGCCGCCTTCCGCGACGCGGAGGCGCGCGAGCGTTCCGCCGAAGCCGAAGCCAAGGCGACGCAGCTCGTCTCCGACGCTATCGCCAAGGGCAACGTGCAGGCCATCAACTACTTCGTCGCCAACAACTACGTAAAGGCGCTGGAATCGCTTGCCAAAGCGCCGAACCAGAAGGTCATCCTCATGCCGCTCGAGGCTTCGGCGGTGATCGGCTCGTTGGCTGGCCTGGCGCAGATTACGGGCGAAGCCTTCGGCGGCGGCCCGTCCGGCCAACCTGCGCCTGCGCCGCGCGGCAGCGTTCCTCGCGCATAGCAATGGCGGCGACGCGGCGCTTCTTGCTATGCTGAGCTGGCGCGTGGAGATGTGACATGGGCTTGGCGGAATTCTTCTGGAACCTCGGGGCGTGGAACTGGTTCATCGTCGCGGTGGCGCTGTTCGCGCTCGAGTCGATCGTGCCGGGCGTGCATTTCGTCTGGTTCGGAATCGCGGCTGTGCTCGTGGGCGCCCTCGGCCTGACCGTCGACATGTCCTGGGAGTGGCAGCTCGTCGTCTTCGCCGTCGTCTCCTGCATCACGGTCTTCTTTGCGCGCCGCTACGCCGCGCCTGACGTGGCCGCCAGCGATGAACCCGATCTCAACACGCGTGCCGCGCAATACATCGGGCGCGTGGTCATGGTCGAGGAGGCGATCGCCGACGGGCGCGGCAAGGTGCGGGTCGGCGATACCGTCTGGAACGCGCAAGGATCCGATGCTCCCCAGGGTTCGCGGGTGAAGATCACCGGCACCAACGGCACATGCCTGCTGGTCGAGCATGCGATTAATTGATCGAGACGGGCGGCCGAGCGCCCTCATCTGGCTCATCGCGCTGGTCGGCATCGCGCTGCCGATCGCCGGCGGAGCTGCCGCCCTTTACGGCACGTATGCGATCTTCAAATCCTTGCCCGGCGGGTGGGTCTGGCTGGCGCTGGGCCTGGGGCTGCTGATCATCGACTTGGTCATCGACCAGAAGTGGTCGCTGTGGGCGCCGTCGAGCGAGCCCGAGCTCAATCGCCGCGCCGACCAGCTCATCGGCCAGGTGGTGACGGTGGTCGATCCCATCGAGGGCGGATGCCGGGGCAGCGTGCGCGCGGCCGACAGCGTCTGGCCGGCCGAGGGCACCGACGCAGCGCGCGGTGCCAAGGTGCGCGTTTCCGGCTGTAAAGGTACCGTGCTGACGGTCGAGCCTGCCTGACGCCTCTCCGCAGACAGGGGCTAGGCGATGCCGGCGCGCAGCAGGTCGTGCACGTGCAGGACGCCGACCGGCTTGCCGCGCTCGACGACAAACAGCGCCGTGATGCGCGACGCGTTGATCAGCTCCAGCGCCGCCGAGGCGAGCATGCCCGGCCTCACCGTCTTGGGGGCGCGCGTCATGATGTCGGCGGCGCGCCGGCGAATGAGGTTTTCGCCCATGTGACGGCGCAAGTCGCCGTCGGTGACGATGCCCACCAGCTTGCCCTTGGCGTCGACAATGCCGAGGCAACCCAAGCTCTTCTGCGTCATGATGACGAGTGCCGCGCTCATCGGCTCGGTGTCGCGCGCGAGGGGGATGCGCTCGCCCTTGTGCATGACATCGGCGACGTACTTCAGGCTGGCGCCGAGCGATCCGCCGGGATGGAACGCCTTGAACTCCTGCGGCGTGAAGCCCTTGGCTTCGAGCAGCGCCATGGCCAGGCAATCGCCGAGCGCGAGCTGCATGGTCGTCGACGTCGTGGGGGCGAGGCCGTGCGGGCAGGCTTCCTTCGAGCGCGGCAGCTCCAGCACGATGTCGGAGTGCTCACCCAGGGCGGAATCCGCGCGCGAGGTTATGGCGATGAGCGGCACGTTGTAGCGCCGCGAGTAGGTGATCAGCGGTTTCAGTTCGACCGTCTCGCCGGACCACGACAGCGCCAACAGCACGTCGTCCGGGGTGATCATGCCGAGATCGCCGTGCGAGGCTTCCGTCGGGTGCACGAAGAAAGCCGGACGCCCGGTGGAAGCAAAGGTGGCGGCAATCTTCTGCCCGACATGGCCGCTCTTGCCGATGCCGGTGACGACGACGCGGCCGCGGGCGTTGCGCAGGACGCGCAGTGCGTCGGCAAACGCGCGGCTCATGGGCCCCGTCAGCGCCTCGCGCAGCCGGTTGAGTCCCTCGCATTCAAGGTCAAGCGTCCGCAGTGCGGATGCAACCGGAAGGCGGCTCAGCTTTTTGCCGCTGTCGACAGGCCGGAATTTGCGCAATGGCCCTTCGGCTGCCGCCATGGCTTCTAACCCCCCGGTACGGCGCGAACTGGTACCCCTTGATACATCAAGGGAGGGCCGATCGTCCAATGTTGTCAATGCGCCGCGGGCGCGGACCGACAGCTTTCGCGGCTTCCGCAGGGGAAACCCCGGGCCCGGCCGACAAACTAAACAGACCGTTAACCGACGCGCCCTAGCGTTCCCTGGGTACGTACGGCGTTCGCGTGACGAGTAATCTTCATGGGAGCGCCTTTGACTGGCGAGCGCAAGATGGTCTGCCTCGTGCTGGGCTTCGCCTTATTCGGCGTTGCGCTGCTGCGCGAGCCTGTGCCTGCCGCCGCCCAGATCCTCGATCCTCCCTCACGCGGCGCCGACACGCGCCGGCCGCAACTTCGCCCGTCCTTTCCCGCCGATTCGGCGCTCGAAGAGGAGGACCGGCGCGCCTTCGACGATGGCCGCTTCGGGCCTGGCGAATCCGCCCCGGCGCAGGCGGCGGCTCCCGCGGGCGACGGCGAGCAGGATCAGTCGCGCGAGCCGGTGCGCGAGGAGCAGGACGAGGACGACGAGGCCCAGCTCGGCGGCGATGGCTCGGATGAGACGAAGCCGCAGCGCCCCGCCGTTCCGCAGGATGGCGACCCGGTGCCCGTCATCGAAGCGGCCGCCCCGCAGGATGGCGTCATCGACCTCAGCGAGCCCATCGCCCCGCTTGAGGGCGAAGAGGACATCACCGAGGCCGACATGCGCTCGCCGGAGGACTTGCGCGCATTCATCGGCGACCCGGGTGCATTCGATCCCCTGCTGCTCGCTGCCGGCGAAATCAACCCGGTGTTCAGCGGCAGCACGTTTCAAGGTTTTGCGCTCGACCCGTTCCCGCCCGTCGGCACGCGGATCGGCAGTTTCCTGCTGTTCACGACGATCGAGACCGACGTCGACTACAACAACAACCTGTTCGCCTCGCCGGTGGCGGTCGGCGATACGGCGCTAGAAGTTCGCCCGGCGGCGCGGTTGGCATCCACCTGGAGCCGTCACGCTCTCGAGTTTCGCGCCAGCGGCGACCTCAGCTTCCACGACCGCTACACGACGGAAGACGATCGCGCCTATCTCGTCGAAGGTCTGGGTCGCCTCGATGTGACTAGCCGCACAGACTTCCAGGGTTTCATCGCGCATGAGGAGGCACAGGAAAGCCGCTCGGCGATCAACGCGCAATCGGCCGGTACGCGTCCGAACATCAACGTCACGCGTCTGCGCGGCGCCTTCAATCATCAATTCAACCGGCTGTCGGTGCAGTTGCGCGGCAACCTGATCGACACCAGCTACAGCACCAACTTGTTCGCCGGGCAGATCCAGAACAACTCCGACCGCAACTTCACGCTTTACGATGAGGCGGTGCGCCCGGAATGGGAGTTCTCGCCGTACCTGTTCGTCTTCTCGGACATTTCCTTTAACCAGCGCGAATACAAGATTGCCGCCTTCTCCGACGGCATCAACCGCAGCTCCACCGGAGAGCGCTATCGGGTCGGCGTTTCCTTCGGCGAAATCGGCCAGTATCTGCGCGGCAGCATCAGTCTGGGATATGGGCGGCAGACGCCCGATAGCCCGGAGCTGGCGCTTACCGACGGGCTGCTCATCGATGCCGGCCTCATCTGGCAGCCGACGCCGCTGACGACGCTGCAGTTCACCGCGGCCACCGACGTTGCTGAAACGACGACAACCGATTCCGGCGGCGTGCTGGAGCGCGTCTACGGCCTCGAGCTGCGCCACAGCTTTACGCGATCACTGGTCGGCATCGCCGGTCTCGGTTTCATGACCCGCGACTTCACCGGCGCCGACATCACCGAGAGCCAGGTTACCGTGGCGGCCGGCGGCGAATACTATCTCAATCGCTATGCGGTGCTGTTCACGCGCTATCAGCACGGCATCTTCGACAGCTCGCAGCCGTTCAGCAGCTACGAGGTCGACGAGGTGCAGGCCGGCGTGCGGCTAAGGCACTGATTGGTGCTGACACGAGCTTCAAGAAGCTTTGCGTGCGGTGGCTGTCATGCGAGCTGATGGCCGGCGCTCGCGCCGGGCGCCGTTGGCGCCTGAGCATGGCAAGCGAAGCTTGCCATGCTGAAGTAGGGCCTTTGGATCTAGACAAGCTTGGCGATGCCGGCCTTCAATGCCGGCGCGAGGTCGTTCCGCTCCAGGCCGTAGGCGACATTGGCGAGCAGGAAGCCGATCTTGGTGCCGGTGTCGTAGATCGTGCCGTCGAAGCGCACCGCGTGGTAGGGCTTGCCCGCCTTCTGCATGGCGAGCATGGCATCGGTGAGCTGGATTTCCCCGCCGGCGCCGCGCTCCTGGTTGGCGAGGATGGCGAAAATCTCCGGCTGCAGAATGTAGCGCCCAGTAATGTGCAGGTTCGACGGCGCCGTGCCCTGCTTGGGCTTCTCCACCATTTGCGTGATGCGCGACACCTTGGCCTTGGCATCCTCGACGCCGACGATGCCGTATTGGTGGGTCTCGCTCTCCGGCACCGGCGATACGGCGATGTGGTTGCCGCCGTGCTCGTTGTAGGCCTCGATCATCTCGGCGAGGCACCCCTTGCCGCCATGGTGCAGCATGTCGGGCAGCAGCAGGGCGAACGGCTCGTCACCGACGATGTCGCGCGCGCACCACACCGCATGCCCGAGGCCGAGCGGCGCCTGCTGGCGCGTGAAGCTCGTGGCGCCGGCGGCCGGCAGGTCCTCGAGTAGCGCCTCCAACTCCTTGGTCTTGCCGCGCTCCGTTAGGGTGCTCTCGAGTTCCGGCTGGCGGTCGAAGTGGTCTTCGATCGACGGCTTGTTGCGCCCGGTCACGAAAACAAAATGCTCGATCCCGGCTGAGCGCGCCTCGTCGACCACGTGCTGAATGACAGGCCGATCGACAACGGTAAGCATTTCCTTCGGGATGGCTTTGGTCGCGGGCAAGAAGCGCGTGCCGAGCCCCGCCACGGGGAACACGGCCTTGCGGATACGCTTCTGGGGGGCGGGCATGGGAAACTCCGAGCCTGATGGTCTGGTTGCGGATGAGGCTGCAACTGGTGCGGATCTTGAATGGCGAGACGGGAAAAAAGCAGAACGACGGGCGCCGGTCGCAATCGATTCAATGCATAGTTAAGGCCTTGCGATGGTAAGGTGGCTTCCCGAGCGGCCGCAGCAGTCTGAGGGCACCAAACAGCGATGACCATCCTCGTTACCGGCGGCGCCGGCTACATCGGCAGCCATATGGTTCTCGAGCTCCTTGATAGTGGCGAGAGCGTCGTCGTCCTCGACAACCTGTCGACCGGCTTTCGCTGGGCGGTGCCGGCCAACGCCACCCTCGTCGTCGGCGACGTCGGCGATCAGGAGCTCGTCCGCAGCATCGTGCGCAAGCACGGCGTGAAGTCGATCATCCATTTCGCCGGCTCGATCGTGGTGCCGGAGTCGGTCGTCGATCCGCTGGGCTACTATCACAACAATACCGTCAAGTCGCGCGCCCTCATGGAGGTGGCGGTCGAGATGGGCATCGTGAACTTCATCTTCTCCTCGACCGCGGCAGTTTACGGCATGCCGAAGGAAATTCCCGTGCGCGAGGATGCCGCGCTGGCGCCCATGTCTCCATACGGCTCGTCGAAACTGATGACCGAGATCATGCTCGCCGATACGGCGCGGGCTCACAATTTCCGCTACGTCGCCCTGCGCTACTTCAACGTCGCCGGCGCCGATCCGCGGGGGCGTTCCGGGCAGTCGACGCCGAACGCCACCCACCTCATCAAGGTCGCCTGCGAGACGGCGCTGGGCAAGCGGCCGTACATGGAGGTGTTCGGCACCGACTATGAAACGCCGGACGGCACCTGCATCCGCGACTACATTCACGTCACCGACCTCGTGCGCGCGCATATGGCGGCGCTTCGCTACCTGCGCGATGGCGGCGAATCGGAGGTGTTCAACTGCGGCTACTCCAGGGGCTTCTCGGTGCTGCAGGTGATCGACGCCGTGAAGCGCACTTCGGGCGCCGACTTCGAGGTGCGGCTGTCGCCGCGCCGGCCTGGCGACCCGGCGGCCATCGTCGCCGCCTCGGACAAGATCCGCGTGCGCCTCGGCTGGCGTCCCGAGCACGACAACCTCGAGACCATCACAATGCAGGCGCTGGCTTGGGAAGCGCATTTGCAGCAGTTCAAGCACGCCAGTTAAGCCCCGTTTGACATACGGGCCGCAAATTTGCCGGGAAATTGGGATGACGAGGGCGCTGTGCGATGTCGCGTGCGCCGCGCGCCCAGCGTTGTGAGGAGGTCCGAGTGAGGATTGGCAGCATGGCAACGCGGAGCCCTAGTATCGGTTCGCGCGCCGCAGCTCTGGCGGGCGTTGCCGTCGCCCTGCTGATGGCCGTGGTGGCGCCGGTCGTCGCCGCCGATCCGTTCCGCGACTTCCTCGAGGGCCTGTGGCCGGAGGCGGAAGCGCAGGGTGTCTCGCGCGCCACCTTCGACGCCGCCTTCCGCGGGCTGACCCCGGACTATTCCTTGCCCGACCTCATCATCCCCGGCCGCAAGCGCGACGACAGCGCCGGGCAGGCCGAGTTCACCAAGTCGGCGCTCGAATACCTCAATCCCAAGTATCTCGCTTCGCTTGCCGTGCAGGGACGCAAGTTTCTCAAGGAGCACGAGAAGGACATCCTCAACATCGAGAAGAACACCGGCGTCGACCGCTACATCATGGTCGCCATCTGGGGCCGTGAGACCGCCTATGGCAGCCACAAGCTGCCGCATGACGCGATCCGCGTGCTGGCGACGCAGGCGTTCACCGGCCGCCGCAAGGACGAGTTCCGCCTCGAGATCCTCGCCGCCCTCAAGATGCTGCAGGCGGGCGTGCCGCGCGCCAAGATGCGTGCCTCGTGGGCCGGCGCGGTGGGCCTGACCCAGTTCATGCCGACCGAGTATTTCAAGCACCTGGAAGACGGCGACGGCGATGGCAAGGCCGACATCTTCGATTCCGTCCCCGACGCGCTGGGGTCGGCCGCGCGTCAACTCGCCAACAAGGGCTGGGTGCGGGGCCTGCGCTGGGGCTACGAGGTGCACATGCCGAAGGGCGGCGATTGCTCGCTGGAGGGCCCGCCCGGCGAGCGCACGATCGGTGAGTGGCAAGAGCTCGGCTTCGAGCGCACCGGCGGTACGCCGTTCCGCCCCGAGGAGGCGGACATCCGCGCTTATCTGATGATGCCGTCGGGTGCCTACGGTCCGGGCTTCCTTGCCACCGAGAACTTCAAGGTCATCCGCCTCTACAACACATCCGATCTCTACGCGCTGTTCGTCGGCGACCTGGCCGACCGCATAGCCGGCGCCGGCGGCTTCCACGTGCCGGCGGCGCAGGTGGCGCAGCCGCGCACCGCGCAGGTGAAGGAGATTCAGGAGCGTTTGCAGAAGCTCGGCTATCCGATGGACAAGATCGACGGCAAGATCGGCTCCAACACGCGCCGCCAAGTCGGCACCTACCAGAAGGCCGTGGGCCTCAAGATCGACTGCTGGCCGACCGAGGCGACGCTTTCCCACCTGCGTTCCAACGCCGCGCGCGATCCGCAATAATCGCCGCCAATCGACGGTAGAAATTTCCCGCCCCCGTGCTATGCCCTCGGCGCCGGGGCCCGCCTCTGGCGCCGGCTACGCGGAGGAGACACATGGATCGCTGGGTCGAAGAGACGTTTCACCCCCACTGGCGCGTGCGCTTGCAGGCCGATGAGGTGCTGCACGAGGTGAAGACGGACCACCAGCACCTTGTCATCTTCAAGAACAAGACGTGGGGCACGGTGCTGATGCTCGACGGCGTGTGTCAGCTCACCACCTCGGACGAGTACATCTACCACGAGATGATGGCGCACGTGCCGCTCATCGCCCTCGATAAGCCCAAGCGCGTGCTGGTCGTCGGCGGCGGTGACGGCGGCGTCATGCGCGAAGTCTTGAAGCATCCGACCGTCGAGAAGGCGATGCTGTGCGAGATCGACCGCGAGGTGATCGACACCGCCCTCAAATACTATCCAGAAATCCCCGGCAACACATTCGACGATGAGCGCACGGTGGTCGTCATCGCCGACGGCCGCAAGTTCGTCGCCGAGACGGATGAGCGCTTCGACGCCATCATCGTCGATAGCTCCGAACCCATCGGGCCCTCGGCTGTGCTGCACACGCCGGAGTTCTTCGCCTCCTGCAAGCACGCCTTGAAGGAGGGTGGCATCCTCGTCACCCAGAACGGCCTGCCGTTCCTCTTCCCCGATCACCTGCGCGACACGACGCGCGCCTTCGCCGGGCTATTTGACCGCGTGGCGCCGTACTTCTGCACGCAGCCCTGCTACTTCGGCGGTCCGTTCGCGCTCAACTGGGCATCGGACGAGGACGAGCATATCGACATCGCCGAGAAGAAGCTGGCCAAGCGCCAGGAGCGGCGCGGCATCGAGACGAAGTATTGGACGCCGGCCGTGCACAATGCCTCGTTCGCGCTGCCGCGCTACGCCGAGATCGTGGTCGAGCAGGCGATGATCGACGGACGCAACGATCGGATCGCGGCGAAGAACGGCCGCTCCGGCAAAGTTAAGTCGATCAAGAAGACGCGCTAGCGCCCGCCCAGTTCGGGTCGGCGAGCTTGCTGCCGAGCAGCCGGTCGTAGATCTGCAGGGTCTGCTGCTTCATCTGCGTCAGCGAGAATGCATTGAGCACGTGTTCGCGCGCGCGCGCGCCCATGCGGGCGTGCTCGTCGGGCGGCATGGCCAGCGCCTCTGACAGCGCTTCGGCGAGGCGGACCGGGTCGGTCGGCGGCACCAGCCAGCCGGTGGCGCGATGCGCCGGGACGCCGGGGCGCCCGCGCACGGTTTCCGGCGGCGCGCCGATGTCGGTGGCGATCACCGGCGTCGCCATCACCTGCGCTTCCGTCGCGGCGCGCCCGAAGGCTTCAGGCTCGACCGAGGCGACGACGGCGACGTGCGCGGCGCGGAAGGCGGCGGCCATGTCGTCCTCGTGGCCGACGATGCGCACGCGCTCATCGAGTCCGGCAGCGTGGATCTGCGCCGCCAGCGCCGCCCTGTAGGCGCTGCGCCGCTGCGCGTCGCCGGCAAGGATGAAAACCGTATCGTCGAGCGCGCGCTGTTGCGCCAGCAGCGCGGCGGCTTCGATGACGACCTTCTGACCCTTCCACGGCGTCAGGCGTGCGGCGTGCAGGATGACCCGCTTCTTGTCGTCGATGCCCCAGCGGCGGCGCACGGCGGCGACGCGCTCGGGCGCGACGTTGACCGGATCGAACAGGCGGCCGTCGACGCCCCGATAGATGACATGCACCTTGTTGCGTGGCGTGCCATAGCGCATGCGGATGAGGTCGGACGTGTAGTGGGAGTTGGCGATCACCGCGTCGCCGCGCGCCATGACGCTGTTATACAGCCGCTTGGCGTCCGACTTCTCCGAGTAGGCGCCATGGTAGGTGGTGACGAATGGCACGCCGGTGCGGCGCGCCGCGATGAGCGCGCTCCAGGCGGGCGCCCGGCTGCGGGCGTGCACGAGGTCGACCCCGTCGCGGCGAATGACGTTGGCAATGCGATGGGCGTTCCACAACAGGCGGAAGGGACTTTTCGCCGCGGCCGGGAAAAATTGCACGTCGGCGCCGGTGTCACGCAGGCGTTGCACCAATCGTCCGCCCTCGGTCAGCACAATGGCGCGACCGCCGGCGGACGTTATCGCATCGGCAATCTCTATGGTGGATAGCTCCGCCCCGCCGGTATCGAGCTCGGGGATGATCTGCAGTATGGTCGGGCGCTTTTCGGCCACGCGCTATCCTCCGGCGGCGAAAGGGTTGTTTAGATTGAGTGAGAGCGAACCGCAATTCCTCGACGTCGGGCCGGGCGAAGTCGTCCCTGCCCGGCGCATCGCATACCGTGCCGAGCGCGCCGCGGAGGACGGTACCGGGTTGCTGTGGTTGCCGGGCTACAAATCCGACATGGCGAGCACCAAGGCGACCGAAATCGCCGCGTTTGCACGCGAGAGGGGCTACGGCTGCACGCGCTTCGATTACTCCGGGCACGGCATATCAAGCGGCAATCTCGAAGACGGCACCATAGGCGCCTGGCTGGAGGAAGCCGAGGCCGTATTTCGCCGGCTCACGCGCGGCAGGCAGATCATCGTCGGCTCCAGCATGGGCGGCTACATCGCTCTCCTGTTGCTGCGCCGGCTGATGACCGTGGCGCCGGACGAGGCGGCGCGCATTGCCGGTCTCGCGCTCATCGCGCCTGCCTGGGACATGACCGAAGAGCTGATGTGGAAGCAGTTCAACCTGAAGGCGCGCCGCGAGCTGCAGGACACGGGCGTCTTCCGTCAGCCCTCCGAATACGGCGAGCCGTACGCCATCACGCGCGCGCTCATCGAGGAGGGTCGCAGCCACCTCTTGGCCAAGAAGCCCTTCGATCCAGGGCGGCCGGTGATCATCCTGCAGGGGCGGCTCGACACCTCCGTCCCCATCGGCCACACGCGGGCGCTGTTCGGCCTGTTACAAGGCGGCTGGGCGGAAATGATCGAAATACCTGATGGCGAACATCGTTTGTCGAGACCGCAGGACTTGTCGATGCTTTTCACCAAAATCGATGAGCTCGCAACGGACCGCTTACCCCCGCGCGAATGAAGCATCGACAGCCGCGCCGGTCCGTGGAAAGCTGGGGATCGACTTTTTACAGAAGTGAGCCCCCCATGCAGAAAGCGGGCACTTTCCTCTTCTTCGTCGCCTGCCTGACGACCGTGTTCGCACTTCCCGCCGCCGCAGGGACGCCGGTCAACAAAGACAACAGCATCGAGGTCGAAAAGCCGGCAGCGGAGCCGGCCGAAAACGATCAGGGCTACCGCCCGCGCTGGGCAGATCCCAACGCCAAGCCGCCCGAGCCCGGTATCGAGAACGATCCGACGACGTTCGATCCCGCCGATGTCGGCGTCAATACCGATCAACTCAACAACAACATCAGCCCCATCCATCCCGACTAGCGACCGGTGCTGCGCGCGCCCAGGCGCGCGTGAACCTCTCGCAGTCTGAGGCGTTGGCCCGTAGGGCTCCCAAGCAATGGAGATCAGCCAAAATTCAATAGCTTCCCGTCCAGTTGCCGATGACGCGTGTCAAAGGTTCGCCACGAGCGGCGGCCTAATCTCGATCAGCAATTCGACCGCTTACGTGACGTCGCGAAACGGAGAGAACGATGAAAAGACCCCTGCAGATTGCTTTCAAGAACGTGGAAAGCTCGGCATCTCTGGAGACACTGATCCGCGAACGGGTGGAGCGGCTGCAGCGCTTTCACCCGCACATCACCGGGGCGCGCGTCGTCGTCGAGGTGCCGCACCGCAGCCCCGAAAGCGGCAAGCTGCCGCTCGGCATCGCCGTTGAAATCGATATCCCCGGGCGCAACACGGTCATCGCCAAGGGCGAGCAGGATCGCCGCGAGATGAAGGGTGACCGCTCCGCCATCGTTAACCGCGTATTCGAGGCGGCCGAGCGCCAGCTCGAGCAGATCTCCGCCATCCGCAAGGGCGAGGTGAAGCAGCACGGCTCGTCCGGCGATACGGGGATCGTCGTGCGGATCTTCCCGGAGCAGAACTACGGCTTCATCGAGGTGAAGGATTCCCCCGATCTCTATTTCTCCAGCGATGTCGTGGGCAACGGGTCCTTCGCGCACATCAAGGTCGGCGCGCTCGTTCACGTGACGCGCGCATCGAACGAGGGGCCGATGGGCCCGCAGGCGAGCTCCGTCAAGCTCGTCGGCGCCAGCTCTTAGACTTTCACGATGTTGCCATCATGCATCCGTCGCGATCCCCGGGCATGCTAAGGAGGTCCAAAGACGATTAGGGGAGGGACCGGATGCTGCATACCACGCCCCGCCGGCGGCTGCAGGATGACCTTGCGGCCGTCGAGCAGATCGCGGCGCGGCCGGCGACCACGGCGAAGGAGCTGGCGGCCAATCTCACCGAGCTCTACGACGCGACCTTCAACATCAACTTCGAGCGCTACGACGTGCAGTCGCTGGTGGCCTCGGCCCCCGACATTGCGCGCACCGTATTCGCCATGCGCCTGCGGTTGCGCGAGCAGGTGGCCGATTGGCATGCGCGCGGCTTCCTGACGCTTGCCGGCCAGCGGGCGCTGCGCAACGCGCTGCGCATCGCGCGCTACGCCACCGACATGCTGGGCGAGATCAACATCCGCTACGCGCAGCTCGGCCCCGGCGAGACGACGCTGCGCGGCTTCAGCGGCCGGCACATGAACACGCTGCTCAATCCTGCTTTCGACACCGGCCAAGATCTCGACTTCCGCTCGGGTGACCTGCTGCTGATGCGCGGCATGCATCACAACAGCGCCGCCATCGCCCGCATCGGCGACGTCGACAGCCAGTTCAGCCACCTCGCCATCGTGCATACCGACGACGCCGGCAAGCACTGGGTGGTCGAAGCGCTGATCGAGGAAGGTTCGGTGATCAACCCGCTGTCCTACACGCTGACGCACGGCCTCGGGCGCTGCGTCCTGTTCCGCCACCGCGACAAGCAGCTCGCGGCGCGGGCCGCCGCGCTCATCCACGACGTGGTGCGCCGCTCGGGCGAGAAGGGCGGCAAGCACATTTGGTACGACTTCACCATGGAGCTTGCCGGCGACAGGGAGCTGTTCTGCTCCAAGCTGGTGCGCAAAGCGTTTGCCCTGGCAAGCGACAAGAAGGTGGTGCTGCCGACGTTCTCGACGCGCTTTGACATGAAGAATCGCGACTTCGTCGATCGCATCGGCGTCACCGCCAGGGAGACGTTCGCCCCGGCCGACATCGAGCTCGAGCCGGATTTCGACCTCGTCGCCGAATGGCAGGACTACCGCGTCACCTCGCGACTGCGCCTGCAGGATCTGCTGATGGACCGCCTGTTCCTATGGATGGAACAGCACGGCTATCGCTTCCGCGAGGATCTGCCGATCAAGCTGATCGGCTATCTCGGCGCGCTATCGGGAAAACTTTCCACGCGCGCCAAAAATCTCATCGCCGATGTTGTGCCGAAGGTGCCACCCAACATGCGCCGCTCGACCATCCAGGCGGTGGCCATGCTGCATCGGACGGCAGAGCCGCTGCTCGCCGAGTTGCAGGCGCTGGAGCGGCGGAGCATCGACCGGACCGGGCGGCCGCTGCATGCGCGCGAGGTCTACGACTTCCTCGAAGGCAAGCGACAGGCCTCGAACGGTGAGATCGGCTACCTCGTCGGCAAGGCGTGAACGGTCGAGCCCCATCCGCCGTATGAGGCGGAGCGGGCGGCCGGCAGGCCGTCGTCGAGCGCACGTTCCAGCGCCAGGGTTCCGGCCCTGTCGGCGATCGCTTCCGGAATGATCCAGGCGCGATAGCCCGTCGAGACGACGGCCGCGGCGCAGGCGAGCTGCCCGCCGCTGGCATCGCATGACCGGTCTGCCTCGATGGTGCGCGTCTCGCGCCGGTCATGACGCAGGAAGCCCATGTCCACCGGCTGAATGGTGGTCATCGGGCCCGACAGGGTGATGCCGCGGAACACACAGGTGGTCTGGTTGCGGCAGGACCCGGCGTTGCGGCCGAGCGTGTTGCCCGGGCCGAGCGCCTTGGCGCGCCGCAAGACGCTGGCGGGGACCGCGGCGCCGTTGCTGACGTAGCAGTCGTTGCCGACGCAGAGGACCGGATTGGCGGTCATGCGCCGCCCGCCGAAGCCGTGCCGGCGCGGCTGCATGATGATGAGCACCGTGACGCGCTGCGGGTAGGTGGCCTGGGCTGTCGCCGGCGTGTCGATGAACGGCGAGGGCTCCAGCTCGGGCCTGGGGCCGCCGAGGCTGGAACGAGCCTCGTGGTCGCGCTCGCGCGCTTCGCGGGCAAGACGGAACTTCTCGGCGATGCGCTGGGCTTCCCGCTCGCGCTCGGCCTCCAACGCGGTACGCTGCTGGGCGTCCTCGAATTCCTTGATGCGGCGCTGCTCGGTGACGCGCGCCTCATCCTCGGCGCGACGGCTCTCCTCGGCGAGGCGAGCCTCTTGCGCGCGCCGCTGCGCTTCGGCGATGCGCGCCTCTTCGGCCTTGCGCTTGGCTTCGGTCTCCTCGGCCTGCCGCTTCACTTCCGCGATACGCGCCTCTTCGGCCTTGCGCTTGGCTTCAGCCTCCTCGGCTAGCCGCTTGATCTCGGCAAGGCGGGCTTCCTCCGACTTGCGCCTGGCCTCGGCTTCCGCAGCCTGCCTCTGAGCCTCGGCGGCACGCGCCTCCTCCGCCTTGCGCTTTTCCTCGGCGACGCGGCGCGTCTCCGCCTCGCGTGCCGCATGCCGCTCGGCTTCCGCCTGCTTCTCGGCGGCGACGCGGCGCTCCTCATCGAGGCGCTTTTCCTCGGCGATGCGCGCCTCTTCGACTTCGCGCTGCAGGCGCGCCGCCTCGGCACTGCGCTCGGCCTCCGCCTGGCGGTCCATCTCGGCTTTTTGCTTCTGGGCTTCCT
>CAZOOS010000028.1:0-1354 GCA_964581475.1 uncultured Hyphomicrobium sp.
GCTTTGGCGTGAAAGGCGATGCAGTCGTCACAGCGCGTCGCGACGCCAATGGCGAGGGCTATGAGTTCCTTGGTTTTCGTATCGAGTGCACTTGGCCTCAGCGCCGCTTGCGCAATGCTGGCGAATGCCTTCATGACGTCGGGGGCGCCACCGCGCAGCTCGCGCAGCGCGCCGCTGATGTTCTTCGTTACGGCAACCCAGTCGTCAGTCATGAGCCATCTCGTCGCGCGGGGGTGTTCAACGTCAAAGGTCGTCGGGACGACTGCACGATCCCCTCAAGCCAAAACTATGCGGCGAGCGTCATCAACTCGCCCGCAACGCGCAAGGTAGGGGGCAGAGGATTTGAGGCTTTGATGCAGCGCAAGGCCGCCAGGGTGACAGGAGGAGAATAATTCATATAGTGCACAGCACTCTTGTCATGTCCGCGTCCATAGTCTCTGGCCGGACTGCCGGCGAGGCCAAACTACCGGACTTGCACTCCACTGCCATAGGGTGCGGACGACGGCTCCCCAGGCATTGTGCTCATCATCGACAGCGATCCTCTCGGCCGTGACAACGTGACAATCAGGAATCTCGAGAAGCTTCTCGCCCCACGTTCAGTTGCCTTGGTGGGAGCGAGCGACCAACCTGGCAGTGTCGGCGCCATCATTGCGCGGAATCTGCTGCGCGGCGGGTTCGCGGGGCCGATCTATTTCGTCAACCCGCGGCACCGCTCGATCGACGGTGCACGATGCTATGCAGCCCTCTCCGATCTGCCGGAGGCGCCTGATCTTGTCGTCGTGGCAACGCCGCCGCCGACAGTTCCCGCCATCGTGTCCGAGGCGGGTGAGCGTGGCGCCCGCGCGGCGGTCATTATAACGGCCGGCTTCGACCGGCCGCTGCGGCAAGCCGTGCTCGATGCAGCGCGCCCCTATTGCTTGCGGATTGAGGGTCCGAACTGCGTCGGTTTGCTCGTTCCGGCCATCGGCTTGAACGCCAGTTTCGCCCATCGCATGCCGAAGCCAGGAGACCTTGCTTTCATCTCTCAGTCGGGGGCGCTGGTGACCGCCATCATCGACTGGACTGCGCATCGCGGCATCGGCCTGTCGCATGTCATCTCCCTCGGCGACATGGCGGACGCCGACTTCGGCGACTTGCTCGATTTCCTGGCCGGTGACAGGAGCAGCCGCGCGATCCTCATCTACATGGAGCAGATGACGGCGGCGCCGAAATTTGTCTCGGCTGCAAGACGCGCCTCACGCGCCAAGCCGGTGATCATCTTAAAGGCGGGCCGCAACCCAAGCGCCGCCAAAGCGGCTATGTCCCATACCGGGGCCCTCGCCGGCTCGGACGCCGCCTACAACGCCGCGTTTCG
>CAZOOS010000028.1:1454-19244 GCA_964581475.1 uncultured Hyphomicrobium sp.
TGTCCCATACCGGGGCCCTCGCCGGCTCGGACGCCGCCTACAACGCCGCGTTTCGCCGGGCCGGCGTCCTGCGCGTGCGCGAGCTGCGGCAGCTCTTCGACGCTGCCGAGATCCTGTCAGCCGCGCCGGTGCTCGCCGGAGACCGGCTGACGATCCTCACCAATGGCGGTGGCGCCGGCGTGCTCGCCACCGACGCGCTTGCCGACATGAACGGAACGCTGACTGAGCTCGATGTGGCCACGCTCGCCAAGTTGAACCAAGCTCTACCGCCGACATGGTCGGGCACTAATCCCGTCGACATCATCGGCGATGCCGGGCCGCGGCGCTATGAGGATGCGATGCGCGCGCTGATGACGGATAAGTCAAGCGACGCCATTCTCGTCATGAACTGTCCAACCGCTCTCGCCTCAAGCGAGGAGGCCGCGACAGTGGTTGTCCGCGAGAGCGCCGCGGATAAAGAGCGCGGCCGGCGCAAGGTGGTGCTGACCAGCTGGCTCGGCGATGGCGCGGCGGCTGCCAGCCGCCGTTTGTTCGTCGACGCACGCATCCCCACGTTCGAGACGCCGGAAGCTGCGGTCGAAGGCTTCATGCAGCTGGTTCGCTACCGACGCGCTCAGCACGAGCTGATGCAGGTTCCCCCCTCGACCAGCAATGCCTTGCACTTCGACTCCGCCGCCGCCGACGAGATTCTGCACACTGCGCTAGCCGAGCAGCGAACGACTCTATCGGAGGTCGAGGCGAAGGCGCTGCTAGCCAGCTACGGCATTCCGATTGTGGCGACGTACATCGCCGCCAATCCAATCGAGGTGGAGGAAAAGGCGCGAGAGATTCTGCGCGCGCACAAGGCGTGCGTGGTCAAGGTGCTGTCCGATCAGATCACGCATAAGTCCGATGTCGGCGGCGTGCGCTTGGCGCTCGCGTCGCCGACGGACGCGCGCGTCGCAGCGGAGGAGATACTCGCCAATGTGCAAAGGCTGCGGCCCATGGCAGTGGTTCGCGGCTTTACCGTTCAGGCGATGATCGAACGATCCAATGCCTTCGAGCTGATCATCGGTGCCAGCGACGACGCAACGGTCGGTCCCCTCATGATGTTCGGGTCGGGAGGCACATCGGTCGAGGTCACCGCCGACACCGCCCACGCGCTCCCCCCGCTCGACCTCAAGCTGGCGTATCAGATGATGGAGGAGACGCGCATCTACCGGCTGATGCGCGGCTATCGCGATCGGCCGCCGGCGGCGATCGAGGAGATCGCGCTGTCGCTGGTTCGACTCAGCTACCTCGTCGCAGAGCACGCGGAAATCCGCGAGATCGACGTCAATCCGCTCCTCGCCGATGAGCACGGCGTAGTGGCGCTCGATGCCCGCGTCAGTATCGCCGATCCGAAGCGAGTGCCTCGCACACCTCTGGCCGTCAGGCCTTACCCCGTGGAATGGGAGCGCCACGACCAAGTCGAAGGCGTCGGGAGCTTCTTGCTGCGCCCGATCCGCCCCGACGATGAGCCCATGTATGAAGCCTTCTTCGCGCGTATCTCATCCGGAGACCTGAGAATGCGGTTCTTCACCGCCGCGCCCGACCGATCCTTCCGTTTTTTCGCGCGTATGACGCAGATCGACTATGCACGCGAGATGGCCTTCGTGGCCGCAACTCCGAGCGAGCTGCTGGGGGTTTCGCGCCTGATTGCGGACCCTGACTATAGCAATGCCGAGTTCGCGGTTGTTGTCCGCTCCGACCTCAAGGGGAAGGGGCTCGGCTATAAGCTGATGCAACACCTGATTGCATACGCCCGCGCAGAAGGACTGGGCGCGCTGCACGGCGACGTCCTGGTGGAGAACACCGGTATGCTGCAGCTTTGCCGCGAGCTGGGCTTCAGCATGGCGAGCGGGTCGCAGGCCAGCGACGCCATTCGGGTCAAACTCTCCTTAAGGTAAAATCGCGTTTGAGGGTTTGCGCGGGTTGATGTGCATCAATTCGAGCCCGGCGGCTTGGACCTATAAGGAAAGATTGAGGTGCGGGGGGTGTAGGCGGGCAGGTTCCATGATGACGGCGCAAGCGCGACATTCGATCGTCCCCTCCCTTGATGAACGTGACGATGCGCGTGTTTGTCCAGCCGACAGTGTCGTGACGGCGCGCAGGGCCCCGCCAGTCTCCCCGCTCTCTCCAGTGACGAAATCTCACGCCGAGGAGGCCGATCCCTCTCAGGATGCTGCCGACGCGATCGACCGCTCTGTTAGAAGTGCCATCGCGCGGCTCACGTTCGGCCTGTCGCCCTCTGCCCTGAGCGAGGCCTGCTTCGACTGGCTGATCCATCTGTTGTCGTCGCCGGGCAAACAGAGCCAGCTTTGGCAGAAGGGCGCCCGCAAGTGGCTGCGATGGGCTCGCTTCTGCACCGTCGCTACAGGCCGGTGCGAGAGCTGCATCGAACCATTGCCGCAGGACCGCCGTTTCGACGCTGACGCTTGGAAAGCATGGCCGTTCAACGTGATCAGCCAAGCGTTCCTGTTGCAGCAACAGTGGTGGCATAACGCGACCGTCGGGATTCGTGGGGTTACACGCCAGCACGAGCAGCAGGTCGAGTTTGCCGCGCGCCAGCTCCTCGACATGGTCTCGCCGGCAAACTTCCTCCTCACCAATCCCGAGGTTCTGGAGAGGACGCGCGCCGACTATGGGCAGAACCTTGTGCGCGGGTTCTGGAACTTCGTTGAGGATTGGGAGCGCGCCACCAACGGCCGTGCGCCTGTCGGCCTCGACGCCTTCAAGGTGGGCGAGAACCTCGCCACGACGGATGGAGAGGTCATCTACCGCAACGACCTCATCGAGCTGATCCAGTATGCGCCGCGCGCAAAGCGCGTACGGCGCGAGCCGGTGCTCATCGTGCCGGCGTGGATCATGAAGTACTACATCCTCGATCTGAGCGAGGAGAACTCACTCGTCAGGTACCTGTTGGACGAAGGCTTCACGGTCTTCATGATCTCCTGGAAAAATCCGGCTTCGCATGATCGTGAGCTCGGCCTCGACGACTATCGGCGCCTCGGGATCGAGGCAGCCATGGGCGCGATCGAAACCGTGCTTCCGGAGCGCAAGGTGCATGGTGTTGGCTACTGCCTCGGCGGTACTTTACTTGCTACGGCCGCCGCTGCCTGGGGGCGCGAGCAGCGCGACAATCTCGCGACCCTCACGCTGTTGGCAGCGCAGGTTGATTTCAAGGAAGCCGGTGAACTGACGCTCTTCATCAACGAGGCGCAGGTCAGCTTCCTCGAGGACATGATGTGGCAGCAGGGCTACCTGGATGCGCGGCAAATGTCGGGAGCCTTCCAACTTCTGCGCTCGAATGATCTCATTTGGTCGCGCATGGTGCGCGACTACTTATTGGGCGAGCGGCGGCCGTTGTTCGACCTTATGGCGTGGAACGCCGATTCAACGCGCATGCCGTATCGCATGCATTCCGAGTACCTGCGCCAGTTCTTCCTCCGCAACGATCTCGCCGAAGGACGATACCGCGTCGACGGGCGCCCGGTAGCCCTGACGGACATTGCGGTTCCCATGTTTGCGGTGGCCACAGAGACCGATCACGTGGCTCCGTGGCGCTCGGTTTACAAGCTGCACCTGTTGCTCGACACGGACATCACATTCCTTCTGACCACGGGCGGCCACAATGCGGGGATCGTGTCGCCGCCGGGCGGTTCGTCACGATCCTACAGGGTGCACACGAAAGCGGAGCAAGATGCCTACCTGGATCCTGACAGCTGGCAAAAGATCATGCCGGCGCACACCGGTTCCTGGTGGCCGGAATGGACTGCGTGGTTGACCGGGCACTCGACGGGACTGGAAAATGCTATCGTTCCGGGCGGCGGCCAGCTTGTCCCGCTGTGTAAGGCACCGGGAACGTACGTATTGCAGACCTGATTTGCCGGCCGGGCATTTGCTGGCGCTATCGCCGAGTCGGGTTAACAGCAGACGTTGACGCGCGGGAGTTGCGAGGTCCGCTTTGGGCCACGAATGGGCATAGCCGCGATCACCATCTATCGCAGTCAATAGGTGCAACATCCAAGAAGCGGACTCTGGTCCAACTTCTGACGACTGCTGCCTCCGGCGGACCTAGCGACATCCGCTCTTGGAACGTATCCCGACGTCGAGCTCAGTCGATTCTGACCAAGGTGAACTATGCCGAGGTGAAAGAAAGCAGCTCAGGTGCCATGAGCAGAGCCGCGCCGATACCAATCAGCACGACTGCACCAATCAGGTGCGAGTAGCGCGAATAGGTTGCGGTCAGCCGGTCGCTCGCAGCGTAATCATCGCTGTGACAAAGACGATCACGTCATCGAGCAGAAATATCGCCACGTAGAGCAGCAGAAAAGCTGGATGATGAATAGTATGGCAAAGAAATTTAAGTGCATGTCCCGCTGCGAGCCAGTGGGCTGCAATTGCTTGGGGAGCTTGGGGCTTAGCTAGGCGCCCGCTACTCAGCAATGAAAGTCGTGCGGTCGAGGCCTGTGTTGCCGTTCGCCGGATCATGGGCGTAGACGAGAACATCAAAAGTACCGGGCCCCTCGACAGGCAGGCTCGCCGCGAATTGGCTGGTCTCGCCGGTGAAGCGCAACGGAATACGGGCCACGGGCTTTCCGTCACGCCGCACGATCGCCTGCACCTCATATTTGTCGGCATTCCAGAGCCCGGCGGACTCGATTGGGCAGCCGCACATCATCACCACGTTGGCGCGCACATCGACATTGCTCGCGCCTTTCAGCTTGATGTGGGCTGGGGGTGCCAGGACGTCGACGACAAAACCCGGCAACTCGAGCACCCATCCGTCGCCTCCCGCATGTCCGCGGCCAGGGACGACCCACTGGCTCGACACGACGCGGTGCGCGGCCTGCAGCTGCGCCAAAGGACCGAATGCCTCCACCTCGATGAGGCGTGGCTCGGTCAGGTCGAGCGTCACCGCGAACTTTGCGGATGACAGATCGGACAGATTTGCGCGTCGGCCTCCGTTCTGATGCATGAGGCGCTTGGTGTCACCAGTGCCACCCTGCGTCGTTCCGGTTGCGAGCAGTTCGCCCGTATGGGCGTCGCGCAGCGTCACGCGCATGCCGCCCATACTCGTGCCGATGAACTTTGCATCCTTGCTGAGCACGCGGACGATGATGTCTGTGGGTTCGGCATGCGCGGCCGAAGCCAAGGCGGCGAGGCCGGCCGCCAGCCATAGTCTGGAGATGTGTTTTCGCATGACTGTCTCCTTGCATAACGCGTGTGAGGCTTCTGGCGATTGTCACTCGAGTTTCTGTGTGACCGTAAAGGCGCCACGCAGGTCCCCTGGCGCAAATCCAGTCGCCTGATCGTCGGGATAGAGGCGGAGTATCTCAGTGCTGAGCGCGGGTTCCAGATTTGATCCGTGGCACGTCAGGCACGGTTCTGCTGCAGTTGGAATAGCCTTCATGTAACGGAACACCTTCTCACCGCCTGCCACGACCAATTCGGCGTACTCGAGTTTGGCCGGGTCAGCGCCAGCATCGATCTTGCGCACGAAATCCTCCAAAACGCGCCGCTCGAAAGCATCTGGGGCATTCGCCGGATTGCGTACCTTCAAAGCCGTACGTCCGACGCTGACACCATGGGCCCGCGATTGATCCTCGGCGATCTCCGGAGCAATGGTGCGGCAGACGCTTACGGCGGAAACGAAACCTCCGGCCTTTATGGCGGCAACGAGCTGCGTCTTCAGCGTCTCGCCCAATCCCTTGACGGCGGCACGCGCGGTTGTGAGGGAGGCTGCATCGGCGGCAGCCGGATCTTGCGCATTCGCATCATCGCCTGGCATCACAGATAATATGAGCAGGGGTAAGAGCCAAACATTGACGCGTCTCCTGGACCGCTGGATGGTGCCACGCCTTTTCGCGAGGCACATGATCTGGCGCAAGGCGCCAGCGGCTAGGATTACAGATGCTGTTGCGAAGCAAACGGCAATGCCAGCGGGGCTCATTTCGACCTCCTGGAGGGGTGCGATTTGGACGGATTGCAGAAAAGCTGATGAAGAAGCGAGATGAGGCGCGCGACGCGTTCATCGACGAGGGAGTAGTATATGGTTTGTGCGTCCCGTCGTGTGGCGACGAGCTTGCCTTCTCGCAACTTTGCAAGGTGCTGAGAGAGCGCTGATTGGCTCAGGGGAACGACCGCTTCGAGATTCGACACCGAGCGCTCGCCATCCATCAGCTCGCAGAGGATGAGCAGCCGATGCGGATTGGCCAGAGCGCGCAGCAGCTCGGCGGCTTCCTCGCAGTTGGCTTCCAGCTCTTGAATATTCATGCAACCTAATTTAGTGTATGCTAATATACGCGTCAAGGCACCAGTTGCGTGCCGCAGCACGAACGGGAGTCGCATATGAGGGGTGCTCACCTCACCGCACTGGCTCTGGCGAGCCAAATGATTGGGCTGAGCGCAATTGTGTTCGGCGCCGATGTGTCGTCGGCGCCACCAACCGCCGATGTGAAGCTCGAGGAGATCGATGATCTCAAGTCGGTGTATGCTACCGTGCGGAGCCGCGACCTTATCGATGCTCGCGTTCGCACCCCAGGCACCATTGCGACGCTGAAAGTGGACGAGGGCGACTCCGTCACTCAAGGAGCGGTCCTGGCCCTTGTCGCCGACCCTAAGATTGCGCTGCGGATCAAGGCGCTCGACGCGCGGATCGTGGCCCTTGAGTCGCGTCTCGAGACGAGCGATGCCGAGCTCAAGCGCGCGTTAACGCTGAAGGAAAGAGGCGTGACCTCGCAAGCGCGTGTCGAGCAGTCGCAGACCGCTTACGACGTGGCTTTGAACGAACTTAAGTCGGCGCGCGCTGAGCGGTCCGTCATCGAGACCGAGAGTGAGGAAGGGCAGGTGCTGGCGCCAGCCTCTGGGCGGGTGCTCAAGGTTCCCGTTACCGAGGGAAGCGTGGTGCTCGCGGGAGAAAGCATCGCCACCATTGCCGCCAAGGAATACCTTTTACGCTTGGAGCTTCCCGAACGGCACGCCCGCTTCATCAAGGTCGGCGATCCGATCCGCGTGGGCGCCCGCGGCCTCGGCCCTGAGGATGCTCCATTGGCGGTGGGGCGGATCACACAGGTCTATCCGGAACTCAAGAGTGGTCGGGTCATAGCGGATGCGGAGGTGCCAAACCTTGGCAGCTATTTCGTCGGCGAGCGTCTCCTTGCTTGGATTTCCGCCGGCAAGAGACAAGGCTTCGTTGTGCCGCGCGCCTACATCTTCAAGCGCTATGGCCTCGACTACGTGCGGCTCGATGAAGGCAGCGGTAGGCTTGCAGATGTGGTCGTACAGACGGGGCGAACGATCAGAGACGCGAATGGTCTCGAGCTGACCGAGCTACTCGCTGGGGTCGAGGCAGGTGACAGGCTGGTGAGCCCATGAAGGACGGCCACGGGCTCGGTGTGTCGGGTCAATTGACGCGCTACTTCATCCAGTCGCCCCTCACACCATTGATCCTACTCGCGGGACTTGCGCTGGGATTGGTCGCGCTCATGGCTCTGCCGCGTGAGGAGGAGCCGCAGATCTCTGTGCCGATGGTCGATATATTTGTCACCGCCAACGGCTTGAAGGCGGAGGATGCCGTCAAGCTCGTTACTGAGCCACTGGAGACGATCGTCAAAGCCATCAACGGGGTAGAGCACGTCTACTCCAACACAGAAGACGATCGCGTCGTCATCACTGCTCGGTTCCTCGTTGGAACGTCGGCCGACGATGCGATCTTGCGCGTGCACGAAAAGGTTCGAGCCAACTACGACAGAATTCCTCTCGGCATCCCCGATCCTTTGATCGTCGGACGAGGTATCGACGATGTCGCCGTCGTGACGCTAACGCTCGCTCCAAAGCCAGGCATCGCGCGCTATCAGGACAACGCCCTCTATCACATGGCGGAGAACCTGCAGGTCGAGCTCGCCAAGCTGGACAACATCGGGCTTAGCTACATCGTCGGCGGGCGTCTCGATCAGATCCGCGTCGAGCCCATCCCCGAGCGCCTTGCTCTCTATGGCATCACGCTCACGCAGCTGATCGGAAAGCTAAAGGAAGCCAATCGGTCTTTTCTCGCGGGCCGCGTGCGCGAGCGCAACGAGAGCATTACCGTGGTGGCGGGGCAGACCCTGCAGGGAATTCCCGACATCGGACTGTTGCTGCTCACCACCCGCGACGAGCGTCCGGTCTACGTGCGCGACGTGGCCAATGTTGTCGTCGGCGCCAAACCCCTTGACCGGCAGGCTTGGCATTACGTCAAGGACACGGACGGACGGCTTCAGCGCAGCCCCGCAGTGACGATTGCGCTGGCCAAGCGCGCGGGCGCCAATGCCGTCGTCGTCGCGGACGAGATCGTGGAGCGACTGCACGAGCTGCAGGGTGATTTGTTGCCGGACGACGTTTCCGTCACGATCACCCGCAACTACGGCGAGACCGCAAACGAGAAGGCGAACGAGCTGCTGTTCCATCTCGGCCTAGCGACGGTCTCGATTGTGCTACTCGTCGGTCTAGCCATCGGCTGGCGCGAGGGCGTGGTGGTGCTCGTCGTCATCCCGACGACGATCCTGCTTACGCTCTTCGCGTCATGGCTGCTCGGCTACACGATCAACCGTGTCAGTCTCTTCGCGTTGATATTCTCCATCGGCATTCTGGTGGACGATGCTATCGTCGTTATTGAGAATATCGCACGCCATTGGGCCATGCACGATGGACGCAGCCGCACCTCAGCCGCCATCGACGCGGTTGCCGAGGTGGGCAATCCGACGATTTTCGCTACGCTCACCGTGGTAGCGGCGCTGCTTCCCATGCTGTTCGTTTCCGGGCTGATGGGGCCGTATATGAGTCCCATCCCCGCCAATGCCTCCGCGGCGATGGTGCTGTCGTTCTTCGTGGCGGTGATCATCACGCCGTGGCTGATGCTTCGCATCAGCAGTACCGGCGCAACTCACGCCACGGCGACGCAGGAAGGGTGGCTGGCGCGAACCTACATCGCGACCGCGCGCCCCATCATCGCGCAACGCCGCACCGCGCTGATCTTTCTCATTCTAGTCGGTATAGCGACGCTTCTTTCGCTCAGCCTGTTCGCCACCAAAGCCGTCACCGTCAAACTCCTGCCCTTCGACGACAAGTCGGAGCTGCAGGTGGTCATCGACCTACCACGCGGGTCCAGCCTCGAGGAGACCGATCGGGTGCTCGATGCAGCCGCCCGCCGTCTCTCCGATCTGAGCGAGCTGGCATCGATCCAGGCCTATGCCGGAACTGCGGCGCCGTTCAACTTCAACGGCCTCGTACGCCATTACTACCTGCGCGGCGAGCCGCAACAGGGCGACCTTCAGGTCAACTTGGCACCGAAGGGAGAGCGCCACAGGGCGAGCCACGAGATTGCGCTGGACGTGCGCCAGCGCCTCAAGGGGCTGCCGGCTCCGGAAGGGACGACGTTGGCCGTCGTTGAGGTGCCTCCGGGCCCACCTGTTATTGCCACGCTGCTGGCGGAGATATATGGGGCGGATGCCGAGCAGCGTCGCGAAGTGGCGCGCAAGATCCGCGAGATCTTCCGCTCCGTGCCCTACATCGTCGACGATGACGTGAGCTTCCGTCAGCGCGCGCCGCGGCAACGCTTCATCATCGACCAGGACAATCTAGAGTTTCACAAGGTCGAGCAGAGCGACGTCTACGACACGATAGCGGCGTATCTCGGCCGCACGCCGGTGGGATACTCGCACAAAGGAGGCGGCCGTCATCCGGTGGAGATTGCCGTCGAGCTGCCGAAAAAGGATCTCGCCATTACCGAGTCGACCCTGTCGACGCCGGTTCCCGCCAATGCTCTCCCCGGGGAGCGCGGCGTGGTCGAACTAGGTGACGTCGTGAGGCTTGAGCGAGAAGAGGCCTCATACCCGATCTTCCGTCACAACGGACGCGCTGCCGAGATGGTGACGGCGGAGTTGGCGGGCGAGTTCGAGGCGCCGATCTATGGTATGCTGGCCGTTGCTGATCTCGTCGACAAGGCCGATTGGGGAACGCTTCCCAAGCCCGAGGTGCGTCTGCACGGACAGCCGCTCAGCGAGCGAAAGCCGGTACTTCTCTGGGACGGAGAGTGGGAGGTCACTTACGTGACCTTCCGTGATATGGGCGCAGCGTTTGCCTTGGCGCTGCTGGGCATCTACGTGTTGGTCGTTGCGCAGTTCCGATCCTTCACGCTGCCGCTGGTAATATTGACGCCTGTGCCACTCACGCTCATCGGCATCATGATCGGGCATTGGCTGTTTGAAGCGCCGTTCTCAGCGACATCGATGATCGGATTTATCGCGCTCGCCGGTATCATTGTGCGCAACTCCATCCTGCTCGTCGATTTCATCCGTGAGCGCCGCGCGGGCGGTGCGCCGTTGCGAGAGGTCCTGCTGGAGGCTGGTGCGATCCGCTTCAAACCGATACTGCTGACAGCGCTCGCCGCCATGATCGGTGCGGCGGTGATCCTTACGGATCCCATCTTCCAGGGTCTCGCCATTTCTCTACTGTTCGGTCTTGCATCCTCGACGTTGCTCACGGTGCTCGTCATTCCGGCGATCTACATTGTGCTCCGCGACGACGGGCGCTCCCCGAGCAAGGCGCTAAACCCTTGATGCCGAAAGTGCCGTCCTGAGCAAGCACGCCCTTGTTGGAATGTGGGTCTGATGCCCGTCAGGGCATCCAGTCGCTTTGCACCCTTGCCGTTGATGCCAATCAAGCAAGTTTAGACCGCTCAGGCCTTTAGGGGGTCGACCTTCGCGATCCACTTCGCGCGCAGCTTGAGCGACGGTCCCTCGCCATACTTGCCGCCCTCGCCCTTGCCCAGCGCGTGACCCATTAGCGCGTACTTCACAGCGTCCGGCATCTCAGCTTCGCGGCAAGCTGTTGAGAACGCGTGCCGTAGGCTGTGCATTGAATAGGCGCGGTCGGTGATGCCAACAGTGAGGCGGAGAAACTTCCGATTGGCGTAGTTCTGGAAGTTATGCCCGCGCCCTTGCTTCGAGTCGGTGAGTGTCGGGAACAGCCACGCATCGGGGGCGCGCTTCGCGGCGAGGGCAATGATCGCCTTACACGTCGGATGTATAGGAATGTCCCGGACGCTCTGCTGATTTTTCACGCTGCCGTTCTTGCGATGAATGCGGATGACATCGACGCCGCTCAGCTTCGCCACGTCGGAGCACTTCAGTTGGCAAATCTCGCCGCTACGCGCACCGTGGTAGGCGAGGAGCTTCACGATCCATTGAAAGTCCGGTGTCTCGCCGTCAAGCGCGGCGAAAATCCGCTTCATTTGCGCGGCGTCGAAGCCCTGCTTGCCGCCGGTCAACTTGGCAGCCTTGCGTTTGGTCTTGTACGCCGGGTTGAACTTCACGATGTCTGCCAATAGCGCCGTGTTGAAGAGCGCATGCAGCTTGGCAAGGTGTTGCGCGACGTTGAGCCTGCTGAAGCCGTTTGCTTCGAGATGGTCGCGGAACTTCAGAACATGGTCGCGCGTCACGTCCGCCGGGGGTATGTCGCCGACAATATCGATGAACCGCCGCACACAGAGCCGGGCTTTCTCTGTCGTCTTATAGGAGGGCGGCTCGGCGGCGTCTTTCTCGTGTAGGTCTACAAGCGTCAGCAGCGACGCGCCGCCCTTGCGCGTGAGCTTGGTTGTGAGCTTGCGCACTATCGCGGCGTCCGCATCTTTTTGTTTCAGCTCGCGCCGGGCGTTGACGGCTAACAGCGCATCTTGTGCTTGCATGTCGTCTGGTTGATCCGGGTCCGGCTCGATGTCGGCGGCGTGGCGCAACACGTTCAGCGCCAGCGCGTCCAGCGGGTGCGGCTCCGGCTGTCCCTTCCGCCACGCCTTGAGCCCGCCCGCGGCAGTGAGTGCGTCGCGCTCCTCTGCTGACAGCCGCCGGAGTCCGTCTATTGTCTGTTGATCGCGGGCGGCGTGTAGCAACGCCTTCGCCTTCGCTTCCTCGTGGGGCACGGCGCCGATGTAGCGCGTCCAGAACCGCTGACCGGCAACGTCGTGTAGCGCCTTCGGCACGGCGCGCACGTACTTGTAACCGCTGCCGTGACGCATCAAAAAGTCTGCCATCTCGATGCACCTCCAAACGGGTCCGCTTACCCATGCGCTTACCCACGAAGGCGTCAGGAATGCCCAGATTCAACAGATACTTGGCGTTTTGCTTAATCCCCCGAATTGAATCCTAGTCCCCCAGCCAAACGCTTCTTGCACGACAAAAATCAATAACTAACGGCGCGAAGTACCTACGAAACAACTCTGCGCTACAAGCTGCCGGATCGGGCTCCTTGTCTGGTATGTGATACGTACCATATACTAAATGTTATGATCCGGAGCTTCGCTAGCCCCACCAGGCAACCGGCTGGAAGCCCTGAAGGGCGACCGCGAAGGCCAGCACAGCATCCGGATCAATGATCAATTCCGCGTCTGCTTCCGATGGGCCGACAACGGCCCAACTGATGTTGAAATCGTGGACTACCATTGAGGATGGTCATGGCCAGAGTACGCACACATCCCGGCAAGGTTCTACGCGAGGAGTTCCTGGCGCCCCTCGGATTGAGTTCTCACCAGCTCGCGGACGCCATCGACGTACCGGCGAACCGCATCAGCGAGATTGTGCGTGAGGCGCGCAGTGTGACGGCCGATACCGCGTTGCGGCTCGCAGATCATTTCAAGACCACACCAGAGTTTTGGATGAACCTTCAGAGTGCGCACGACTTGTCGAAGGCCAGGGCAGAAGTTGAAGCCGGCGCTCCCAAACGACGATACGCGAAGTCGTTACACATCGAGGGCCCAAAACCCGGATTGGCTTGCGGGCTCGCAACGAATAAGCGAGACGCAAATAGCGGCGAATTCACCAAAGGGCAGGGCGGCAGCAAGACGTCGCAAAGCGCCAAACAAATGGCTGCCAGTGCTCTCACGCAACGTGGGCGGAGCAGCGCCCCGAAATCATCGAAGGCCAGTCGGAAAGACAATCCGTCAGGGAAGAAATGATCGGCCCTATCATGCTATCCAACTACAGTAGCGGTTATATGGGCGGAGCATGAGCCGACCAGAGCACGGCGCGTCGTGACCGATCCCATCCGCAAGCCGGCTGAGATACCCGCGGGCGTCGCCAGCCTTGCCGACTACGAGCGCCTCGCCGCGCAACTTCTTCGATGCCAACGCCTGAGCGTATCTGTCGGGCGGCGCGGGCGATGAGATCACCGTGCGCTGGAACCGCGAGGCGTTCGACCGTATCGGGCTGGCCCCACGCGTGCTGCGCGGCGGTCCCGGCGGCCACACGCGGCTGGAACTCTTCGGCCGGACGTTCGCGCATCCGATCCTCGTCGCACCCGTGGCCTACCAACGGCTGGCGCACGCCGACGGCGAAGGCGGAACGGCAGCGGCCGCCGCGGCGCAGGAAGGGGGGCTGGTGCTCAGCACGCTCGCCAGCGAAACGCTCGAACAGGTGGCCGCGACGGCGCCCCCGCGGCGCTGGCTGCAACTCTACGTGCAGCCAGAGAGCGCCCATACGCTCGATCTCGTGGCGCGCGCCGAGGCTGCCGGCTACGAAGCTCTGGTGGTGACCGTCGACGCCCCGGTGAACGGGGCCCGCGACCGCGAGCGTCGCGCCGGCTTCCGGCTGCCGCCGGGCATCGTTGCGGCAAACCTCACGAACTATCTGGCGCCGGCACCGGCGCCGGGCACCCGCAGCATGGTCTTCGACCACTTCATGTCGGCTGCGCCGAGCTGGAGCGATATCGATTGGCTGGCGGCGCGGACGCGCCTGCCGGTGGTGCTGAAAGGCATCCTGCACGCCGACGACGCGGAGCTGGCCATTGCCCACGGCGCTTCCGGCATCGTGGTGTCGAACCACGGCGGGCGCACGCTGGATACGCTCCCGCCACCATCGAGGTGCTGCCAGGCATTGCCGATCGCGTCGGCGGCCGCGTGCCGGTTCTCATGGACGGTGGCATCCGCCGCGGCACCGACGTGTTCAAGGCCGTGCCCACGTGCTGCACCTATTGCGGGACGAGCTGGAGATCGCCATGGCGCTGATGGGGTGCGCCAGCCTCGCCGATATCCGCCGCGAGCACCTCATCGCCCGCTAGGCCGGGGGCGCCAATTGCGGCGCAAGTGCCGCGCAATTTGGGCGTTGTGACGATCCTTAGAATTTCACCGAATTTCTAGACAAGGCGTAAATGACGCCGCGGCTAGATGCTCCTCGACACGATGATCCGACTTGGGATCGTTCCCGCCGGGGCGCCAATGACCCTCGACATGCCGACCGTTTCGCTCGTCGCCTTCTCGACGACGGCAGTACTCGGTCTCGTTCTTTGCTTCGTGTGGTGGCGCGAACGGTCCAGTGCTCTGATCGGCTGGTGGGGTCTCGCCCAGCTCGTCATGGCTTCCGGCATCGGCCTGGCCGCCACCGCCGCTTCGCTCAACAACCCCTCACTCAGCGTATTCGGCCAGGCGTTGATGGTGATGTCGGCGGCCGTGCTGTGGATGGCGGTGCGCCAGTTCGAAGGTCGCGATTTCAATCCGCTGTGGATCGCCATATGGCCGTGCGGTGTCGTTATCGCCGCCGCGAGCGGCCTTGTCGCCACGTTCGATCAACGGCTCATCCTCGTCTGCACGTTGATGGCGACGCTCAACTTGATGGCAGCGGCCGAGTTCACCTATCAGGAGGACGAGCGCCTGGTGTCGCGCTGGCCCGCCATCGTGCTGCTGATCGTCACCGCGGCGGGGCTGCTCGCCTGGATGCCGCTGGCGCTTATCATGCCGGTGCGCGAAGTCGGCCTCGTCTACGCCAGCAGCTGGATGCCGACCGTCATCATCATCGCGCTGCTCAGCCGCATCGCGCTGGCCTTCGTCGTGCTCACCATGGTGAAGGAGCGCCAGGAACTGCAGCAGCGCATGTTCGCACTCACCGACGCGCTGACCGGGCTGCCGAACCGCCGCGCACTGTTCGCCGCTGCCGACGAGCTGGTCGCGCAGGGCAAGTACCTGCGGGGCCATTCCCTGTCGGTGATGGTGCTCGATCTCGACCACTTCAAGAAGATCAACGACACCTATGGCCACCGGCTCGGCGACCGCGTGCTGCAACTGTTTGCCGACACGCTGGCCGACGAGCTCGACAGCGGGACGATCCTCGGGCGTCTCGGCGGCGAAGAGTTCGCTGCCATACTGCCGGGGGCCGACTTGAGCGCCGCTGCCTCCAAGGCGGAGTGCGTCCGCGCCGCGTTCGCCGACACGGCGGCCATCGTCGACGGGATTCCGGTGGCGGTGACGGTGAGCATCGGTGTCGCCTCGCACGACGACATCGACTGCGATATCGGCGCGCTATTTCACCGCGCCGACGGCGCCCTCTACGCCGCCAAGCAGACCGGCCGCAACCGCGTGCAGGTGATCGGGCCGACGGAGCCGATGCTGTTCGAGGAGACGGGCCTCGATTTCCACGTCGTGCCGCCGCGCTGGTTCGGCGATCGCAGCGTGCCAGCACCCGCTGAGCGCGCCGCCCGCCGCTACCGTGGCTCCGCCGACGCGGCGTAACGGCCTCCTACCAAAGAACCAACTGCGGACGCGTAGGCGCGGCTCGACGCCGCTGCTGGGCCGGTGGATAACTTTCCGCCGGGCCAACATCCGACAGGTGCAACGGCAAACATGACGTGCCGGAGAAGACGCGGACGGCGGGCATAGGACGCAGGGCGCCGCGCCGGCGTTCGCGCTAATGGTTCCGGCAACGAGTGACGGGGAAGCGACGATGGATGCAGCGACGCTCTATACGGTGATAGCGGTCGCCTCGGGTCCGAAGCGGATGACCACCGAGATGTTTCCGACCATGACCATTTGCGAGAAAGCCGCCGAGAAGCTGCGCAAGCGGGCACCGCTGAGCCGAGCGACGTTCTATTGCGTGAAACGCAAGGTCGACGCCCCGAGGCGCGTCGCGGCGCCGAAGCAGCCAGCGCCCGGCATGGCCCAACCTGCCGCCGCGCCGGTGGGCATGCCGCGCGAGTTCTTCACCGGCACCACCGCCAAGCAGTAGGCACGAGCGGCGATCATCTTGTCCGCCGGCCTGGCACCCCGCTAAGACTAGCGCGCGAAGCGCGCGGCGGGGGAGCGGCATGTTCAAGCTGGAAGAGAACGGCACGAGCGTCAGGACCGAGTTGCTGGCCGGCCTGACGACGTACATGACGATGGTCTACATCGCCTTCGTCAATCCGGCGATCCTCGCCGAGACCGGCATGGACAAGGGCGCGGTGTTCGTCGCCACCTGCCTGGCCGCGGCATTCGGCTCGGCGCTGATGGGCCTCTACGCCAATTTCCCAGTGGCCATGGCGCCCGGCATGGGCCTCAACGCCTATTTCACCTACTCGGTGGTGAAAGGCATGGGGCTGTTGTGGGAGGCGGCGCTGGCGGCGGTGTTCGCCTCGGGCATCCTCTTTCTATTGGTCAGCGTGACGCCCGTGCGCCAATGGATCATCGACAGCATCTCAACTTCGCAGAAGCTCGCCATTTCGGTGGGCATCGGCTTCTTCCTCGCCGTCATCGGCCTCAAGGGTGCCGGCCTCATCGCCGCCGATCCGGTGACGCTGGTAACGCTCGGCGACATACAGACGCCGGCGGTGGCCATCGCCGTGGCGGCATTCATCCTCATGGCGGCGCTGGATGCCCGCAAGATTCACGGCGCCATCCTCATCGGCATCATCGCCGCCTACCTCGCCGCGCTGGTGCTGGGCCTGGCGTCATTCTCTGGCATCGCCTCGGCGCCGCCGTCGATCGCACCGGTGTTCCTCAAAATGGACCTCGGCGCCCTGTTCGACATCGCCATGGTCACTGTGGTGCTGACGTTCTTTTTCGTCGTCGTCTTCGACAACACCGGAACGCTGCTCGCCGTCGCCCGCGCCGCGGGGATGATACAGCCAGATGGCTCCGTCCCCCGGCTGGAGCGTGCCCTCGTCGTCGATTCCACCGCCGCCATGGCCGGCGCGGCGCTCGGCACCTCGACAACGACCAGCTACATCGAGAGCGCCGCCGGCGTCAACGCGGGCGGCCGCACGGGGCTAGTCGCCGTCACGGTGGCCGTACTGTTCCTGGCAACGCTGTTCCTGGCGCCGCTGGCGGCCTCCATCCCCGCCTTCGCCACCGCCCCGGCGCTGATCTTCGTCGGCTGCCTGATGATGTCAGCGGCCAAGGACATCGCCTTCGACGATGCAACCGAGTATGTCCCGGCGGCCATCACCATCATCGCGATGCCGCTCACCTTCTCCATCGCCGACGGCATTGCCTTTGGCTTCGTCGCTTATGCCGGCATCAAGCTGCTGGCTGGCAGATGGGCCGAGCTGCGGCCGGCGGTGGCGGTGCTAGCGGTGCTGTTCATCCTCCGGTTTGCGCTGCTCTGAGGCGTCACCGATCTCCATGCGCGGAACAAAACAGGCTTCGTGGTGGTTCGGCGTCAAAGCATCCAGCAAGGAGAGCGCCATGGCCACCGTTATCGAAAGAGATGTTGCCGTCGGGTCCGACGGTGCCATCGTCGAACGCAGGCTCGTCAACCGGCGGAAGTTCTCGCCGCTTGCCGCACTGATATTGCTGGCATTCGTCGCCACATGCGCCGTCGTGTTCTTCGGCGACCGCCTGGGCTTGCGCACGCCGCCGCCGGCCACAATTCAGGTCACCACGCCGACACCGGCGCCGCCGCCGACGACGGCACCTTGAGCCATACGCATCACTCGATCTGCAGAAGCTCGCGCCGCAAATCCTGGTAATCCGTCGGGGCGCGGCGCATGGGA
>CAZOOS010000028.1:19344-22855 GCA_964581475.1 uncultured Hyphomicrobium sp.
CTGCAGAAGCTCGCGCCGCAAATCCTGGTAATCCGTCGGGGCGCGGCGCATGGGAACCGGTGCCGACGGGTTGGCGGTGATGCGCTCGGCCGCCGGCAAGCGCAGCGGCGGCTCGTCGAGCACGGGCGTATTGCGACGCGACGGGTTCAAGAGCCGCACCGGCTCCACACGATCCCGCGCCGGCGTCGACGGGGCGGTAGGAGAGGCCGGCGGTAGCGCGATGTCGGGCTCGCGCGGCATGCCCCCGTTGATCAACGCCAACGCCGCGGCGACGGCAGCGAGCCCCACAATCCAGCGCATCAGACGATGGCGCTTGGGCGCCGCCGGCTGCCAAAGGACCTCAGAACCTCGCTGCATGCTCATCACATCCCGCCGTACCGGGTCGGAAGCTGTCTTCGATGGCTTCCACGATGGGATCGTAGAGGCCGCGCTCGGCGATGGGATAGACCAAAGCGAAGCTGTTGATCACCCGCGCCGAGCAGCTGAGTATCACTTTCTCGTAGATCATCGTGTCGCCGCGCGTGCCCGAAAGGACCGCCCAGCCAGCACCCACCGGCGCGTAGTCGGCCTGCAAGCCCGGGTACGACTCGCGGGCAATGTACCGTTGATAGGAGGCAGGCGAATGACGCTCGGCGTTTTCCAACGCCCCGACGAGGAGCTTGGCGCTGCCGTCGGCTGTCGTGAACAGGTCGCCGTCGCCCGCCTGCGACGTCCGATGGACGGTGAATAGCTCCGCCGGATAGCGCATCTGCAGGCCAAAACGCGGGTTCTGATAGCCCGTCCAGCCAAGGTCGGGACGTGCCGACGCCGCTGACATCGTCCCGATCGCCAAAACTACGCAGAGAACCGAGCGCATGGTTGCCTCCCTTTTCGGGGTCAACGGCGCGTGGTCGGGTCGGTTCCGGCCAGCGGTTTACGCCCCTATGAGATTAGTCGGGCGGCCCCGGGCGGAGGTCTGTTACAAATAAAGCATAGGGGAGTTGGCGCCCGGCGACGGCTTTTAGCCTGTCTTCCGTTTTAGCATTGGGACGCCGCAGTGTTGCCGCTTTGCGGCCTCTGGTCTGGGTCGGGCTAGGGACAGGATCCGCCAGAGTGAAAAAGTTCTTCAAATCGGTGCTCGCCGTCCTGGTCATCGGGGCGCTTACGGCGGCCGCCGTCTATTACACGCAGGGGTCTGGCGAGTCCCAGCGCGGCAAGCGTTGGGCCCGTGCCGACGGACCCGTGCCGGTGGTAGCCTCCCAGGCCAAGCTCGCCGACGTGCCTGTATGGCTGGAAGGCGTCGGCTCGGCAAAGGCACGCAACTTAGTCACCGTGCGCCCGCAGGTCGACGGCAAGATCCTGTCGGTCGACTTCAAGGAAGGCCAGGAGGTCAAGAAGGGCGACCTGCTGGCGCAGATCGACCCGGTGACCTTCAAGGCACAGCTCGACCAGGCGGTCGCCAAGAAGGCGCTGGACGAGGTGCAGCTCGCCACCGCCAAGCGCGACCTCGAGCGCTACACCAGTCTTTCCGCCAACGTCATCGCCGCCAAGACCGTCGATACCCAGCGCGCCCTGGTGGCGCAGCTCGAGGCGCAGATCAAATCCGACGACGCGGCGATCGATAACGCGCGCGCCATTCTCGGCTATGCCAGCGTCGTCGCCCCCATTTCCGGGCGTACCGGCATGCGCATGGTCGACGTCGGCAACCTCGTACGCGCCTCCGACGCCGGCATCGTCGTCATCACCGAGGTACAGCCCATCTCCGTGCTGTTCACCCTGCCGCAGCAGGACCTGCCCGACATCAATCGCGCCGTTGCCAAGCGCGCGCTGAAGGTCGAGGCGCTGGAGACGGATTCCAAGACCGTGCTCGACACCGGCGAGCTGGAGGTGATCGACAACCAGGTCGACCAGACGACCGGCACCATCCGCCTCAAGGCCGACTTCCCCAACAAAGACCTGCAGCTGTGGCCCGGCCAGTTCGTCAATGTGCGGCTGCTGCTCGACACGCTGGAGCAGGTTGTCGTCGTGCCGACGTCGGCCGTGCAGCGCGGCCCGGAGGGCACGTTCGTCTACGTCGTCGGCGCCGACAACAAAGCGTCGGTGCGGCCTATCAGCGTCGGCCAGCAAGACGAGAAGCTGGCGGTCATCACCAAGGGCTTGGGGGCTTCCGACACCGTGGTGACGACCGGCTTTGCGCGTTTGAAGAATGGCGCCGAAGTCATCGTGACCACCCCCGAGGAGCAGAAGCCCGCCGCTTCGTCCGATGCCGGCACGCCGCAGGCGAGCGCCGCCAACGCACCAGCGGGCGATACCGCGTCGATCAACGCCGCGACGCCAGCCAACATGCAGGGCGATCTGCGCCGCGAGTTCCGCCAAGGAAAGCGCGGCGAGGGTAGACGCGGGCCGCGACGCGAAGCGGGTAGCCCGCCGGCCGCCACCCAATGAACGTCTCGGCCCCCTTCATCACGCGGCCGATCGCGACCTCGCTGCTCGCCTTCGCCACCGTTGTCGGCGGCTGGCTCGGCTACTTCTGGCTGCCCGTATCATCCTTGCCGCAGGTCGATTTCCCGACCATCCAGGTGACGACGCAGCTCCCCGGCGCCAACCCGCAGACCATGTCGACGCTGGTCACTGCCTCGCTCGAGCGCGAGTTCGGGCAGATCCAGGCATTGACGACCATGACCTCGACGAGCTCGTACGGGCTCAGCCAGATCACACTGCAGTTCAACCTCGGGCGCGACATCGACGCCGCCGCGCAGGACGTGCAGTCGGCGATCAACGCCGCCGGCTCGACGCTGCCCCGCAACCTTCCGTATCCGCCGACCTACGCCAAAGTGAACCCCGCTGACGCGGCTGTCGTCACCCTGGCGCTCACATCCGACATCGTCTCGATGCGCGACCTGAGCGACCTCGCCGATACGCTTATCGCCCAGCGCCTGTCGACCGTGACCGGCGTCGGCCACGTTTCCGTCGAGGGCGGCATTCGCCCGGCCGTGCGCATTCAGGCCGACGTGACGCGCCTTGCCTCCTACGGATTGTCCATCTCCGACCTCAACAGCGCCATCACCTCCGCCAATGTTGCCGGGCCGAAGGGCTCGCTCGACGGCACGCACCAGAGCTACACCATTGCCGCCAACGACCAGATCGCCTCGGCCGCGGCCTATCGGGAGATCGTCGTCGCCTTCCGCAATTCCGCACCGGTGCGCCTCAAGGACGTGGCAACGGTCGAGGAGGGCCTGGAGAACGCGCGCGTCGGCGGCTGGTACCAGGGGACGCCAGCGGTCATCATCGACGTGCAGCGCCAGCCCGGTGCCAACGTCATCGAGACCGTCGACCGCCTGAAGGCCGAGCTGCCACGACTGGAACGCGCGCTGCCCAAGAGCGTGAAGCTGACGCTGGTGCACGATCGCACCGACACCATCCGCGCCTCGATCCATGACGTGCAGTTCACGCTGGTGCTCAGCGTCGTACTGATCGTCATGGTGGTGCTGGTGTTCCTGCGCTCCGGCCGCGCCACCATCATCGCCGGCGT
>CAZOOS010000029.1:0-22249 GCA_964581475.1 uncultured Hyphomicrobium sp.
CGGGCTGCCAGACGACCTCGCGGGCGCGCGGATCGGAAGTTATCGGCGAGCCGTTAACGAGCCAGGTCAACGGCAGAACGCCGCCGCTGGCCTTCAGCTGAACGGGGCCGCGGCCCTCGGTCTCCACCTCGGCGCGGTCCGGCGGGAAGGCGATGAGCACGCGAGGTTCGAGGAAAGGACCTTGGCTGGTCTCGACTCCGCCCTCGCGGAAGCGCTTCAACGGCGGCGGCAGCTCCGAGCCGGTGACACGCAGGGCGCCGGGGGGAGGGCCGGAAAGCGGTGTCCGGCGATCGCCCAGGCGCGCGAAGGCGTCGAACAGAATGGGCGCGGCGGCAAGGCGGCCGACCAGCCCGGGCGTTGACGCGCCGTCAGGGCGTCCCACCCAGACGCCGACGGTGTATTTGCCGTCGTAGCCCACGGCCCAGGCGTCGCGATAGCCGTACGACGTACCGGTCTTGTAGGCGAAGCGTCCGGCCTTGGCGTTCAGCGGCGGCGGCGCATCCTTGAGGATGTCGGTGACGTACCAGGCGGCGAGCGGCGACAAGAGCCGGTTGCGCGGGGGTTGTTTCCCGTGAAGCAATGCCTTTGCCGCGTCGGCAACGTCGGCCCGCCGATGCAGGAGCGGCACGACATCACCGCCACGCGCCAGCCCAGTATAGACGGTTGCGACGTCGTGCAACGTCAGGCCGACGCCGCCGAGTGCCATGGCCAGGGTCGGCAGGCTCTTGTCGGGGAAGGCCGGTTCCACACCGACCTTGCGGAAACGGCCGGCGAGCTTGCCGGGGCCGACGGCCGCCAGCACCTTCACGGCCGGAATGTTCAGCGATTGCGCCAGCGCGTCGCGAATGGTGACCGTGCCGTGGAAGTCCTCATCGAAGTTCTTCGGCGCGTAGCTGCCGTAGCGCACGGCGCGGTCCTCGATCAGCGTCTCGGGGTGCGCCAGGCCCGCCTCGAAGGCGAGGCCGTAGATGAAAGGCTTCAGTGTCGAGCCGGGGGAGCGCATGGCATTGGCCATGTCGATGGCACCGGCGCGGGCGTCGTCGAGGTAGCCCGCCGATCCGACATGCGCGATCACCTCGCCGGTGGTGTGGTCGACGGCGAGGATGGCCGCCGACAACTTCTGACCCAGCAATTTGGTCTGCTCTTCGGCAAGCCCCTCGAGCGCCTTCTGCACCGTGCGATCGATGGTGAGGCGATGGATCGGCTGCTTTGGATTGGCCGCCACCTCAGCTTCCGCGAGGTGCGGCGCCCACTTCGGGAAAGTGCGGCGGCCGATGGGAACCGGCTCGTGCGTCGCGCGATCGGCCTCGGCGGCGGTGATGACGCCTTCCTCCCGTGCCCGCTGAAGCACCCGGTCGCGGGCGATGCGCGCCGCGCGCGGGTTGCGGTCCGGGCGGCGCCATTCGGGCGACTGCGGCAGGGCAACGAGCAGGGCGGCCTCGCCGACCGACAGCCGCCGCGGCTCCTTGCCGAAGTAAGCCAGCGACGCTGCGCGCACGCCTTCGATGTTGCCGCCGAACGGCGCCAGCCGCAGGTACAGCGACAGGACCTGCTGCTTGGTCAAATGGTGCTCGAGCCGCAAGGCGCCGACGATCTGGCGCACCTTGGCGCTGCCGGAGCGCTCGTAATGGCCCTCGATGAGGCGGGCCACCTGCATGGTCAGCGTGGAGGCGCCGGAAACGATGCGGCGGTTCTCGATGAGCTGCGCGGCGGCGCGCGCCAGCGAGCGCATGTCGACGCCGCCGTGGTCGTAGAAGCGCTTGTCCTCGAAGGCCATCAGCATAGCGAGATAGCGCTGGTCGACGTCGGCGGCCTCGACGGGCAGGCGCCAGCGGCCGTCCGCCGTGGTGAAGGCGCGCAGCAGGCGGTCGCGCCGGTCGAGCACGGTCGTCGAGACGTTCTGCGTCGCCTCGAGGTTGGGCGGTCCGGCCCGATCAATGGCGACGTAGGCGCCGGCGGAGAGAACGGCAATGGTGCCGGCTACGTAGCCGGCACCGATCGAGGCGTTACGCAGTCCACGGCGGAGGGGAGAACGCGACGCGGCCGCCGCCGGCGGGGAGCTGTGTGTCTCCCCGCCTTTGGGTGCTCGCCGACAGGAGACGGAGAGCAGTCTTCGAGCCGCGTCGCGCATTGCTTGCGTCACTCTCACGCCTCTCACTTGCCGCTCGTGACGGTCAGCTTGCCGGCCGCCGAGCGCGCGTAACGCTCGGGGCGATACATGTCCTCGACCGTCGCCGCGGGGTGGATGAACGCACCGGGGGTGACGGCGCGGACCATGTAGGCGATCGTCGCCGAGGTTGCCGGGCCCTTGGTCACGGCCTGGCCGTCCGGTGTCGATTCCGCCTCCGGCGTTGCCTGCACCGTGTTGCCGCTGGAGAAGTTGAAGGCGGCAACGAAACGGTCGTCGCGGAACTCGCTGTGCTCTGGCAGCACCGTGGTCTTCAGCCAGTCGAGTGCCGCAACGTCGCCGCTGTCGACGATGCGCGGGTTGTCGATCTCGAAGCCGGCTGGCAGCCGGTCGACGAGCAGTACGCGCCCGCCCGGGTCCTTCGATTCGATCTTTACGACCGCCACCAGACGCTCGTTCTGCTTGACCTCGGAAGTGCCACCGGTGGCGCTCTTCAGGTCAACCTGCTCGCCGTCGAGCGTGTAGTAGGTGCGCTCGATGGTGAAGCCCTTCGACACCGCCGGCTCGGTCGTCAGCGACGAGCCGATGACGCTGACCACGGCGTCGACGGGCGCTGCGCCGTCATTGGCGACGGTGAGCGGGGCTTTGAGGATCTCCTCCGCCGACATCGCCCGGTTGACGGCCCCGACGACCGGTGCGCCGTTGACGATCAGCTTCAGGTCGCGGCCTTCCTCGGCCATGGCATTGGCGGCCAGCAGCATCCACGCCTGCTCCTGTGTCGACGTATAGGTGCGGCCGACATAGGCCTTGGCTATGACGTTGATCAGCTTCGGCGCTTCGACGTTGGTCACGTGCGTCTCCGAGGCCAGCGTCAACAGCGCAGCGCTGTCGCGCAAGTCGGAGCCGTAGTCGCCGCGATAACCGAAGGCGCCTGTCGGCTCCGGCAGATCGAGGCTGTCGAGCGCCGTGGCAAACGCCGCCTCGGCGCGTGTCTTGTCGCCCATCATGGCCAGCGCCGCACCGAGCTGAGCCTGGGCAAGTGGCGTCGAGAAGCGGTCGAGACGCGTGTCGGCGTAGTAGCGCAGGTCGCCGATCGGCGCGCGGCCGTTGCGGGCGAGCACGTAGAGCGCGTAGGCGCGGTCCTCGCCGCCCTTCTGGAAGTCTTCCGCGTAGGCGATGAAGTTCTGCAGGCGGTCGAGCGCCTGAGTGAAGCCCTGCGGGTTCACCACAAAGCCTTGCTCCTTGGCGCGCGTCAGGAAGTCGGTGACGTAGCCGGTCAGCCACAAGTCGGTGGTGACAGGCCCCCACACGCCGAAGGCGCCGCTGGCGTCCTGCATCTCGAAGACGCGATCAACCGCCTTCTGTACGCGCTCCTTCAGCTCCTTGTCGGGCGCGATGCCGAGTTGGGCGGCAACGGCGTTGGCATAGACGAGCGGCAGCGCACGGCTCACCGTCTGCTCGGCGCAACCGTAAGGATAGCGGTCGAGCGAGGTCAGCAGCGAGGGGATGTCGAGCGTTGCCGTCGGGCCGACGCTGATCGACACGCGGGTGCGCGGGGCGATCATGTCACGCACGAGGTCGGGGCTGAGCGAGATGTTGCCGCCCGCCTTGAGCGACGCCACGGTCGTGCGCTTGATGTCGCCGGCCGGCGGTTTCACGTCGAACGTCAGGTGACGCTTGACGTCGATGCCGTCGGGACCGGTGACGCGGATGTCGTAATCGATGAGGCCGACGCTTTCCGGCTTCACCGGGACGTGCTCGGAGCGGCGCTCGCCTGTCTTGAGATCGAGGCTGGCCGTGTGCACGGCCTTGTCGCCGTTGACGAGCTCGAGCTTGTAGGCGGCTTGCGGGCCTTCGACATTGTGCACGGCGATGTCGAGGCGTGCCTCGTCGCCGAGCGTCAGGAAGCGCGGACCGGAAGCGGTGAGCGCCACCGCGTCACGTACGATGACGTCCTTCTGCCCGTGACCGAGCTTGTCGGCGCTCCAGGCAACCGCCATGACGCGCACCGTGCCGTTGAAGTCAGGCACGTCAAAGTCGACGCTGGCGGTGCCGTCGGGGCCGACGGTGACGATGCCCGAGAACAGGGCCACCGTCTCTTCGACCGGCGGGCTGCCCTGCAGACCGGCGTCGGCGCCGCCGTCACCGCCCGAGCGCAGGGTGCCACGCTCGGCACGCATGCCGTCGATGAGCCGCCCGTAGAAGTCACGGATCTCGAGGCCCATGCGCCGCTGGGCATAGAACCAGCTTTCCGGTGCGGGCGTCTGGAAGCGCGTCAGGTTGAGAACACCGAGGTCAACGGCGGCGAGCGTGAGGCGCGCCTCCTCGCCGGCTTTCAACCCGCCGAGCTTCACGGGAACGGTGAGCGTCGTGCCGGACTTGATCTTCTCCGGTGCACCGAGTTCGACACTGAGGGTGTTGGCGGCCTGGTCGAGGCCCAGCCACTGCACGCCGATGGCGCGGCTCGGCATGCGCTTGAGGCTTTCATCCAGGGGACGATAGAGCATGGCGGTGACGTAGGCGCCGGCGCCCCATCCTTCGCCGACAGTCACGTCGGCTTCGCCGCCACCGTTGGGGACGTCGATCTCCTGCTGCGAGAGCAACCCGTTCGACAGCACCGAGATCAGCGCTTTGCCGCCCTGCTTGGTGGCGATGCGCAGCTTGGCCGTGTCGCCCGGCTTGTAGCTGGCGCGATCGAGGGCGACGTCGAGAATCTCCGGGCTCTCGGCTTCGCTGGCTGCCGTGTACCAGCCCGCATTGAAGGCGGTGCTCGCCGACGGCCCGCTCGGGTCGGCGGACGTGATCTCGAGTTTGTAACGGCCGTAGTCGACGTTCGCTTCGATCTTCGGCAGCGCGCCGTCGGCGGTCGCATTCAGAGTGCCGTCGGCGATCTTGCGGGTGAGGGTGACGGCCTCGTAGTTCCACTGCCCGTCGCGACGGTACCACTGCCAATTGGTGTCGAGCCGGTTGAGCACCCAGCCGAGCCCGTCGGAGGCGACGCGCTTGCCCTCGCTGTCGAGCACGACGACCTCGAACGAGGCGGTCTGCTTCTCATCGAGATCGGTGCCCTTGAACAGCGGCTTGATGCCGATGCGGGGCTGCTTCAGGTCGACGGGAACGGTGATGGTGCGCTCGATGGTGCGGCCACCCGACACGCGCAGGCGCAGGATAACACTGGCTTCCAGCGGCTTGGCCGTCTGCGTGACCGGCGGCAAGGTAACGGCAACCTGGGCGACGCCGTCGGCGTCGGTGGTCGTCGCCGCGTCCAGCGGCTTGCGCACCGGCTCGATGGTTTCGTCGGCCTGGCCGAACTGGAAGCCTGGATAGCCGTCCACATCCTTCTTCGACGGCTTGACGAGGATGTCGCCCTCGATTGTGAGGTGCGCCGCGGGCGGTCCGTACAGATAGCGGCCGGTGGCCTTGATGGTCTGCGTCTCCTGCGGCGACAAGGCGGCGGTCGGCGCCTCGAGCTTGAGGTCGAGCCGCTCGGGCACGAAGTCCTCGACCAGGAACGAGACCTGCGTGATCGGATCCTTCTGCGGATCGGTGTGCAGCTTGGCGCGCCAGGTGCCGGTCTGCGACGACGCGGCCAGCGGCAGGGTGATGTCGCGGCCGCCGAGGCCACGATCCTTCAGGGTGTAGCGCGAGTGCTCGACGCCGTCGGGGCGCGTCACGATGAGCGTGACGGGCAGCGTCGCGGCCTTGCCGGCGGCGTCGCGCACGAGGGCGGCGATGTGTACGTCCTCGCCCGGGCGGTAGACGCCGCGCTCGGTGTAGACAAAGCCGTCGAGCGGCCCGGGCGTTTCGCGGCCCTTGACGCCGCGGTCGGTCAGATCGAAGGCGCCCGACGTGAGATCGAGGAAGGCGTATGCGCCGCTGGCGCTTTCCGCCATCAGCAGCGCCGGCTGCAGGCCGCCTTCGCCGCGCGCCAAGCCCGCATCGAACTTGGCGTAGCCGCGCGCGTCGGTCTTGGCGGTGCCGAGCACCTCGTTGTTGCGGGCGATCAGCTTGACGTTGACGTCGGCCGACGGGCTGGTCGCGGCCAGCGAGCGCACGAAGGCGTGCACGCCGTCATCGCCGGAAAAAGCGGTAAGGCCGAGGTCGGAGACGATGAACCACTGCGTCGCCTCGGTATTGTAGTCCTCGCGCGACTTTTGCGACGGCTTGGCGATCATGACGTAGACGCCGGGCTTCAGCGTGCCGACCGCGTCGGTGACGGGAAGCGCCGTGGTGATTTCCTCGTTCAGTTTCTGTGGCACGTCCATCGAGCCGGTGAAGATCTTCTCGCCGGAGCGCGACTTGATCTGCTCGAGCTCGTAGCTCTGCAACTGGCGCTGGAAGTCGCCGCTCTCGAGGGCACCGACGAGGTTGCGGTCGCCGATGCGGTAGACCTCGACCTCGACCTTGGCAGTGTTGATCGAAACCAGCGGGATGCCCTGCTGGCCGCGGCTCGGCAGCACATAAGACTTGCCGGAGAAGCGCACGAACGGCTTGCGGTCGGGCACGTAGACGGCGATCTCGATGTTTTTCGTCAGATCCTCTTCCACCGCGGAAGGCAGCCCGGCGCGGACCTGCACCTGGTAGCGCTGGCCATGGCTGAGGCCGTCGATGCACAGCTGCTCGTTCTCAGCCGAAACGCTCTGCGGATCCTTGCCGTCGACCGAGACGAACTTGGCGAAGTCTACTTGGCCGCGGGCGAGGGCTTCGGAGAACTGCAGGCAAAGGCGCGGGGCGGCCATCTCCGCCTCGGCCTTGTAGTCGGTCATGCGGAAGCCGTGCTCGGAACGCAGCTTGTCGTAGGTCTCGCGCACGGCGCCGTTGTCGGCGAGGGCGAGGCTGGTCTTCAGTGCCTCGATGGCCGGTCGCCAGTAGGAGCGCCGCTGCAAGGCGTCGCCGAGCACGGCGAGGGCGCGTGCCTTCTGCGGGTCGCCATTGGCGCGCTCGTAACCGAGATAGGCGGCGCCGGACGCGTTCACCGGCAGGTCGTAGCGTTCGCTGTCCTTGTTGGGGTCGGGTGCGATGGCGAGAAGCGCGCGGGCGAGGCCGATCCAGGCATCGGCGTCGCGGCCGTCGGCGACCACGGCTCCCGCGAAGAGGCGGGAAGCGGCGCGCGGGTCGGTGCGCAGCATGCGCTCGCCGTCACGGCGCTGCTCGGCGGCGTTGCGCGTCGAAAGCTTCCAGTTCGCTTTGAGGTACGCCTCGTAGCGTCCGCCGTCTTCCTTGACGCCCTGGTGGGCGAAGGGGTGGACCGCTTGCGATTGCTGCTGCTGCGCCATCGCGGGCGCCAGCGGAAGGAGGAGAATGAAGGCGAGGAAGAGGCGCGCGAGAATAGGCATGGTGGCCACCCTGAAGGTCTGAGCCGAAACGATCCAAATGCATTATCGGCAATGGAAATGTTCCGGTGAAGGCGATCAGGGTCCAATGTGCATGCGACGGCGATAAGTGCTGAATTATCGCTCGTTTCCGTCCGTTGCGCCCACTTGCATGCGTGGCGCAAACGCGACCGGGGCCAACGCTTGCGCGTCGGCCCCGTGGAGCAATTCGGCGGTGTGAAAACTGGGCGGGTATCTACTGGCGGCGCATGCCGTCCGGGATGCCCTCGACGCAGCCCATTTCCGGCATCTGCGCCAGGGCGGCCATGATCGTCGGCATGGAATAGACGGGCACCGTGGCGCGCCACAGGCTCTCGAACGAGCGCACGGCGTGAGCGCCGGTCTGGGCGCAATTGGGGGCGAAACGCTCGAGGGCATCGCGCTTACCGGGATCGCGCCGCATGCAATCGCCGACCCAGGTGCAAGTCTGTGTCAGCGTCAATTGCTCGTGGGCGGCGAGAAGGCGGGGGTCGCGGGCGAGGCGGCACTCGCTCGGAACCGAGAAAGGCGCCAGCAGATGTGCCGGCTTGGAAGAATCGACCTCGCTGAAGATGGCGCGCACGCGGATGCCGAGGGTCGAAAGGCGCGCCGCATGCGACCGCAGGGCCTGCGCCACGGGGCTGTCGGGCGAGCGGGCGATCACCAGATAGCAGCCGCCGGCAACGTGAATGCCCTGCGTCGCGCGTGTGTCGAGATCATCGCCAATGAAGGCGCTCAGCTTCGAAACTTTCTCGGCAATGGACAGGCCATGGAGCAGTGAAGGCGTTTCAATTGACATGACCGTGGTCCCCCTTATTGCCCGTGATCGAAGCGCGAGACATGTTCAATCCGGGTATGTTGCTGTTGCCGGCTATTAAGCTGACATTTCGGTTAAGCAAGTGTTGCGGACCGCCCCGCCCCGAGCACTTCTTGCATGCTCCGACAACGGCTTATTCCACCATCCTGCGCAGCACGCGTGGCGGCTCGAAGTCGGCGCCGTCGATTTCCTGTGGAAGCGATTCGTCATAGAGCGCGATCGTTGGTGCTTCTTCCGCCGCAATCGCCGGGATTTGCTCGGCAAGAGAGTGCTCGAGCTGCGGCTGGGCCGGGGCCTCCGCGTCGATCCGGAGTGTGTTCCCGGTGAGCTTCATCAGGGCTTCGGGAAGCGAGGCTTCACTGACCGGCACGTGGAACGTGGCCGTCTCGCGCCGCAGTTCGACGCCGATGGTGGGGCGCGGGTCGCCGCTCTCGAGACCTTGCTCGGCGCCGAGTGCCGCGGCGATGCGCTCGGCAAAGGACGACGGCGCGCGTGCCTCGGGGGCCTGCTGCGCCGCAACGGTACCCGTAGCGGGGAACGGCACGACCACGGCTTCCTCGGCCGCCGGCTCTGTGCGCGCGGTATTGCTGTTGGCGTGGCCGGGCGTGTCGTCTTCAAGGTCGCGATAGGTGGTCAGCTCAGCCTCGGCGAGACCGGCATAGGTGCCGAAGCGCTGACGAAAGGCCTTGTCGGCGGTTGCCTCGGCGCTCCGCGTAAGAGGCTGACGCCGGCGCTCCTCGAATGTCGGACCCGAGGGCAAAGTGGGGCGGCGCTCGGCGGGCTCGTGGACAGCTCCGGGGCGATGCTTGAAAATGTTGGGACGGGCACGCCGGCGCACGATCAGATCGCGGTCAAGACCGGGCAACTCCACCCCGGCTCTCTGCGATGGCGTCTCGCTGGCCAGCGAGCGCTCGAACTCGGCGCGAACTTGCGAAACCTCTTCGATGGCGGGCGATACCTGCTGCTGGCGGCGGCGCTCCGCCTCGATGCGGCCGGCAGCGCCCATCACCGCGCCGAGGATCATCTCCGGCCAGGCGCCATTCTTGAAGGCGTAGATGCGGAAGGCGGGGGCCTCCTCGCCCTTGCGATCGGACATGAACATGGCCATCAGCGCGCGTCCGGCGCGCGGGATGGGCGCCACGTAGTTGTCGCGATAGCACTCGATGAATTTCGAGCCCTGCCGGCGCAGCTTGCGGCGGGCGACCAGCCCCGGCGCGATCTTCCACGGGCGTGTCAGGACGCCCTGTCCTTCCAGCGCGTAACACAGGTTGGCGAGCGCCTGCGCGTCGCGGCGCAACTGCTCGCGTTGAGGATGGCCGCGCGGCGCGTTGAGCGGCACGGCGACGTAGTAGGTGCCGCCGGATTCGAAGATCACCTCGCGGAACACGTCGAAACTACGCCGCATCTCCTCGTGGTTATGAATTTCGGAGAAGCGCGACAGAATGGGAAACACGGGGCCGCGCTCGGCGTCGATCATGCTCTGGCGCGTGGCGACGAAGCGATTCATTGGCCGGCCGATAGAGACGAGCAGCAGGCAAAGGTCGACGAACACGGCGACGCCGAGCGGGATGTAGTCGCGCTTCGACAGACCGACGACCTCGTTGCTCAGGGCGTGCAGGGCGGCAGGATTGTCGATGGACTGCACGGCCTTCTGTTGCAGTTGGCGCAGTTCGTCGGCGGAAGGCGGCAGCTCGAACGACAACAGGCCGAAGAACGTCGCCGTGAGGCGGCGAAAGGCCTCAATCGTGGCTTCCGAGCCCTCGACGGCGGCGATCTCCGGCTTCTCCAGCGTCGGCAGCTGATCGATGGCGCGCACGACACCGCGCAAGGCGACCTGCAACTGCGTATCCGGGCAGGTGATGGTCTTGCCATTGCCCATGTCGATGGTGCTGCGCTCGGCCCGGTCGGCGAGGTCGGTGCGGATCTGGCGCAACTGCGGATCGGTGCGGAAAGCGTTGAAGCCGGTCACCGTCAAGTCGAGTCGCCGGCCGAGCGAGCGCATGAACTCGTTACGGGTACCGGTCGCCGCATCGATGGTGGAGGCGTCGTTGGAAACGATCTTGGCGAGCTGTGCGTCGAGCGCGCCCATGTCGCCCTTGATGGCGGTGACGCGGCCTTTGACGAATTCGGAAGCGAAGGTGAAGCGCGCCGCGTCCTCGTCGCGCATCTTGCGGCGCGGGCCGTCGCCGGGCGAGCTGTTCGGACAGGACGTTCCCTTGTCGCGCTCGATGACCGCCTTGTCGGTCGACATGGTCGACAACTGCACCAGCGTCGCCTGCAATTGCTCGAGGCGCGTCGAGGCGGCGTACAGCGAGGATTGCACCTGGCCTACGGCGCTTTCCGCCGAGCGGGCGGCTTCCGAGCGACTCTCCAAGACTTTCCAGTAGAAGCCGAACCCGAAGCCGATGGAGATGATCGACAGAAAGACGTAGCCGAACACGTACGAGAGGCGCGTGAACCAGTCGACCGGAGAGAACATCTGGTCGAGCAGCCAGACGACCATCGTCATCAGCATGGCCACCGAAAATCCGATGATCAGCTTATGGACGAGCGGCTGCGAGCCCATGTTGGACTCGATCAGCTCCAGCATGCCGACGTAAGTCGCCACCCAGGAGAGGCCGGCCAGTCCGAAGATGAGGAACAGCTTCTTGTAATCGCGCTGGGGGGCTTCCGGCTCGCCCCAATCGGCGGAGGCTTCGAGGCTATGACCGAAGCTGCCGGTGGTGGATCTCGTGCGCGACCATGGTGCGCCCGTCCTTAACGACATGGGTGACCTGCTCAACCGATTGCGCACAGGTGGTCGTCGACCCGCGACGCCGAAGCTGCGCGGGACCGCCCACCACCGAATGCGCGAAACGCCTCTTTCGCTGTTCAGTGTCTTCCGTCGTGCCGGTAAGTGATCCGTGGCCTTGGTAGGCGGGGTTTTTGTCGCCAGTACGGCGCAGCGGTGGCGGAAGCCCGGTACAGAACAAACGAAGCCGGCCACATGTGTGCGGCGCGAGTCAGATCGATTGAGCTGTCGTCTGCGGACTAGGTGGTCTGCTCGTCGTCCTTGTTGAGAACTCCGAAGTCGCCAGAGCGACGTGAGCGATCGGCGTCAGCTCCGGTCTCCGCCGCAAGTCCGCGACGCAGAAGTTCGCGGATCGCCGCCGCGCGGCTCGGCATGCGGCGCTGAAACCGCCAGTCGTCGATGGCGGCGAGCTCGTCGTCGTCGAGCATGATTTGAAGGCGCGTTTCGCGAGCCAAGCCGTTCATGTCGGGCCTCGCATCTGCGTAATTCCCCTAACGCGCTGCGTGTCAGCGCCGGGCGTAAATGCAGTCACTTACTCATTTGTTCCATCGGGAGTGTATGGCGCCAAAAATGCCATTTGAAGTCAGGATGTTAACGGCGGTGGTCGCGGATTTCTGCCGCCCGGGTTCGGCGCTACTGTGATGGAAACCCCTCGTTGGAGTATCCGATGCCCGCAGCCCGCCCAGAGACGCTCGAACCTGAATTCCTGGCCCAGTTAGGGTCAATTTACGACGAGGCTTGGGCCTCGGTCGCCGTCAGCTACGCGCACGTCGACGCGGACGCGCTGGCCGAAGCCCGTGCCGAGTTGGCCGCTATTGTGATGCGCTTGGCTGCCGGGCAGCTTGCTTCGGGAGAGCTCAAGGATCAGGCGATCCATGAGTTCCGGTGCGATGGAGCCATCGGCGATGCAGCCGCAACGCCTGGTAACCGTGCGGTGACCGAACCCGCGCGAGCGAGCATCAGCGTCCCGGCGAATTGACGGTCAGCTTGGTTTGATTCTTTGCAGCCGGAACGGTCGCCGGCGTCTTCGGCTTGGCTACTGCCGGCACGCGTTTGCGGCCGGTCGCTTCGGCTTCCAGATCCGACAGCAAAGCGTCCAGCAGCGGCACGGCTAGCTGCGCGGCGTGCAGGTTGCGCGCCCATGGCGCGCGCGTGGAGCCGGATCCCACGACGATGACGTACGAATATGCGGCGCCGTTGGCGAACTGCAGCCCGCCGGTGATCCATGCATCGACGGTGGCGTCGACGTCCTCCGTCACCTGGGTGCCGGTCTTGGCGAAGTGCAGCTTGACCCCCGGATGCCGGGCGGCGCACCAGCCGCTGAGATCCTTCAGTGTCCCGGCGGGTTTACCGCCAGCCTCGTAACAGAGCGGTCCCTGCAGCACGGAACGTATGAAGCCACGTCCGCCGACGCGGATGATCTTGTTCGGCGTGATCGTGCCGGGCAGGTCGGCGCCGGGATTGTCGACGTCGGTGAAGTCGTAGCGCTTGATCAGCGTCGGTGCCTGCAGCGGTGTCGCGCCGCGGCCAATAAGGCTCGCCAGAACCACGCCGGCGAGGTGATGCACGCGCCGCGGTGCCGCCGCGACCTGGCCGAGGACGATGGCGGTCGAGGGCGGTGTGCCGCTGCCGTCGGCATTGGGCGGCGGCATGTTGAAGCCGAGTTCGGCGATCAGCTTTTGCAGGCGCGCCTGGCCGACACGCGCCGTGCGGCTCATCAGCGGGTCGTTCAGCGAACAGGCAAACGCGACGAGGGCGGTGCGGGCTTGGCGCTGGTCGCCCTTGGCGCACGTCTCCAGGCCTTGTGCTGGCGCCTTCGCGTCGACGTAGAGCGACTGCGGCGTGTCGCGCAGCGTATTGGCGATGGCGATGGCGGCGATGATCTTGCCGGTGGAGGCAATCATGCGGCTTTCGCGGCCACGGTCGTAGTAGCCGGTGGCCGTCTCGCGTGCGAACGGCGAGCCGAAGTACGACGCGGTTTCACCCTGCTCGAAGTAGCGCACGATCTCGCCACTGGCGTTGGCCGCGGCGATGATCACCCCGGGACTATGCCGGTCGTCGGCGATCTTCGCCGGGTCGAGGGTGTAGCCCGCGTCGATCTTGTCGCCGTACTTGGCGTCGATCTCGGCGAGGCGCTGACGCGCCGTGTCGCCGAACGCCAGATTCGTCACCGCGTCGAACGTTGTCGTAATGCCGCGCACGTGGTCGCGCCAGGCAAAGCCGTAGCGTTGCTTCATCTCTTCGCGGATGCCGTAGCGCGCCGCCGGCATCAGCGCGTTGGCGCGGATCACCGGATTGGCCTGCGCCGGGAGGGCGAGCCCGGGTGCAAACCTCTCCAGCGCCTCCTGCAGCTTCGGTTTGATCTTCGGATCCGGCGGACCCGCCGCCATGGCGACAAGCTCGAACACCACCTGCTTCTGCTCGGCCTCATCGGGAATGAGTTTCTCGGCACAGGTGCGCGCACGCACTTCCGTCAGGTAGCGCCAGCGGTCGAGGCGCACGGCATTCAGGCGTTCGCTGCCCTCCATGAGGATGATGGGACGGTTGACGGCCGAGGCGAGGACGAACTGCTCCGCGATCGACAGGTCGGCCGTCTCCTTGCCGAAAACGATGCGGCTGGCGAGCTCGATACCATGCAGCGGCGATCCGCCGGTGCGCTGAGCGAGCCACAAATGATTGGCCGCCCATTGCTTGAGAGCGGTGTTGTCTCCACCCCCGGTCAGCTCGCGGTAGACGACCGGCGCCAGCCACCACTCGCCAAACTTGCGCTTGAGCTTGACGAAGGCGCCTTCGTGGACGCCCGGCGGCGTTTTGTAGATGACGCGAACGAACTGCATGGCGAGCGTCGATCCACCGACGCCGAGGACCAACCGCCTGGCGGCGATCGAGCGGCGGACAGTGGAGAACGGAATCTTGAGGACACCCGGCAGGTCGATGCCGAACGGATTGAGCAGGCCGCCGAGATTGCGGTCCTCATGATAGACGAGGCACTGCCAATAGTGGTCCGGCACCGTGCGCACCGGGATCGACTTGTGGTCCGGGTTGGCGACGTAGTCGCCGAGGTCGATCGCCTCGCCGGTGTAGTTCACGTCACGCAGGCTATCGAGGCGGGGATCGAAGGTGCCGACAAAGCTGCCGCGCGCATCGTAGATGGCCGTCGCCAGCCAGCGCTCGGCGTCATAGTGCAACTTCTCGCCGAGGGTGTAATGGCCGATGACGCCGCGGATTGGTGCGGCGACGTAGACCAGCAGCAAGGCGAGGCAGACGTAGACGATGCCGGCGCCGGCGACATAGCGCAACGGACCCAGCCGCGGATTGAAGGCAATCCGGTCGAGGAGAAGATGTAAAATGCGAAACGGCAGCAGCGCCAGAAGTTCGAGCGCTCGCAGCAGCACGCTGAATACGACGAGCATAACCAGCCGCTCGCACCGGGGAGAGCGCGCACGCGCCCGAAGCCCGAACGAGCTAGTCGGTCTTTATGGCGATATTGGCCCCGTCGGATGGCGCGTGCCTAGGCGCCGGCCGACGCTCGTCAAAATGTGTGCAACAGCACGAACAAGCCGACACCCACGGCTGGCCCTAACACCGTCGCCACGACAAGCATCATGAATGACTTCGCAACCATACCACTACCCCGCACTACACGCCGTCATTTGCCGCGACGACGTGAACTCAACAGCCGCAATGTCGCTGGAGACCCCCTAAAAATTTCCAGTGACTTTCAGAATTTACATCAGGAAAAAGAAGTTGACACGCCCTGTTTACGGGCTCACGGGCGATCAGTTTCGCAAATGCGAAGCAGGCGCGCGCGTCGGCAAGCCGGCAATGCGCCGTGCAATGACAAAATATCGAAATCCGCAAATACGTTAGTCAATGCTCTAGAGGATCGAAATCAGGCGTGCGCGCGCACGCGCCTGTATTTCTTCTTGCCGAAGCAACCTGTGGATGCGTGGCCGGCGCGCATCAGCCGCGCTTTACATTGCCTGTTGCGGAGGCACGTGCAGGGGCGTCGAACAAGCGTAGCTGACGCTCGTCCTGGCCCTTCGTTTCGCGCGCCAATTGCTCGATGCGATCGAAGGGAACCTGCTCGGCTTCGATCAGCGAGCGCTGCGCCTTCATCGGGCGCACGAGACCTTCCTGCACGAGGTGGAATTCACCCACCGTCTGGCCAGGAAGAACCGCCGCCGGCTCGAGACCCGACTCGCTGGAGAACGCCGCCTTGAGTTTGCGCAGCGCGGTGTCCTCACGCACGCGGCCGATGAACCAGCTGGTGATCTGATCGCGGCTCTTGTAGTCGAGGTCGCCCGGCGACTGGGTGGCCAGCATCATGCCGAGGCCGGCGGAGCGGGCGCGCTTCAGAAGGCTCTGCAGCGGCTCGGCGGTGGCTGGCTTGGCGTTGGCGGGAATGTAGAGGTCGGCCTCGTCGAACATGACGACCGCCTGCAGCTCATCGTTGGGGTTGCGCTGGCAGAAGCGCAGCGCCTCGGCCAGGAACTGCGAGACCCAGAAGAGGATGTTCTCGTTGTCGCCGAGGAAGCCCGTGTAGATGATCGACAGGCGCGTGCGTCCGTCGCGGGCGTAGGGGCCGAGCCCCAGCAGCGATTCCATGCGCAGCGATTCACCGCCCGCCTCGAACAGCGAGGAGTTGCGGTGGCGAAGGCTGTCGAGCTGGGCGACGAGGTCGCGGCGCAGCTTGCCGGAAGGATCCATGCGCTGCGTCAGGTCGGCAAGCTCCGGGTCATCATCCTCGAGGAGATGGATGAGGTCGTTGAGCGTCACCTCGCGGCTGTGGCGCGAGCCGAGGATGCGCAGGGCAACCGACAGCGTGCCGGACTGCTTCTGGTGCGTCGCCGAGTTCTTCAGATGCAGCATCTCGCCGATCGCGGCGGATGACAGGTTGGCCAGAAGCTGCTGCTCGTGCTCGGGCAGCTCGTTGATGCCGTTGGGCAGCAGCGTGATGGAGATCGGGCGTCCGGAGGAGCGCCCCGGCGTGAACACCGCGACGTCGATCGCATCGGCAAGCTTCTCGCGTTCGCCGCGGCGCTCGGCGAACTCCTCGTCGTTCTCGCGCCAGACATCCGGATTGGCGTAGCTGCACAGATCGCCCTTGCGATCGATGAGCACGGCCGGGATGCCGCGCAGCAGGAGCTGCTCGATAATGGTCAAGGCGAGCGTCGTCTTACCCGAGCCCGAACCGCCGAGCACGGCCGCGTGGCGCTTCAGCACGTTCTTGTTGAGCGTGATCGACCTGCCGCCCGGGCGCAGTTCGCGGCCGGCCACGATGCTCGAGCCGCCGCCATTCTCGTCGAGGATGACCGAAAGCGGCAGCTCCTCTTCGTCATCGCCGGTCTCCGACCCGGCATCGCCCGCGGCCGACAGCGCATCGCCATCCAGCGCGGAGGCGCGGGCCCCGTTCGCCTTCGAGCCGTTGGCGGCTGCCTCGGCTTCCGCCGCCGCCGACTTGGGGAGCGTCTTGCCGAGCAAGTCGAGGCGCAGAAGCTGGATGATCGCGGGCAGGTTGGAGAGCAGCTTGGCGGTCCCCAGCCAGGCGCTGAAGCCCGGGTCTTGCCGGTGATGCGTGTGGAACTCGCGCACCATCATCATGCGCTCCCACTCGGCGATGGGCACCGTCCACGTGCGCCCGCCGTTCTCGCGGAACTTGCGCACCGCTTGCGCGGTCTGGTTCTTGCGGTTGGGCGGAAAGTCGGAGGCGCGCAGCATGAAGCACTGTTTGGCGCCCATGTTGGGCAGCACGCGGTCGAGCTGACGCTTGAGGCCGCCGCCCTGCGTCGGCTTATTGCAAATGAAGACGCGGCCGTCGGTGGTGAGCCCGCCCTTGTGCTTCAGCGTGAAGTCGATGACGGAAAGATCGTCGCCGAGGTCAATGCGCTCGACGTTGAGCACGATGGTGCCGGCCCACTCCTCCTTGGCCAGCGCCAGCGCGCCGCCGAGGATGTCGAGCAACTCGCGCTCGTCGGAGGGAATCTCGGCTTCCGAGGCGTTCTGGAAGCGCTCCCAGGTTTCGCGGTAGTCAGCGGACGAGGCGAGCGTCGCGTCGCTGTCGCCGTCGGCGGCAAAGCCGAGGCCGAGCGCCGCCGCCAGGCGCGAGATGAAGCCGCCGCCCTTGTCGGCATCGGCGCCCTCGTCGGGCTCCTCCGCCTCGGGCGAGGTCTTGGTGCGCAAGCGGTTGTGCGCGTGCTCGAGCAGACGCCGCGTCGAAAGACCAGCGAACTCCTCGTAGAATTGCGGGCCGAAATAGGCGGACGGGTCCGAATAGCCGGTCTTGGCGTCGCCCGTTTCGGCGAGATGGGCAAGACGCTTGGCGATGATCAGTCGCGCTTCCTCGGGTGTGCGGCTTTCCAGCAGCGCGACCGGGCCGGCCTTCTCGATGCGGTCGATGTAGGACTGCGCCAGCACGCCGCGCACCTGGCCGTAGAAGTCTTCCAGGCATGAGATGATGAGGATGGCGTTGGGGACGCGATTGGCGATCTGGATGAGATCCCGCACGGCGCGCTGGAAGCGCTCCTCGGAGTCGGAGAAGAAGCGCAGATCCTCGACCTGGTCGACGCAGAAGACGAGCGCGGCTCGGTCGACGGTCCACATCAGCGTGCCGAGCGCCGCGATGATCTCGAAGGCCCGATCTTCGCCGCCGTTCGGGTCGAGGGCGGCGACGGCCTGATGCGCCAGCTCGGTCAGCGGGCGCCCGTGCAAATACTGGCGTATGCGCTGGTCGATGCGCGGGTCGCGCCGCTCGATATAGAGCATGGCGCGCACGACGTTGATGTCGAGCGCTTGCGTGGCGTACTTGGGGCTGGCGACGATGTCGTCGGCGATCTTGAGGACGAGCTTGGCCAGCTTGGCGTCATCCAGGCTGGCTTCGCGCAGGTTCTGCAAGTCCTTCGCATCGACGGCCGCGTCGGCGACGATCCGCCCCGTCAGGCGCGCCAGCGCGGTCTCGCCGGAAGCATCCGGGTCGTAGGTCTTCTCGAGCGAATGCACGAGGCGGCGCAGGTAATAGTCGGCGTAGTTGGCGACGTCCGGCGTCATCTGCGCGTAGCCGAAATAGGCCGTGCCGTCGCGGTGCGCGGTGGTGCGCAGCGCCCGCAGCAGGTGCGTCTTGCCGGCGCCGGACTGGCCGTGGAACAGCAGAATGCGATCCTGCGTGCCGGGGCCGCGTCCGGAAATGATACCGCCGAGAAGGTCGGAGAACTTGCGCCGCGCCTTGGCGTGCACCTCGACGACATCGACGGGATCGGCCCGCCAAATGTCGTCCTCCCAGGTGATCGATTGCTCGAACGCCGAAGATAGCCGGTCAGGAGCGGGCTGCGGTTGAACTTCTTGCTGCTGCATCAGTCGATGGGCCTCGACGTCTCAGTCTTCGACGCGCACGTAGTGCCAGACGGTGTTCTTGTAGAGGATCGCGGAATCCTCGAGCTCCTTGATGTGTTGTTTGTTCTTGAGGTCGGCGCCTGCCAGCACCAGCTGGCCCGCCCGATGGGCGCCGGTCAGCATGTCCTTGAAGTCGATTTCAGAGAGACCCCATTCGGGGTGCGAGGTGCGAATCGCGTCCCACACTCGAGAGATAAACGCCTTGCGGGCCCCTGGCCACCCCTCGGCGCGCGTGCGTGCCGCGCTAAGCACACCGGCGGAAAATAGCGCCAGACCAGGGCGCTGTGGCGTTTCTTCGGCTTGTGGTGTGAGGAGCGTCGGCAACGGCGTTGACGATTCGCGCACGGCCCGCAAGGCCGGCTTGGAGGCGGGCTGTTGGCCAATGGGTGCATCGGCACTTGCCAATCTGCGCAGCACGCCGAGGCGGAGCGCCTCGGCATCGAAACGCTGGATGCCGGCCTGATCGGCGCAGAGCGCGGCGATGAGGCGCGTATCGGTCGGCAGCTCGCGCGGCTTCTGCAACAATTGCCCGGCGAGCACGCGTCCGGTCTTGGCAGAGAGGGCCGAGCCCTTGCCGAGCCCTTCCTTCACATTGTCGCCAAAGGCGCGCTCGAGGGCGACGAGCGCCAGCGCCGCGCGCAGCTTGGACGGCGATAGCGCCTGGCGCACGGCCAGTCCGAAGGCCTGCTGCACGACGAGTGCGCTTAGACCGTCGGGCCGTGACAGCGCGCTGCGCAATGCCGCCTTGCTGGCGTCGACGCCGAGCGCCTTGGCCACGAGCCAGATGTCGCGCTGATCGTTCCAGGTGCGGGCGTGAGCTTCCTTTTCGCCGAAGTAGCCGGCGACGGCCGCCTCGCCTTGTTCGGTAAGGCGCAGCCGCCCGCGCGCATCGCGGACCTGCCCGTTCATCATGAGGCGGGCGAGGGCGGTGTCGGCGGCGGTCTTCCATTGGGCGCCGGACAGCTTGCCGCCCATCAGCGGGCCCAGGTCGCGCACGATCTGCGCCCGGCTGGCACCACCGGAGCAAGCAATTCGGGCAAGCACGAGCTCGTCGAGAACGGCCGGAGTGGCGCCGATGCCGGGTGCCGCCTGTGTTTTTGCGCTCAAGGCCGACATGCAACGCGTCTCCTCATGCCTGTGGCATGGCCGTACGCGCGAATCACCAGCCGCTCGAGGCGAATTGTGTGTGAGTTGGCCGTGGCTTCAAGAGGGCGGCACGATTGACCGGGGGACGGTTGCATGCGCGCCCATGGCTTTTTGCGCCTGCGCCTGCCTTTCGCCTCAAGCGGGTCAAATTGGCGACACCATCATGAAGCGTCATCGGGTCAGGCGCTTCGCGGCGCGGCCGACGCAACCGGGGGAAAGATCACACGAATTAGGAACGCGTGGTTTGCCAGCCCGCTTTCGGACGTGTGGTTACAACTCCTTAGCATTAACGGCGAGTTAACGGGTTTACGCGATGATCAATCGTTGTACCGCAATCTTCCACGCGGGAGTGGCTCGTATGTATCGCGTCGCGCTATGCGCGGGTGCTGCAGTGGCGTTGGGTGCCTGCAGCCTCGGTTCCGGAACCATCTCGTCCGGCTATAACGAACCCGACACCACCGCATCGATCACGCAGGCTCCGCGTGTCGAGAGCGTCGCTCTCGGTGGAGAGCCTTCGGCCACGCGTGAAAAGGCGACGGCCGTCGCCGGTCAGCAATATGCGGCGCTCGACGATCAGGCGCCGAACGGCTCCTATGAAAAGGCGCCGACGGGTGCTCTTTCCGATCGCGACTACTCGCATACCGCGCTCGATCCCGAGAAGGCGCGCGACATCATCAATCAGTATCGCCGTGACAAGGGCCTGAAGGCGCTGAAGCTCAACACCGAGCTGACCGAGGCGGCCAAGGCGCATTCGCGCGATCTGGCCAAGTGGGACCGCATTTCCCACTACGGCTCGGACGGCTCCAATCCTTGGGACCGCGTGAAGCGGACCGGCTTCAAGGCGCGACTTGCCGCCGAGAACGTCGGCACCGGGCAGATCGACTTCAACGAAGTGATGCGCGGCTGGAAGGAAAGCCCCGGCCACAACAAGAACCTGCTGCTCGGCGATGCGACCCACATGGGCATCGCGCTGGTGCAGGATCCGCGCACCGAATTCAAATCGTTCTGGACGCTGGTGATCGGCTCGCCGATGTAACCGGCTAAGGCGGGGCTTAACGGCCCCGCCGTTGGCTCTTGAAGAGGTTGCGCCAGACGGCGACCTCGATGCCGAGCGTGCGGCTCACCGCGACGTTGTTCAGCAAAGCTCCCGTCATCAATGCCACGGATGTCGCTGCGGCCGCGCCGATCAGACCGAAGTGCGGCACAAGCGCGATATTGAGCACGACGCTCAACAGCGCGACGGTGACCTGCACCGCGGCGCTGATCGACTGCTTGCCGAGCATGTTGAGTAGGAATTCCGACGGGCCCATCGAGGCGCGGAACAGGAAGCCGACGACGAGAATGAGCATCACCGGATAGCCGTCGACGAACTGCGGCCCGAACAGCCACAGCAGCGGTACGCCCAGCAGCAACAGCACGCTGCCGGCGGCGAGCGACGGCCAGAAGGTCCAATGTGCCGCCTCGCGCGCGAACTTATCGAGGCTTTCCTTGTCGCCGCGCGCGCCGAGCGCCGCGAATCGGTTGGCGACGGCGCTGCCCACGGCATAGTGGACGAACAGGATCAGCGACATGGTCTTGGCCGCTGCGAAGTAGATGCCGACGTCGGTCGGCGTCATGTAATGCGAGACGACGAGAACGTCGGCGCTCTGCAAAGTGAACTCGCTGGCAGCGATCACGAGCAGCGGCCACGTCGTGCGCAGCCACAGCGGGAAGTCATACTGCGGATGGCCAATTCCGGCGGTCGCCCGTAGCCGCCGGTTCATGAGTAGCGTCTGCACGATGCCCGCGCCCCAGGTGGCGACGATGGCTGCCGCGGCAGCGGTCTTGGCCTCCATCGGCATGCCGGCCGCGTGCGCGGCCACCATGGCGACGAGCAGCAGCGCCGGACGTACCACGTAGGGTGGCACCATCGACAGGCCCATCCACGCGAATGCCTTGCCGATGCCGTCCTGCACCCAGGTGAGCGCATAGATCGGCACGCAGACGAGAGCGAGATAAGCCGGCAGCATGAAGTGGCTGTCGAGCGGTTCGAACAGGTAGAGCCCGGCGACGCCGGCGCCAGCAATCAGGGTTCCGAGGCCGAGTGCCACCCGCCGCGCACCCTGCACGACGCCGCGCAGAAGCGCCGGCTCGCCGTTCTCACGGTATTGGGGCACAAAGCGGATGGTAGCCACGCCGAGCCCCAGGTCGGCGATGCCGCCGAGGATCATCACCCAGGTCCACACGTAGACGTAGATGCCGTACTCGTAGCTGCCCATCCAACGGGCGAGCACGATTTGCGAAAGGTAGAGCAGGGCCGCACTGACGCAGCGCACGCCGAACACGGTCACGGCGTCGCGCTGGGTGCGATGGCGCTCGTTGCGCGCCTGGAAAATCGACAGTGCCTGCGACGGCAGCTCGCGCACCGCCAACCAAAGCAGTGCTGCGGGCGAGACACCGAGGGCGTTCGGCTGACTCATGGCGTCGCCGCCGACGGTCTCATTGGTGCATACGCTCGCGCTGACGGTCGCGCACGCGCTCGGCGACGTTGGCCCAGGCGTTTGAGCGATCCTCGTCGCCGTTCCGATAGTGAACCGCCGAGAAGAAGTCGGCCACTTCGGCCGCGTGAAGACCATGCCTAGCCTCGA
>CAZOOS010000030.1:0-21830 GCA_964581475.1 uncultured Hyphomicrobium sp.
GCAGGAACTCGATGGCGTGATAGCCGGTGGCGACGTTCGATTCGACGCCGCCCGCCTCCTGCAGCTTGCCGCTCAACAGCTCTTTGGTGATTTTCGAGGTGTCGACCGGCTCGCCGTTGATCTTGATCGACGGGTTGGCGATGACGTTGGCGACGTAGAGATCATTGGCCGGCGACTGGTCGACGTACTCCTGCGACACGTAATCGATAAGACCTTCGTCGAGTGGCCAGGAGTTCACGCGCGGCTCCCAGTCGTCGACGATCTTGTTGCCGAAGCGGAAGGCCTCCGTCTGCATGTACGGCACGCGCGCATCGACCCACGCCTTGCGCGCGGCGAGCAGGTTGTCCTGCGTCGGCGACGTGATGAGCGTGTCGATCGTGGTCTTGAGCTTGCGCGCCGCTGCGAGCGAGTCGGTATAGCTTGCCTCGGCGATATCGGCGTAGGTCTTCGCCACGGCGGCAGCGGTCGGCGCCTCGGCCAACACCGGCTGCACAGCGATGGCGCCGGCGAGAGCCAGAAGCGAGGCGGCAGGAACTCTAAGCATGTGCGTTGCCCTCCATTCGGCCGGCTTTTTGGCGCCGATCTGAATGATTTCCGACTAGGGAAGTCAAGAATATTTTTTCCCATCAAGCCTTTATGTAGGGCGGTCGAAGGAACGCCATCACCCCGCGGCAGGCTAGAGTTAACTGACGCGCAGCAAAAGACGCGGGAGCCACGGCGATTGTGCGGCGGGCGCTGGATCGAATGTCGAAGAACCGGACGATGATGCGGAGCCTCGCCGCGCTCTGTCTGCTCGCCGCGGTTGCGCCAGTGCCGGTGGGGCACGCCGCTCCCGCGGCGCCCGCGTTCACCAAGCTCAACGCACACGTCATCGACAGTTACGTCTTTCCCGGTTTCACCAGGCTGGCCAAGACGAGCGGCAAGCTGGCGGATGATTTGTCGCGCACGTGTGATGGTAGCGCCAAGGCCGCCAAGGCGGTGAAGAAGGACTTTGCCGACACCGTGCTCGCCTGGGCGGCCGTGGAGTTTCTGCGTTTCGGGCCGCTGTCGCAGATCGGGCGCCCGGAGCGGTTCGACTTCTGGCCCGATCCGCGCGGCGTGACGCAGCGGCAGGTCGCGGCGCTCATTGCCAAGCGCGACGCCACCGCGCTCGATCCCGCGTTGCTGGCGATGAAGAGTGCCGCGGTGCAGGGCCTTTCGGCGCTGGAAGTGCTGCTCGCCGACGACGCACCTGCGATCACCGGCACGGATGAGGCCGCCGCCTACCGGTGCAAGCTGGCGGCATCCATGGCGCAGGCGACGCATGCGTTGGCGCGCGAGGTGCTTGCCGAATGGCAGGGTGATACCGGTTGGCGCCATCGTATGGTCGATCCGGGCGCGACTGACGCGCGCTACAAGACGCCGGAGGAGCCGGCGGGCGACTTCGCGCGCGCGCTCATCACCGGACTGCAGATGATCCAGGACCGCGAGGTAGGGCCAATGATCACGGCGCTGCAAACCCCCGACAAGGCGCCGCGCCTGCCGTTCCATCGTTCCCGTCTCAGCGCCCACTACATTTCAGCGGGTGTCGCCTCGCTCAAGTCGCTCTACGATACGATGGGGCTCGGGCGCGCTGTCCCCAGCGACAAAGCCTGGATGCCGCGCTGGATCACCGCGGCGTTCGGGCGGCTGGCGCGCGACGCACCAGCTGCGGTAGAAGGCATTGCGCAGGCCAAAAATAACCCGGACCGGGCGCGCCAATTGCGCATGGTGCGCTTCCACGTCGAAGGCATCCGCAAGCTCATCGGGCGTGAGCTGGCGCCGATGGCCGGACTGGCGATAGGGTTCAATGAGCTCGATGGCGATTGACCGGCGGCATTTCCTGATCGGCACGACGCTCAGCCTTGCTGCGGCCAGCGCCACGCGTGCCTTTGCCGCCATGCTCGACGACGAAATGGGCGAGAGCGCCGCCGCGGGCGACCTCATCGCCGCTTGCCGGCGTCCCGACGGCACCTACTCCGTCGTCGTGTTGTCGCTCGACGGGACGATCTCGCGCGAGCTGCCGCTGGAAGGCCGCGGCCATGACATCGCGCTCGACCGCGCCAGCGGGCAGGCGGTTGTGTTTGCGCGCCGCCCCGGCTCGTTCGCGCTGGCATTCGACATCCACGGCCGCCGCGAGCCGGTGCTGTTCACGACGCCGGTGAACCGCCACTTCTACGGGCACGGCGCCTTTTCGCGCGACGGGCGCCTGCTCTATGCGACGGAGCACGACAACGAGACGCGCGACGGTCTCGTCGGCGTTTACAATGCCAGCGGCGGCCACAAGCGCATCGGCGAGTTCCCGACCTACGGGATCGGCCCGCACGAGGTGATCCTGCTTAGCGACGGCAAGACGCTGGCCGTCGCCAATGGCGGCATCGAAACGCATATCGAGACGGGGCGCGAGAAGCTCAACCTCGATTCCATGCAGCCGTCGCTGGCATTTGTCGACAGCACCACAGGGCGGTTGATCAGCCAGCACATGCAGGGCGCCGGCCTGCACAAGCTGTCGATCCGTCATCTGGCGCAGGACGCGCGCGGCGCCGTCTGGTTTGGGTGCCAGTGGGAAGGCGCCGATGCCGAGACGCCCGAACTCGTCGGCTGCGCCGGCATAGATCAAGCGCTGCGGATCATCGAGCCGTCAAAGCCGATGGGTGCAGCGCTCGCCGGCTATATCGGCGCCGTGGCATTGAGCCGGGACGGACGCATGCTTGCGGCCTCAGCGCCGCGCGCCGGCCGTATCGTCTACATCGATACAGAGCGCTTCGCCGTCGTCGGTGAGACGCACCTGCTCGACAGTTGCGGGGTCACGGGAGCGTCGCCGGCAGGCTTTGCCATGAGCTCCGGCATGGGCGTGCTGCAATTGGATAGACCAGACCACACGCACCTGACGACGGCGAACTTCCCCGGTCGCGCCTTCGACAATCATCTACGGATCATCGCCTGAGCGGCCCTGCTCACGCGCGGTGAGGCGCCGGCCCGATAATGTTGGGGCGCCGGTGGCTCACGGCGCGCCGCTGCCCATTGGCGACAGATGGCGCGCGCCGCTGGACGGCAGGCTCTTTTGCCGACGAGGCCGTGACGAAGCCCCAGACGATGGCCATCAACACGTAGAAGTGGCGCCAGTGGTCGCTGTCGATGATCACGCCCTCGAGCGCCGTGGCGGCGAAGGTGGCGTAGGCGACGAGGAACAGCAGCCGCGTGTCGGCCGCGGACGCCTTCAAGAGGTAGCGGAAGCCGAGCACCAGCGTCAGCACGACGAGGATCAGGTAGATGCCGCCGCCGAGCCATCCGGCGCTGAGCAGCACCGTCAGGTAGACGTTGTGCACTTCCTCGGCATGGTGGCGGGTGCTGAACTCCTGCGCGCCGATGCCCAACGGATGCTCGGCGACGAGCTCGACGGCCTTCTGCTGACCGCCGAAGCGGCCTTCCGAGCCGGTGTCGTACGACTGATCGAGAGTTGCGCGCTGAGCGAGGAGCTCAGCGACATTATCGGAGCTCATGGCGGCGAGGACAACGCCCACGGCGATGATGCAGCCGGCCGCCAGCAGCCCGACGATCTTGAGGCGCACGATGGATTTGCGCGAGGTCGCGAGCGCCAGATAGCCGTAGACCGCCAAGGCGACGACGAGGTTGAGCCAGGCGCCGCGCGAAAAGCTGAGGAACACGCCGAGCATGAGGAAGGCGGCGATGCCCAGCGGAATGATCATGCCACGCAGCCGGTTCTGCAGCGCGATGCTCAGCATATAGACGAGAGGCACCACACAGAACGGACCGAACACGTTCGGATCCTTGAAGGTGCCGGCCGCGCGCCCGTAAAGGGTGAACACGTCGTAGGCGCCGGGCAGAAGGCCGAAATAGCCGATGATCGCGGCGGAGCAGGCGACGATGGCGGCGACCGTCCACGCCTTGAAGATCAGCTCCGTGTGAAAGCGCGGCGATCTGGCGACGAAGGCGGCAATGACGACCGAGGCGGCGTAGAGATAAAGAGTCACGGCGACGTGGATCAACGTCGCCTTAGGGTCGAGCGAGAACGTGGTGGCGAGCACCGCGCAGGCGCCAGCGACTAACCAGAGGGAGCCGTAAGTCAGCAGGGCGCGGTTGAAGGCGACGAGGCCGATGGTCGGCAGCAGCACGATAAGGCCAATGCTGAGTGCGTCGACCGGCGCCGGCTCGGTGAATACGATGCCGCTAACAACGAAGGTCAGTGCGACGGCGGCGAGCGCCAGCCAGGTGGCGAGGCTGCGCGCGCCGGGGCGACGCTCATCGCGCATCCCCGCAACGCTTGCCGATCCTGCGGCGATGGCCGTCATGCGACGCTCTCCCGCGCTGGCCTAGTAGGCGTTCTCGGACTTCAGCAGCGCGAAGGGCGTCTTTAGCAGGATGTAGGTGTCGAGCAGCAGCGACCAGTTCTCGATATAGTAAATGTCGCATTCCACGCGTTTCTGAATTTTCTCGGGCGTGTCGGTTTCACCCCGCCAGCCGTTGATTTGTGCCCAACCGGTTATTCCCGGTCTCACTTTATGACGCGCGAAGTATCCATCGACGACCTCGTCGTAGAGGTCGCCGGCCGCCTTCGCCTCGAGGGCGTGCGGGCGCGGGCCGACGAGCGACAGATTACCGATGATGACGTTGAACAACTGCGGCAGCTCATCGAGGCTGGTCTTGCGAATGAAGCGGCCGACGGGGGTGACACGCGGGTCATTCTTGGTGACGAGCTTTACCGCGTTCGCATCGCAGCGGTCGGTGTACATCGAGCGGAACTTGAACACCTCGATGAGCTCGTTGTTGAAGCCGTAGCGCTTCTGGCGGAAGAGCACCGGACCGCGGCTGTCGAGCTTGATGGCGACGGCGACCGCGAGCATCAGCGGCGCCAGGAAGACGAGCGCCAGCGTGCCGACGATCTTGTCGAAAACCCACTTCGTCACCGAGCCCCAGTCGGCGATCGGCTTCTCCAGCAGGTCGATCATGGCGACGTTGCCGACGCGCGAGTACGTGCCGGGCGTGAAGCGCAGCTCGGTGGAACGGGCGGGCAGCTTGACCTCGGCCGGGAGCACGGCGAGCGCGCGCGTCACCTCGACGACGCGCTTCTCGGCGGTGATCGGCAGGGCGACGATGACGAGATCGAGCCGCGAGTTGCGAGCGACGGACACGAGCTCCTTGAGCCCGCCAAGGCGCGGATAGCCGGCAATGACGCGGTCGACGCGGTCGTCACCGCGATCGTCGAAGATGCCGGTGATGCGGATGTCGCTGTCGACGTCCACTTCCAGCTCGCTGATGAGCTTCTCGGAGATGGCGCCGCCGCCGTAGATCGCCGCGCGGCGATAGAGACGCCCCTGCTGCGTCCAGTGGCGCACCAGGCTGGCGACCACCAGCCGTTCGCCCAGCAGGACGAAGATGCCGACGACGTACCAGGCGGCGAACCACACGCGCGAGAAGTCGTCGGCGGCCTTGAGGAAGAACACGGCGGCGAGCAGCAGCGCGAAGGCTGCCGTCCAGGCAAGCAGGACGCGCGGCATCTGGCGGATGAAGGAGTTGAACGTCGCCTGCGAGTAGAGGCCCAACATGTCGAAGCCGGCGACGGTCGCCACGGCCGTCATGGCGATGGCGGCCATGTAGTAGGTGCTGCCGATGACCGAGGGCTCATCGACGTAGGAGACGGCAACGGCGAACCCGAGGAGGAAGATGATGGCGATGTCGCAGGCGCGCACGGCGCCGCGAATGACCACGATCGACATGAGGCGCGTTTTGTCCTCGATGCGGAAGTCGGCGAGGCGCGGGATCTTGCGCGCTATGGTCGCATGTACCGTTTGCGGGACAGAGGCTCGGCCAACATTGAGCATTCGACTTGATCCGTTACTGAGACGCATAAGACTGCCCTATGGAAAGCAGGCTTCGTGCCACAGCGCCGGATCGCGTCGGTCGGACGCGTAAGCTTTTCAGTAAGGTTAGCGGCCGAGCCGTTCGGCATAGAACGCCAGCACCTCGCCGGCGGCGCGTTCGACCGTGAAACGCTCGGCCACCGCGGCTTGCAGGCGCGTGGCGCGCGCCTTTGCTACCGCGGGAACGTCCAGGAACGCCTGCATGGCCTGCGCCAACGCACCGACGTCACCGGGAGGCAGCAAGGGCGTGTCGGCGCCATTAACGATTTCGGGGATGCCGCCAACGTCCGTTGCCAGCATGGGCATGCCGGCGGCGGCGGCTTCGAGGACGATGTAGGGCATGCTTTCGGCCCGGGATGGGACAACGAGGCAGCGGCCGAGTGCAAAGGCGGTGCGGGCCGGCATGGCGCCGGGGAAGTCGGCCAGGTTACCGATCTTTAGATCTTCGGCGAGGCGGTGGAAGGCGGCCGCCTCCGGCCCGGCCCCGACGATAACGGCCCGCACGGGAAACCTTGCGGCGATTTCCGCCAGCGCCCGCAACAAGACGTCGACGCCCTTGAGCTGGCGAAGCTCGCCGATGAACAGAAAGTCCGCAGCATCGGGATTGGACTTGTGCGGAGCGAAATCGACCGGCTGCAGCGCGTTGGGGACGACGCGCGCGGGCACTCGGCCGCCACCGACGCGTCTGTCGTAAAGTCGGCGGATGAAGTCGCTCTCGAAGATCAGCCCGTCCGTATAGCGGGCGAGAAACCTTTCGACCGCCGTGTAGACGAGGCCCTGCGGCGAGGCGAGCGGGTAGTGCAGGCTGCCGCCGTGCGGCGTGTAGAAGGTTGCCACGTTGCGGCCATCGGCACGCAGGTCGCGTGCGGCGAGGCGTGCGTAGGCGCCGCCCTTGGCGCCGTGCCCATGCAACACGTCGGTGCGCAGGTTGCGCGCCGTATCGCGAACGGCGCGGCTGGTCGCCAGATCGCGCGGGCTGGGCAGGCGCCCCATCGGTAGACGGGTGATGCCGAGCCGCAGATGCTGCGCCGCCTGCGCTAGGCGCCCCTCGGTCAGCGGATCAGCGACTGTCGAATCAATGATGTAGCCGACGTCATGGCCACGCGCCGTCTGCGCGCCGCTGAGGTCGAGCACGTGACGGAACAGCCCGCCCACCGGCGCGCGAAAGCAATGGATGATGCGCAAGCCCTCGGCCACGCGCGCTCCCGAAGTTCACCTGCAACTAGAAGAACCGTTCATACACGAAGACGGTATCGCCTGGGCACAATGTGTAGTCGGCAGGAGCTTCGATTTGGTCAATGAGGGCGCCGAGCTTGCGGGTGATGCGGTACGAGCGCTTGGAGGCGCGCTCGGTATAGCCGCCGCCGATGGCGACGGCCTGCTCGATCGTCATGCCGGAGACGAACGGGTACTGGCCGGGTAGGCGAACCTCGCCGAGGATGAAGAAGGGGCGGTTCTGCGCCACATCGACGGTGACCTGCGGATCCTTGACGAACTCGCGGCCGAGTCTCGAGGCGATGGCGTGCTCGAGGTCGACGGTGGTGCGCCCCCGCGCCCGCACCGAGCCGATGAGCGGGACGGAGATATTGCCGATTTGGTCGACGGTGTAGAGGCGCGACAGATTGGGCTGGCCGTAGACGAAGACCCGCAGCTTGTCGCCGGTGTCGAGAATGTAGGGCTCAAACCCAGTGGGTCCGCCGGATGGGCCGGCGGTGACGACGACGGCAGGGCCCCAGGCAACCGGACCGGGTGGGGAACCAGCAACCATCGGCGGCCCCATCGGTACCGGGGAGACCATGCGCTCGCCGCGATACACTGACGTCTCGCCCCAGTCGGCGACCTTAATCGGCTCGGGCGTGCTGACGACGGTCTCGCCCCAGGCGGCGGCTTGGACGGGCGCGGCCGGATCGGCGGCAGGGGCCGTCTTGTCGTAGATGACGTCCACGGGAAGCACGCTCTTCAGCATGCTCAGATCATCGAAGCCGGCAATATCGTCCTGTGCGCAGCCGCCCAGCAGGACAGCCGTCGCAGTCAGAAGAATGGCTAGGCGAATGCACATGGGTTCAGCAGCCGGAGCTTGGTTCGTCGCATGCTCACTGTGGGGCGGATCGGTTAACAAATTCTGAGCGAACGTCCGAGTTCTGGACGCTTAATGAAATAGCAACTGCCAGCGCTCTAATTTGAAGCAGCGATTAGGTCTCTCTTGAGCGGCACACCGTCCATGAATACCGCCTCCCCCGACGACATCGACATTTCCACCGTATGGCGCACCGTGCGATGTGCGTTGCCCAAGCTCATTCTCCTGAGCCTGCTGACCGGCGGCATCACCTACGCCGTGCTGTCGACGTTCCCTCCGCGCTACACCTCAGAGGCGCAGATACAGGTCGTCGTTCCCAAGGACGGCAGCGACCGGTCGTTTGATTCGGTGACCTCGCGCCTCGACAAGGAGGCGATCAACACGCATCTGCGCTCGCTCATGTCGCCCGACCTGGCTCTGCAGATCATCGCTGAGGAAAAGCTCGCATCCAATCCGGAGTTCAACAGCGCGCTGCAGCCGCCCAGCCAGCTCGACCGCGTGATGAGCATCTTTTCCGGTAGCGGCGCCGCCGAAAGCGAGCAGGATCGCCTGCTCAAGGCGTTTTTCAAGCGCCTCGAAGTCTATTCGCCGAAAGAAAGCCGCGTCATCGGCATCCGCTTCACGTCCGACGATCCAAAGCTCGCCGCCGACGTCGCCAATCGTCTCGCCGAGACCTATCGCACGCTACTGGCAACGCGCAGCCTCACGCAGACGGATGACGTGCAGAACGCGCTGCAGCCGAAGATCGACAAGCTCGAGAAAGAAGTGGCCGAGGCGGAAGCCGCGGTCGAGCACTTCCGCGGGCAGGCCAACATCTTCAAGGGCGGCCCCAACAACACCGGCCTCAACCAACAGCAGCTCGGCGACATCACCGCCGAGTTGACGCGGGCGCAGGCAGCGCGCAGCGAAGCCGACGCGCGCGCCCAGTCGGTGCGCGAGATGGTTCGCGCCGGCACTTCCGAATCGCTTCCCGACGTGCAGCGTTCGCCGCTCATCCAAAATCTTGTGCAGCAGCGCGTGCGTGTCGAGCGCCAGCTCTCCGAGCTGTCGGCAACGCTACTGCCGGCGCACCCCCGCATGCGGCAGTTGCGTGCCGACCTCGAAGGCTTGCAGCGCCAGATCAAGAGTGAAGTCGGCAAGATCGTCGAAGGCATCGAGAAGAGCGCGTCCATTGCCGCCTCGCGCGAGGCGTCGGTTCGCCAGAGCCTCGAGCAGATGAAGAAGCAGATCGTCGGCACCGGCGATGACGAGGTGCAGCTGCGCCAGCTCGAAGCCACCGCCAAGTCGAAGCGTGCCGAGCTTGAGCGTCTGCAGGCGCGCTTCGAAGCCAACCGTCTCAATGCCGACCGCCGTGCCGTGCCGATCGAGGCGCAGATCGTCTCGCTGGCCCGCCCGACCAGCGTGCCGAGCTTCCCCAAGCCGCTGCAGTACGCGGCGCTCATTGCCATGGCGACGCTGCTGTTCGGCATTGCCATCGTCGTTACCCGCGCACTGTTCAACGCCGCCCGCAATCCGGGCATGACGGCACCGCGCGAGACGGCGGCGGTATCGCGCAACATCGTCGCGCCCGCCTTCGCGCCGGGATCCGCCGGAGTAAATGTCGTGCATTCGGTGGCCGACCTCGCCCAGCATCTCGTGTCGCACCCGCAGGACATCGGCGGCTTCCGCACGCTGATGACGGGGTCGACGGACCAGGTCGACGCCAGCACCGAAGCGATCCAGCTCGTCAAGGCGATGGCCGATGCCGGTGCCGACGTCATTCTCGTCGACTGGAGCCCGGAAGGGCACGGCCTCGCCGAGCAGATGGGTGCCGCTCAGCGCGCCGGTCTCAACGAGTTGCTGCAAGCCAAGGCGAAGTTCGAGGATGTCGTGACGCGCATCCCCGCCAGCGGCGCCCACTTCATTCCGGCCGGCACCGCTGTGCTTGACCGCGACATGCTGCTCGACCCTGACCAGCTCAACCTGACGCTCGACGCACTCGACGCCGCTTATGACCACATCGTCGTGGTGGCACGTCACGACGTGGCGCACGCGCTGTTCGAGGCGATCCTCGGCCGCTTCGACGCCGGCATCATCGTCAGCGAGCCGAAGCGCCGCGCCACGGCGCCGGATGTGCCTGGAACTTTCCTAGGCTTCGAGGTGACCGACATCGAGCTGTTCCGCCTCGAGCGTGCCAAATCGAACCAGCTCGCCCGCGAGCGCCTGGCGCGTCTCACGTCCAAAGGGGATCTCGAAGCACGCGTCAGTTGAGCGATGGTCCGCTTGCGGTCCGCTTAATCGGCCGTTAGCCAACTCGATGCTTTGCCCGGACGCTTAAGCGCGCGGAGGATGCATCCGCACGATTATTGCTGGACAGTCGGCACGGCGAACTGCGCCGCGCACGCGACGGATGAGATCAGCATGAGCAGGCGATCGACGGCGCTCCTCAAGACCGCACTCGCGGCCGTACACTACACGGGGGCGGGCAACCTGCTGGCGCCGTATACGCGTGGCGCCGGCGTCATTTTCATGCTGCACCATGTCGATCCGGCGCCGCCGCAACCGTTCGAGCCAAACCGCATCCTCAAGGTGACGCCCGAGTTTCTCGAGGCGGTCGTGCGCGAGGTGATCGACGCCGGGTTCGACATCATCCCGCTCGACCAGATCCGCCAGCGCCTGGAAAACGCCGACAACGAGCGGCCGTTCGCCTGCTTCACCCTCGACGACGGCTATCGCGACAACCGCGATCACGCCTATCCGGTTTTCCGCCGCTATGGTGCGCCCTTCGCCATTTACGTGCCGAGCGACTTCGCCGACGGACGCGGCGATTTCTGGTGGCTCACCTTCGAGAAGGTGTTGCGCGCCGCTTCGCAGATCACCCTTTGCATGTACGGCGAGACGCGCCATTTCCGCCTGTCGACGCCGGCCGAGAAGGACGCGGCCTATCACGAGATTTATTGGTGGTTGCGGGAGCTGCCCGAGGCGCAAGCGCGCGCCGTCGTCGCCGAGCTGGCCGCCGCCCACAACATCGACACTTCCGCCGCGCACGCCGACCTCGTCATGTCCTGGGACGAGCTGCGTCAGCTCGCCAAGGATCCGCTCGTCACCATCGGCGCCCACACGCGCGGTCACTACGCCCTGGCAAAGCTGGGCGAGCGGCAAGCCCGCGCCGAGATGGCGGAAAGCATCGCACGCGTCGAGACGGAGCTGGGGCGCCCCTGCCGGCACTTCAGCTATCCCTACGGCTGCGAGAAGAGCGCCGGCGAACGCGAGTTCCGCATCGCTGCCGAGCTGGGGGTCGAGACCGCCGTGACGACACAGAAGGGGTTGCTGTATCCCGAGCACGTGCACGAGCTGACGGCGCTGCCGCGCCTGTCGCTCAACGGTGATTTCCAGGACATGCGCTACGTGAAAGCGTTGCTTTCGGGCGTTCCGTTCGCGGTGATGAATACTTTGAAGCGCTATGCCGGGGGCCGCCCGGCGCTCTAGAGGCCGAGGCGGCAGCGGCCGCCGCGGCGTTCGGCACCTTGATCGGGCCGGCGCCGGCCGGTATCACCCGCGTTGAGTTGAGTAGGGGACGCGGGCCTTGGCCATTTCCGCCACACATGACGATGCGCGCCCGGCGCCCACCGCCGATGCTGCCGTGCAGATTTGGCTGCTGGCCGTTGCTGCGCTCGTTTTCTGCATGATCGTCGTCGGCGGGGCCGTGCGCCTCACCGACAGCGGGCTGTCGATCACCGAATGGCAGCCACTGCTCGGCGCCATCCCGCCGCTGAACGAGGCCGACTGGCTCGTCGCCTTCGAGAAGTACAAGGCGATCCCCGAGTATTCGGTCGTCAACGCCGGCATGTCTCTCGAGGCCTTCAAGGCCATCTATTGGTGGGAGTGGGCGCACCGCTTTCTCGGGCGCTTCATCGGCATCGCCTTTGCCGTGCCGTTCGTCGTGTTCTGGCTGCTAGGCAAGCTGCGCGGCGCCTTCGCGCTGAAGTGCCTCGGCGTCCTGGCGCTGGGCGGCCTGCAGGGCGCCATCGGCTGGTACATGGTGAAGTCGGGGCTCGTCGATCGTATCGACGTCAGCCAATACCGTCTGGCCCTGCATCTGCTGACCGCCTTCGCCATTCTGGCGCTGCTCGTGTGGCTGGCCCTCGAAGCCGCTCCGGCCAGTGCCCGCGTGCGCCTGCGCACCGTGACGGACGGCCAGCGCCGCACGGCGACGGCGCTGTTCGCCCTCGTCTTCGTGCAGTCGGGGCTCGGCGCGCTGGTCGCAGGATTGAAGGCGGGACTGACCTACAACACCTGGCCGCTGATGGACGGCAAGCTCGTCCCCGACGGCCTCACCGCGCAGTCGCCCTGGTACCTCAACTTCTTCGAGAATGTGACGACGGTACAGTTCGACCATCGCGTCACGGCGTATGCCCTCGTCGTCTTGGCGCTGGCGCATCTCGTGACGCTGATCCGCTCCGCGGACGATGAGCGCATCGTCGGCTCGGCCGGGGTGCTCGCCGCCTGCGTGCTGGCACAGATGCTCATCGGCATCTGGACGCTGCTCTGGGGTGTGCCGCTGGAGCTGGGTCTCGCACATCAGGCGGGAGCGGCGGTGGTCATCGCCGCCGCCACGCTGCACCTGCATACGATCACGCGGGCTGCCGCGCCCTAGTCGACGCGAGCTGCGCGGCCTCGCCGATCCCCAGCATCAGGCGGATGTTCTGCACCGCCGCGCCGGCAGCGCCCTTGCCGAGGTTATCCAGGCGGGCGACGAGAACGGCCTGCTTCAGCTCCGGCTTACCGAACACGAACAGCTCGAGCTTGTCGGTGCCGTTGAGATCCTCGGCGGCAAGCCGCGCGGCCTTTGGCGGCTCAGCGACGGAGACCAGCTCGGCGCCGCGATAGTGCGCGGCTAGCGCCCGCTCTAGGTCACGCAGGCTCGGCGATCCCGGCAGCGTGTCGAGGTGCAGCGGGATTGACACCAGCATCCCCTGGCGAAAGTTGCCGACGGACGGCACGAAGATGGGCCGCCGCGTCAGGCCGGCATAGTGCATCAGCTCCGGCACATGCTTGTGTTCCAGGCCGAGCGCGTAAAGCTCGAACGGCTGCGCGGTGCCGCCCTCGTAGGCTTCGATCATGCTGCGGCCGCCGCCGGAATAGCCGGAGACGGCGTTGACGGTGAGCGGATGGCCGGCGGGAATAATGCCGGCATAGACGAGCGGCCGGATCAGCGCGATGGCGCCGGTTGGATAGCAGCCGGGATTGGCGACCCGCCTGGCGGCGCGCACCTTGTCGGCCTGCGCCGCGTCGAGCTCGGCAAAGCCGTAGACCCAGCCGGGCGCCACGCGATGCGCCGTCGAGGCATCGAGGATGCGTGGCGCGTCATCCCCGAGCGCATCGGCGAGCGCCACCGTTTCCTTGGCTGCATCGTCGGGCAGGCAAAGCACGACGAGGTCAACCTCGCGCAGCATCGCCTTGCGCGCTGCCTGATCCTTGCGCAGGGCCGGATCGATGCTCTTCACCTCGATGCGCGGCTCGCCTGCCAGCCGCTCGCGGATCTCGAGTCCGGTGGTACCGGCCTCGCCGTCAATGAAGATCTTCGGCGTGTGTGACGTGCTCATCGCTTCAGCTCTCGTGGCAGCGCAAGGGCTGCGGTTGCGCGGCTCTAAGTCGCCGCACACGATGCTGTCAATATAGGGTGTGCGGCCCGAACGCCGGATAGCGGCTATGTTAGCCCCAATCGGTGCAGGATGCCCTCCCACAGCGACTCCGAGCAACCGAAGTTGAACGCCTGGCAGGTCACCTCGTGCGAGCCTTCGTAGATCATGCCGAGCGCCACCCAGAGGATGATCAACAGGCCGATCCATGTGATCCACGGATACTTGACGAGCAGGTTGGCGATGTAGTGCGAAGCGACGGCCATGAGGATAATCGCCACGGCAAGGCCGATGACGAGCACCAGCGTCGAGCCCTTAGCGGCGCCGGCCACTGCCAGCACGTTGTCGAGGGACATCGACACGTCGGCGATCGTAATGAGGCCGACCGCCGACCAGAAGCTGAGGTCGCCCGATTGGTTGTTATCCTGGCCCGCCTCGAGGTGGGCGTGCTGATCGCCGGTGGTGATCTGCAGGTACATCTTCCAGCACACCCACAACAGCAGCAGGCCGCCGGCGAGCGTCAGGCCGATGATGGCGAGCAGCTGTACTGTGATGGCAGCGAAGAAGATGCGCAGCACCACCGCAGCGGCTATGCCCCAGAAAATGACCCTGCTGCGAATCTCCTTGGGAACGCGCGAGGCGGCGAGACCTACGATGATGGCGTTGTCGCCCGCCAGCACTAGGTCGATCATGATGATGTTGACGAGGGCGACGAAGTTCTGGCGGTACCAGTCGATGGAAAAGAGATGTTGCGCTTCTTCGACGATGACCCCGAGCAAATAGCCGAGGTCTTGCAATAGCCAGTCCATCTCATCCTGCCTGTCGGGACACTGGTGGCGGTTGCCACAGCGTCATGTCTCCCACCGGGGCCGTATGTGGCATCCCGGCGATGCCCGGGCAAGTCTTCCCGGCCGCAAAAAGCGACAGGCCGCCTTGGGGCGGCCTGTCTTAAGGTTTCCTCGCAACTGCAGGCGCTTATTAGCGCTTGGAGAACTGGAAGCTGCGGCGGGCTTTCATGCGGCCGTACTTCTTGCGCTCGACGACGCGGCTATCGCGCGTGAGGAACCCGCCCTTCTTGAGCACCGTGCGCAGATCCGGCTCGAAGTAGGTGAGGGCCTTGGAGATGCCGTGACGGACGGCACCGGCCTGACCGGACAAGCCACCGCCGACGACCGTCGCCATGATGTCGTACTGCGTGTTGCGGCTCACCGCGGAGAGCGGCTGCTGCAGCAACATCTGCAGCACCGGACGGGCGAAGTAGGCCGTGTAGTCCTTGTCGTTGATGATGATCGCGCCGCGGCCGGGCTTCAGCCACACGCGGGCAACCGCGTTCTTGCGCTTGCCGGTCGCGTAGGCGCGGCCGAGGCTGTCGAGCTTCTGCACGTACTGGGGAGCGGCGTTGGGGGTCGCGGGAGTTGCACCCTTGATCTGCTCGAGGTCACCCAAAGACCTGGTTTCCTGCGCCATCGTCTCAGACCCTCGCATTCTTGCGGTTGAGCTTCGCCACGTCGAGCTTCTCCGGGCTCTGCGCCGCGTGCGGATGCTCGGCTCCCTTATAGACCTTGAGATTGCGCATGAGCTGGCGCTGCAGCGGACCGCGCTTGAGCATGCGCTCGACCGCCTTCTCGACGATGCGCTCGGGGAACTTGCCCTCGAGGATCATGCGGGGGGTCTGCTCCTTGATGCCGCCGGGGTAGCCGGTGTGGCGGTAGTAGACCTTGTCGTTGTGCTTATCGCCGGTGAAGATCACCTTGTCGGCATTGACGACGATGATGTTGTCGCCGCAATCGACGTGCGGCGTGTAGATCGGCTTGTGCTTGCCCTTGAGGCGCGTGGCGATGAGAGCGGCCAAGCGACCGACGACGAGACCGTCCGCGTCGATCAGGATCCACTTCTTCACCACATCGCCGGGCTTGGCGACGAAGGTCGGCATTATCGGGCTCCACTGCTGGATCGCCGGGACGGCGCAAAAGCGCTGCATGTCCGGCGCGAGAGGCGTCTTACAATCAGATTGGATTCTCGGTGTCAATCGCATTCTGCGGTGCCGATTGTGAAGCATAGCAAAATCAAAGCCTTACGGTTTGTGGTAATATAATACCATCTAGCGGCGGAGCGCGTTGCGCTTGCAGGGGACGACGACATGAGGCAATTGGCGGGCAATTGGCAAAACTGAGTGGAACCTGCCTCAGCGGCGTGGTCAGGGCGCGAAAGCGTCGCAAAGTGATGGTGGCAATCGCCGTTCCAATCCGCGTAGACGGATCATAAATACCAAGGAGAAGCTTCGATGCGGCACGCGCTACCCCGTTTGGTTCTTTCGCTTGGGCTTTGTCTGGCCGCGTATGCCACGCCGGCCTGGGCACAGGAGCCGAAGGACGAGCCGATCAAGCAGATCAAGCTCACCGAGGCGCAAGTGAAGAGCTTTGTCTCCGCCCAGCCCGACCTGGCCACCGTAGCGCCGAAGCTGCAGCAGGCGGGCGACAGCATCGATCCGGGGTTGCAGACCGAGCTCGACAACATCGCCAAGAAGCACGGGTTCGCGACCTTTTCCGAATTGGACGACGTTGCCGCCAATATCTCGATCGTCATGGCCGGCCTCGATTCCAAGTCGGGCGAGTTCACCGAGCCGGTCGAGGCCCTGAAGAAGGAGCTGGCCGACGTGACCGCCGACGCGTCCATTCCGGAGGCCGACAAGAAGGAGCTGATCCAGGAGCTCAACGAGGCGATCAACACCACCCCGCGCCTCGAGCACCTGGAGAATGTCGAGCTCGTCAAAGCGCATCGAGCCGAGATCGAAAAAGCGTTACAATAAGCGGCGTAGAATCGGCGGGACTAGATAGGAGACGAGAGCAACTGATGCAGGACCGCACGGTAGTCGCCGCCAAGGACAAGATCGGCTCCGACCCGCTGCTTCTCGTCGACCGGTCGCAGGCGGGCGTGGCGCTCGTCACCCTCAACCGGCCCGATACGCGCAACAGCCTGTCGCTGGAGATGATCGACCGGCTGCACGCCCGCTTCACGCGGCTCGCCTCCGACCGCACCGTGGCGGCCATCGTGCTCGCCGCCAACGGGCCGGCGTTCTGCGCCGGCCACGACCTGAAGGAGCTGACCGCCCACCGCGCCGACGCCGACAACGGCCTCGCCTTCTACACCGAGGCGATGACGCGCTGTTCCGCCATGATGCAGGCGATCGTCGCCTGCCCCAAGCCGGTGATCGCCGCCGTGCAGGGCACCGCCACCGCCGCCGGCTGCCAGCTCGTCGCCACCTGCGACCTCGCCGTCGCCGCCGAGACCGCCAAGTTCTGCACCCCCGGCGTCAACATCGGCCTCTTCTGCTCGACGCCGATGGTCGCCCTGTCGCGCAACGTCGGGCGCAAGCGGGCCATGGAGATGCTGCTGCTCGGCGACCTCATCTCCGCCGCCGATGCCGCCGCCTGGGGCCTCGTCAACCGCGTCGTGCCGGAGGGCCGCGTCCTCCCCGAGGCGCTGGCGCTGGCCGGCAAGATCGCCGTCAAGTCGCCGCTCACCGTCGCCATGGGCAAGGCCGCCTTTTACGCGCAAGGCGAGATGCCGCTGAAGGATGCCTACGCCTACGCGGCGAAGGTGATGGTCGACAACATGATGGCACGCGACGCGGAGGAGGGCATAAGTGCCTTCCTCGACAAGCGTAAGCCGGAATGGAAGGGCAGCTAGCGCCCGCCACGATCCTCAGCCGATAAACGGACGCGACCGAAGGAGCTTGCATGGAGCCGCGACTGTCGCTCATCACGCTCGGCGTCGCTGATGTCGCCCGCGCCCGCAAATTCTACGAGGCGCTGGGGTTCAAAGCCGGTAGCGCCTCGCAGGAGGCCGTCACCTTCCTCGACGCCGGCGGCGTGGTGCTCGCCCTGTTCGGCCGTGCCGCCCTCGCCGAGGATGCCAGCGTCGCCGACCAGCCAACCGGCTTCACTGCAAGCTTCTCTGGCATCGCCCTCGCCCATAATGCGCGCAGCGAAGCCGACGTGGATAAAGCGCTGGCCGAGGCTGTCGCCGCCGGCGCCAGGCTGATCAAGCCCGCCGGCAAGACGTTCTGGGGCGGCTACTCCGGCTACTTCGCCGACCTCGACGGCCACTTGTGGGAGGTGGCGCACAATCCCTATTTCACGCTGCTGCCCGACGGCCGCGTCGCCCTCGATATGTGAGCCAGCGCCTCTATGAACCACGACGGCTACAGCGACGACTATATCGCCGACATCCTGCGGGAGGCGCGCGTGTTCGCCTTCGTCGGCGCTTCCGCCAATTCCTCGCGGCCAAGCTACTTCGCCATGAAGTACCTGCTCGGCAAGGGCTACACCATCCATCCCGTAAATCCGGGGCTCGCCGGCCAGACCATCCTCGGCCAGCAAGTCTACGCCGCGATTCCCGACGTGCCGGCGCCCGTCGACGTCATCGATATTTTCCGCAACTCGGAGGCCGCGCTCGAGGTGACGCGCGAAGCCATCGCGCAAAAGGACCGCCTCGGCCTCAAGGTGCTGTGGATGCAGCTCGGCGTGCGCAACGACGCCGCCGCGGCCGAAGCGGAGGCCGCCGGTCTCACGGTGGTCATGAACCGCTGCCCCAAGATCGAGTACGGCCGCCTCTCCGGCGAGATCGCCTGGGCCGGCGTCAACTCCGGGCAGATCTCCTCGGTGCGCCCCAAGCTGATGCCCGGCGGCGTGCAGAGCCTCAGCCTCGGCAAGCGTTAGGGCCCGCTTCCTCCATCGTTTTTGGCGGGGGAACGGCCGCGTGCGCCTGGCGTTGTCCAGCGGGGAGAAAAGCCGACCAAGGAGTCGACAAAAAATGAAGACACCCATTATTGCCGCGGCGACTGCCGTCGCCCTCGGCCTCACCGCTTCCGTGGCCCTGGCGCAGGAAGCGGGTTTCGGCAACGATCCCAACGCTTCGAAGAACCAGATTCCGGCCCCGAGCGTGAACAACGCCGGCGATCCGGCCGCCGGCAACCCCGGTTCGGCCGCGCAGGTGCCGACGGCGCCGCAGAAGCAGGAAGACCTCTATGACAACGGCGCCTCCGGTGCCTCGACCGGCGAGTCCGGCACTGATGCGCCTGCTCCCGCTCCCGCTGCTCCGGCGGAGATGAAGCCGCAGACGTCGAACCCCGCGCCGTAAGCCGGCGGTTCGATGTTGCTTGGAGAATGCCCGCTGCCTGACCGGCGGGCATTTTCTTTTGGCGCCGGTGCTTTGAACAGCGTCATGCGTCTCCACAGACTGTCATCCTCGGATTTATTCCGAGGCTCCATCTCTCGGCTGCCTTAGTGCTGAAGTCCTCGTTGCAACGGTACATCTCGATATCCCGCATCGGAGTTCGTTGATGACTGGGTCCTCGGCCCAAGGCCGAGGATGACGTCTATGGAGCTGCGCGCATGTCTCATTGAAAAGAGCACGCGCCAACCCGGCCGGCTCGCCGGAGTGCGAGTCAACGGGCGTGCGCCGGCGGCCGGCTCCCCGCGAGGGAGTCGCCGGTTCCACGCGCCAACCGGCCGGCTCGCCGGAGTGCGAGTCGGTTGGCGCAAAGCAAAGAGGGAGCGCGGGCGCCAAACGACCGCCATCCGAATTACAATCCGGCAGCCTTTCGGCGCCCGCGTGCGGTGGCTCTCCGTGCCGAGGGTGCGATCACATCGTCAGCGTGCCTTTGGTCCCACCCTATGGCGTGCAAGCCGGGCTTACGCATCAGGACCTCTGGCGGCTGCGCGCCGCAAAGAAACGATGCGGAGCGCCGCTGCGCGACGGGCGTCCGTGCGTCTCATTGCTGAGGGCGCACAGCCTCGAGTCCACGGCCCCGGCATCTGCGGCGAGCTTTACCGCGCGACAGGCGGATGATCGCAAAATCCGCCGGCCTCAACCGGGCACCGGCGTCCATGCGGAGCATGGCTTCGCCACGACGCCCCGCGTCAGACGCTCAGCTGATGCGTCCCTCGTGTCGGGCAAGGATGGGGGCAGTATGGGGGAGGTGCGGGGGGCGGGGATAAATCAGTTGCAAACTTCGGTGCCCCTTTCGTCATGCTCGCGGAGGCGAGCATCCACGCAAGTCTCGGCGTTCGATGCAGCTGTGCTTTTCGCGCGGCTGCAGCGGGCAACCCCGACATCTGCAAAGTGCTTGCGGAAACTGGCGTGGATGGCCGCCTGCGCGGCCATGACGGTGGCGCGCGTTTGACGGTGAAGCGCGTTTGGCAAGGCTGCGAGGAGTATGGGGGAGGTTCGAGGGGCGGGGGCTACTTCCGGCAGTCTCTTTCTCGGCTTTGGTTTCCCGGGCCTTCGACACAACTGTTTGCTTTATGTGCTCAAACTACGAACATGATCGAATCATCTACTCTATCTGGACGCGGGTGCCGAGCACCTGATCCGGATCCGCGGCGGCAAACATCCGCGTCAGCAGGCGGCCATTCGCATTTTTAGGCGACCTCAATTGGGATTTTAGTTATGGCACTCACAGACGCATATACAGTGGCGGTCGGGCGCATCCCGGACCTGTTCACAAAAATCAAAGACGGGCAGGCTCCCGATGTCTTTAGTGTACAGTTGCTCAAGGATTGGGGCTTTACCTCATCTAACGACAGAGCAGCGCTGCCAATCTTAAAGGAGCTTGGCTTTTTATCGCCTGATGGAAAACCCACCCAACGCTACCATGAATACCGAAATCACTCACGATCCAGAATTGTCATGGCGCAAGCACTCCGGGACGCATACTCTGATATATTCCTCATCAAAGAGCACCCTACAAAATCAGACCGTGAGGCTATAGAGGGCAAGTTCAAGAGTTATCACAATGTCAGCGATAACGTTGCATCCCTGATGGCCAAGACTTTCTTTGCGTTACTCGACCTTTCTGATCTTTCGGCCGGCCCTGCCGAGCCCACCCGCCCGTCGCAGGACAACAAAGACGATCTTGTTGCCGACACCGTCAGAGTCGGCAAACGGATACCTTCGCCAACAGGCCTCCATTACAATATTCAGATTCATCTACCGCCCACGAAGGACGTAGAGGTGTATAATGCCATTTTCAAATCAATAAAAGAGCACCTTTTCAATGAGTAGAGACCTGCGAGACTTCTTGTTTCGCGGCCTAATGTTCGAGGCAGAGGCCGCAAACTTCCAATCTGCGGGAATTCAGGTCGGCGCCGATATACGCGAAGCTGAAGAGCGCCTCCTGGCAGAGGCCTTAGTTCCATTTGGTGTAGCGCGGAGAAACGCTGCGCTTGAGATGGCAAGGTTATATGCGGTTCTCTTTTGTTTTGAAAATGAGATTAGGGATTTCATTAGAGAGACATTGAGCGAAAAGATCGGTGAAGACTGGCTTGCTGCCTTGAGCCCTAAGATCAGACAAGTAGCTGAAGGGCGAAAGGAAGCCGCCCTAAAGGATTCTTGGCTGGAAGGTGAAAAGACTGATCTTTTGGGATTTGTCGACTTCGGGAACCTCGGTCAAATAATTGTCAATAACTGGGAGCATTTTTCTGTGATTCCCAGCCAGCATTGGCTCAACCAGCGAATGGATGAATTGGAGAAGGTTCGAAATTTTATTGCCCACAACAGAATGCTGCTGCCTAGCGAGTTTCAAAGAACGTATATGTATATTGCTGATTGGAATCGTGTGGTGGGACTCTAAGAATGCTTTTGCATTCTCAAGCACCAGACGCTCCGATACGCTTCACAATCTTGCAGCTATTTGGTGCGGCGGGCCTTGCTCCGCGTGGGCCCGTGGCGTGGAGTACGCTGCCGGCTGAAACCGCCTCGGGTGTCTATGTGATCTCGCTGTTAGTCGACGCCGAAGGACACGGCAATCTGCCTCACGCGGAGTACTTGAGCGAGACGGAGCGCCAAAGATGGCTAGCTGGACAGCCCATTGTCTATATCGGCCGCACGCGGCGCCCGCTCGATCGACGTATCAGAGAATTCTACCGGCACCAGCACGGCAAGACGGCCCCGCACCGCGGAGGACAGGCGGTGAAGCTACTGACTTGTGACCTTTGGGTTTTCTGGTGTCCAACCGATGAGCCGACTCGCGCAGAACACGAGATGATCGAAGCGTTTCGTAGCCACACCGGCAGGCTGCCTTTTGCAAACAGGCGCCGATAGGCCATCGAGGGCCGCGCGCGCAGGGGCGGGGGGCGAGAATCACCTCGTCCCGCGCGCGGCTTCCCGCTAATCAGGCGCGATGACGGCGGACAGCGACTTCGAGATTTTCCTCGTGGCCATTCCGGG
>CAZOOS010000031.1:0-21824 GCA_964581475.1 uncultured Hyphomicrobium sp.
GCGACGGCGACACCGACGTGCCGTCGATGGCGGTGATGCGCAAGAACGGCGGCCATGCGGTTGCCGTGCACACGCCCGGGCGCCCGCGCAAGAAGTGCGTCGACCTGTTCAAGGCCGGCCGCTGCGATTTCTTCGCGCCCGCCGACTACCGCCGCGGCTCCGATCTCTTCAAGCGCACGTGCCTCTTGCTCGACCGCGTCCTCGCCGACATCCGCGTGCAAGAGGAGATGTGGCGCCTGGGGCGCGAGGTGCGATAACGTGTCAAAGTTACTGAAGTTTTGCTCTGCGTATCTGCCAGCGCTACTGATCTTCGGGGGCACGTGTCTTGGCGGCTTCGGGATTTTCTTGGGCGATAGCGATGGCGCTCGCGAATTTGGGTTCGTTGGAACGCTAGTTACCGCAGTGGGTGGCTTATGGTTGTGGCGCCGGGAAAGTCGATCCGCTGAAGCGAGTATCGAGCAAGATGCCAAACTCGTCGCACTGTCCGAAGAACTACGGGGGCATGTGACAGGAGGCGAAGGGTTTTGCTACGGCTATCCGTTCATGGTCGGACCCCACCACTTTCAGTGGATGTTTATTCACTCGGGCAGGTTTCCTTTGTCGGACGTTCAAGTGCGGGTGCACGATTGCAGCCAGGTGGATTTTAAGTCCAAAACAATCGTCATTGGCACTTTGTTTCCGGGTAGAGCCACGGCTCCAGTCTCGCTAACGAGTGACTTAGAAAATCGGGTGTCAGCTCACGCCTTCAATCTCTTCTTTGTCGCGAAAAATGGGAGCTGGACCCAGGAAATTCGGTGGGTCGACTTGCCGGGAGTGCAGGCGACCGCAAATCGGGTGGTCCGAGACGGCATGCCGATTGAAAATCCGCTGCTATTTGAGGTTTCTCCTGAGTATCCCGGCCTGACCCCAGCCAACGATGCTTGGAACAATCCTCCGCCGGGCATCAAAATTCTGGAAAACCGCATGGCGTAGCTAGTGTGGCCAACAACCCTGCTCGCGCCGACGGCATTCCGGCGCGCTGCAAGCGCGCCTGCCGCTAGAGCGGCGATGCTGCGCATCAGGATGCCGTCGGCGCGAGCAGGTCGCGTACCCGAGCGCAGACCCGGGCCCCTTCACCTCTCCCTGAGGGAGAGGTCGACGCGCCAATGCGCAGCATGCGCGGCGGGTGAGGGGTTACGCGCTCTCAGTGGAGCGACCAGACTTGCAGCCGATGATCCCCTCAACCGGCTGTTGCGCTACGCGCATCCAGCCGACCTCTCCCCTTGGGAGAGGTTAAGTGTGAACGCGCATATTGCAGGCGCTGCGCGCGGCACCTACCGCCCGCGGTGACGGCACCCTACATCTTCCCCACAACGTCTCCCGATCGAAGGAGAGCGAAGATGCTCGCACCCACACATTGTGCAAAGACGCTGGCCGCCGTCGCGCTGACCGTTCCGCTGCTCGCTGCCGGCGCGGCGGATGCGGGCCGCGGCGTCAAGCCGTACTATTGGGAATCCTACCAGACGCGCGGTCCGGTGCGCGGCTACGAGGGCTATATCGCCCCCAACTACTACTGCTCCTACAAGCGCTATCCCAACCGCGATTGTACGACCGACGCGCGCGGGAAAGAGCGCTGCCGCGTCGTGAGCTGGCGCCTGGAACAGACCTGCCAGTAAGAGGATAGCGCACCAACTAATCCCCGCCCTTTCCACCTGGCGTATCGTCCCCCCATCCCGCCCCGCTGAAGGGGTCGACTCGAGACGTTCCTGTTCGAGGGCGGGCTGCAGGTCGGGTACTGGCGGCTCAACGTAAGGCGCGACTACCTGAGGCTCGCCACGCCCACCCGGTGAGAGTCCGGGAGGGGGAAACCCCTGAAACGCCGTGGGTATGCCCATAATCCTGCGCGGGGCGGCGACAGTGCCGCTCAAAAACAAAACAGCTTCGCGGCCCTCGTCGCCCGCTGCCCCTCGCTCTTCGACACCCTCGGGGCATCCGCCCGCGAGAACAACGAGGCGCGCGCCGGTTCAATTCACAGCTTGCTCAGGCCCCTACAACGCAACTGTGGATGGCGCGACCCCGAGCCCACTTGCGGAGCAGCGTTTCGGCTAAGGTCACTGCAACGATTCTGCGTGTCACCCTCGCAAATTTCGCGGCTACGGCCGCAAGCGCCCGTGTTGCGTTGAAGGCGCCGTCACAACGCATCTCGGGAGGCAAGGATGATCAAATACATTCCACTCGCGCTGGCGGCGGCGATTGCGGTGCCCGCCTATTCCGGACCCGTCTTCGCGACGGACTACTGGGACTGGAGCATGGGTGACGGCAGTCCGACGACGCGCAACAAGCGCCAGCGGGCGCGGGTGAAATACGCCAAGCGCTACAACAAGAGCAGCGACCCGACCAAGGTGATGGCCTACGTGAAGCGCGAAGGCGAGAAGGACGTTGCCGTCGAGCGCCACGAGTTCACCTGCGCCGACAAGGTACGCGGCCTCGGCACGCAGTGGATCGGCACCGAGGGCGCCATGGATGCCGCCAAGAAGGATTGGATGGAGCGCGTGCGCTACGACTACGGCGAATCGTTCCTCGACATGGGCAACGCCAAGGATTTCGTGTCGCGTTGCGGTCGCGTCTCCATCGGCGAGACGCTGGGTCAAGTGATGTACCGTTGCGAGATCGTCGCCCGCCCGTGCAAGGGCACCATGGCGGACACCAAGGCCGCGGCAAAGTAAGCGGCATATGCAATTGAAAATCGCTGGGCGGGCCGGGGAAAACCTCGTGCCCGCCCATCGTTTTTATGATCGCCCCTGCGGGCTTAGCCAGTCGCCGGCGTCGTCGGCCACACGCGCTTGATTGGGCGCAAGGTCGCCCTCTCCGCCGCCGCTAGCCTTGTCGAATGGTGATTCGACAGGGGGTGCCGATGACCAGCCCGACCAAGAGATCGCTTTCGTTCTCCACCGCACTGCTGGCGCTCGTGATGATGAGCGGCACGGGACATGCCGACGCGCTGGCGGACTGCAAGACCGGCAATCTCGGCGAGGCGGTCCTGGCCGCGTGCAGCGAGGTCATCGGCTCCAAGACAGCGGCCGCGGGCGATCGCGCGCAGGCGCTTCGCCGGCGCGCGCAGTTCTATGCCGAGCGCGCAGCCAACGCACAGGCGGCGGCGGATTGGGAAGCGGCGCTGCGCCTCGAGCCGGTGTCGGGACAGGCGCTCATCGGCCGCGGTCGCGCGCGGCTGGCCCTGGGCGAGACGGACGGCGCCATCGCCGATTTCGGCGAGGCGATGCGCATCAACGGCCAGTCGGCGGGGCTGCTCGTGGCGCGCGGGTACGCGCTGCTCGTCAAGGGCGACACGGTCGGCGCCATCGCCGACTACACCGCCGCCATCGCGCTGCAGCCGCAGAATGCCAGCGCCTACAACAACCGCGGGCTCGCCCACCGCAAGAAGGGCGACCTCGCCAGCGCCATCGCCGACTATTCCTCGGCGATCAAGCTCAACCCGGCCTTCGCGCAGGCGCACGCCAACCGCGGCTACGTCTACGAGGCGCAGGGCGACAAGGCGGCGGCCGTTGCCGACCTGCAGCGCGCCCTGTCGCTGGATCCGTCACTCACCGGCGCCGCCAGCGGCCTTAAGCGTCTCGGCCAACCGGCGCAGGCGCGCAGCGAGGCGCTGATCGCCCATGGCAAGTTGCTGGCGCAGAAGAACTGCGCCTGGTGCCACGCCATCGGCAGCGCCGGCGACAGTCCAAACCCGCGGGCGCCGCGCTGGCGCGACCTGGCGAAACGCAACCCGATCCTGGCGTTGCGCGATCCGCTCACTCGGGGTATCGCGCGCCCGCACGATGAAATGCCGAAGTTCGCGCTGTCCGACGCGGAGACCGACACCATCATCGCGTATATCAACAGCCTCGAGCGCTGAAACCTTATGGCCAGAGTGAGCGTTTCCTGCCAACTTCCGCTCGGCCCGTCACGCAGGAGGCTCCCATGATGGACGATCCGCTCAGCCAACCCCTGATGCGCGTGCGCCAGGGCAAGCTCATTGCTGGCGTGTGCGGCGGCATCGCCAAATGGCTCGGCTGGGATCCGACCCTGGTGCGCCTCGGCTACGTGGTGCTCTCGGTGCTTTCGGCCGGCTTCCCCGGCGTGCTCATCTACATCCTGCTGTGGATACTGATGCCGCAGGAGCCGGTCTAGGCGCCGGTGTAGCGCGCGATCAGGATCTGCGTGTCGCCGTAGGTGCGCCGATCGAGCTCGGCGAACGCGGGCGGCAAAGAGATCGTGGCGCTCGCCCGTTCCTCCAAGACCGCGACGGCGCCCGGCGTCAGCCATTTTCCTTCGGCCAACGCTACCAGCGCGCGCTCGCCGAGCCCCTGGTCGTAGGGCGGATCGAGGAAGGCGAGTTGGAACGGCGCCATGGTGCCGGCGGGGCCGAGGTCGGACGCATCGCGGCGGAAGATGCGCGTGACACCGGTCAGCCCGAACGTCTCGATGTTGGCGCGAATGAGGGCGCGCGCCTCGGGCTCGGTGTCGACGAACAGGCAGAAGGCGGCGCCGCGGGAGATGGCCTCGAGGCCGAGCGCGCCGGTGCCGGCGAACAGATCGATGACGCGCGCGCCAGCAAGCGAAAAATCATCGACCCCGTGCGCCAGGATATTGAACAGGCTCTCACGCACGCGATCCGCCGTCGGGCGCAGGCCATCGTGCTGCGGGCCGGCGATCTGGCGCCCGCGCAAACTGCCGCCGACGACCCTCATGCCGCGCCGCCGCGCTTGGCGTTGCGCGCCTTGCGCTCCGCCCGCATCCCGTCCGCCACCTCGTTGAGGTTGAGCTCGGCGGCGAGGCGCGCACCCATCTGGTCGGCCAGCACGTGGCGCCGCACCGGCTCGGCCTCGCCGGGTTTCAGGTCGAGCAGCTGGAACGGTCCATAGGAGGTGCGGATCAGCCGGTTCACCTCGACGCCGAGGTGGGCGAGAATGCGGCGCACCTCGCGGTTCTTGCCCTCGCGCAGACCCATGGTGATCCAGGTGTTGGCGCCCTGCACGCTGTCGACGCTGGCCTCGATCGGCCCGTAACGCACGCCCTCGATCTCGATGCCGTCCTTCAGCTTGTCGAGATCGGCTTGCTGCACGCGACCGTGGGCGCGCACCTTGTAGCGGCGCAGCCAGCCGGTGGCCGGCAGCTCCATGTGGCGGGCGAGGGCGCCGTGGTTGGTGAGCAGCAACAGGCCCTCGCTGTTGAAGTCGAGCCGTCCGACGGAGATGACGCGCGGCAGCCCCTCGGGCAAGTTGTCGAACACGGTCGGCCGGCCCTGCGGGTCGGCATGCGTGGTGACGAGGCCGCGCGGTTTGTAGTAGCGCCAGAGCTGCGGCGGCTCGGCCGTCGGCAGCGGCTTGCCATCAACCAGTACCTTGTCCTTGCCCGAAATCTCGAAGGCGGGCGTCGTCAGCAGCTTGCCGTTGACGTTGACGCGGCCCTGCTCGATCCAGCGCTCGGCTTCGCGGCGCGAGCACAAGCCCGCCCGCGCCATCGCCTTGGCGATGCGCAGCGGCTCGTCCGGGCCGGACCTGGGCGCCTCCACCGCTTTGCGGCCGGGATTGCCGCCCGGCTTATGCGCGGGCTTGCGCGCCGGCCTCTGCTTGGGCTTGCCTGCGGTGGGCGCCGACCGTTGCGGTGCATCTGGCCGCTTGCTTGACGGCCGCTTTGGATGTTTGTGCGTGGGCATGGGTCTTCAGGTTGCGACTTCAGCGAGCCCCTTATGACACCGCACGGCGATCAGAGCCACATGCTGCACGCGCTGTCCGAAGCGGAAGCGGCCGCGGCGCGCGGCGAAGTGCCGATCGGCGCCGTGATCGTTGGGCCGGACGGGGCGTTCCTGGCCGCCGCCGGCAATCGCACGCGCGAGCTGAACGACCCGACGGCGCACGCCGAGCTGCTGGCTATCCGCGCCGCCTGCGCGCGCCTCGGCTCCGAGCGCCTGTCGAATTGCGATCTGTACGTGACGCTGGAGCCGTGCCCGATGTGCGCCGCCGCCATCTCGTTCGCGCGCATCCGCCGTCTGTACTACGGGGCATCCGACCCCAAGGGCGGCGGCGTCGAGCACGGGGCGCGCATTTTCAACCATCCGACCTGCCACCACGCACCGGAGCTGTATCCCGGTATCGACGATGCGCGGGCGGCAGAGCTGCTGCGCACCTTCTTCCAGGGCAAGCGCTAGGTCTTGACGGTGCGCTCGCGCCTCAGCAGCGGGCGGCGCGTACGAAGGCGCGGCGCGGAAAGCTCGCGCGGCGGCTCAGCGGCGTCGACCGGGCGCAGTGTCTCCGCCTCCAGCATGCGCGCGAGCGCCGCCTTGACGCGCTCCTTGGCCGGTTCGGCGGCGGCGAGGATCTCGTCCACCTTCAGAAAGTCGAGGATCTGAAAGCGGCTGGTGCCGGCGTCGATGTAGAGATCAGGATGCCGGTGGCGCAGCTTCTCGCGGATGATGCTGCGCTCGAAGATGAAGTTCGAGGCGAACAGCGTCTCCCACGCCTTCGGCATCTCGTGCCCCGGCCGCGGCACCGGTGCGCCGCTGGCGTCGACGGCGACGGTGAGGTCGGCCTCGCCGGCCACGAGGTCGAAGGGCAGCGGATTGACGAGGCCGCCGTCGATCAGCACGCGGCCGTCGATCTGCACGGGCTGGAAGATGACGGGCAGCGCCATGCTGGCGGCGATGGCCGGGCGCAACGGGCCGGAGGAGAAGATGACCGCCTCCTGCGCATAGAAGTCCGAGGCGACGATCTTCAGCGGCGTCGTCAGGTGAGCGAAGTCGCGCGCGATCTGCGGCGGCAGGATGATGTCGAGCAGCCGTTCGGGTGCGAGGAACGCCGGGCGCGGCGCCAGGGCGGTGAAGAAGCCGCCGGAGGCGCGCACGCGCGCGGCATAAAGATCGCGCACGAGATCGAGGCGCTTCTTCAACACCTCGATGGTATGCGCGCGTATCTGCTTGCCGCTCAGCCCCGAGGCGTAGGCCGCGGCGAAGATGGCGCCGATCGACGTGCCGGCGATGATCTTGGGCCGCAAGCCGAGCTCGTCGAAGGCTTCCAGCACGGGAATGTGCGCCAGCCCGCGCGCCCCGCCGCCGCCGAGCGCCAGCGCGATGCTGGGCGTGCCGGGGCGCGCCGCGGGTACCGGCGTTGACGCGGGGCTGACGGAAACGGGCTTCTTGGGCATGGGGACTGTGCGTATCCGATACTGTCGGCGCAGCTTAGAGCGAAAAGATTATCGCTGTTTGATGATGGTGCGGAAGCATGGCCGAGACTAGGCGCTCGCCTTCTCCCGCTCGATGGCCCGCCAGCCGATGTCGCGGCGATAGAACCCACCCGGCCAGTCGATGCGGGCGGCGGCGGCATAGGCCCGCGCCTGCGCCTGGGCCACCGTGCTGCCGCGCGCTGTGACGTTGAGCACGCGGCCGCCCTGGGCGAGCACGCGGTCGCCCTCGCGGCGCGTGCCGGCATGGAAAATCTGCACCCCGTCGATCTGTGCGGCCGCGTCGAGGCCCTTGATCTCAGTGCCGAGTTGGGGCGCTCCCGGATAGCCATTGGCAGCCAAGACGACGGTGAGTGCCGCGTCGTCATGCCAGCGCACGTCGAAGCGATCGAGCACGCCGTCGGCGGCGGCCAGCAGCGCCGGCAGCAGGTCGGACTTCAAGCGCATCATCAGGACCTGCGTTTCCGGGTCGCCGAAGCGCACGTTGTACTCGATCAGCTTGGGGCCATCGGCGGTGATCATCAGCCCGGCGAAGAGCACGCCCTTGAACGGCATCCCGCGCGTCTGCATGGCGGCCACCGTCGGCTCGATGATCTCGCGCATGGTGCGCTCGATCATGGCGGGCGTCATCACGGCGGCCGGCGAGTAGGCACCCATGCCGCCGGTGTTCGGTCCGGTGTCGCCGTCGCCAACGCGTTTGTGGTCCTGGGCGGGGACCAGCGCCAGCGCGTGCGTGCCGTCGACGAGCGCGAAGAAGCTCGCCTCCTCGCCTTCGAGGAACTCCTCGACGACGACCTCGCTGCCGGCCTTGCCGAAGGCGCCGGCAAAGCAGGCGTCGATGGCCGCCTCCGCCTCCTCGCGCGTCGTGGCGATGGTGACGCCCTTGCCGGCGGCCAGCCCGTCCGCCTTGACGACAATCGGCAGCTTTTGCCGGGCGAGGTACGCCTTGGCCCCGGCGGCGTTCGCGAAGCGGCCATAGGCCGCGGTCGGAATGGAGAACTCGGCGCACAGATCCTTGGTGAAGCCCTTCGAGCCCTCGAGCTGCGCCGCCGCCTGCTTCGGCCCGAAGCACTTGATTCCCGCCGTCGTGAGATCATCTACGAGACCGGCGACCAGCGGCGCTTCCGGTCCGACGATAACGAGATCGATAGCTTTGTCGGCGCAGAAGCGAATGACGGCAGTATGGTCGGCGACGGCGAGCGGCACGCACTCGGCGATCTCCGCAATTCCGCCGTTCCCGGGCGCACAATAGAGCCTGGTCAACAGCGGACTGGCGCTCAGCTTCCAGGCGAGCGCATGCTCGCGGCCGCCAGAGCCGATGAGGAGTACGTTCATCGCTGCGCTTCTCTCGAAAGCGTTAGGGGACTTTCGTTACGCCGGACCTCGCCGCGGCGCGGTTCCATGTATCATCGAATCGTAGGGCCACAAACGGGCATCGACGCGTGAACCAATCGACACCCCAGGTGCAGTCCGGCGGCAACGTCGCGGAGTACACCGTCTCCGAGCTTTCCGGCGCCATCAAGCGTGCGCTCGAGGAAGGCTTCGGCTACGTGCGCCTGCGCGGCGAGATCTCCGGTTTTCGCGGCGCGCACGCCTCGGGTCATTGTTACTTCGGGCTGAAGGACGACAAGGCGAAGATCGAGGCGGTCATCTGGAAGATGACTTACGGTCGCCTGAAGGTGAAGCCCGAAGAAGGCATGGAGGTCATCGTCCAGGGCCGCGTGACGAGCTATCCGGGGTCGTCGAAGTATCAGATCGTCATCGAAAGCCTGGAGCCGGCGGGGCTCGGCGCGCTGATGGCGCTGCTCGAAGAGCGCAAGCGCAAGTTCGCCGCCGAGGGGCTGTTCGCCGAGGAGCGCAAGAAGCCGCGGCCCTTCGCGCCGCAGCTTGTCGGCATCATTACCTCTCCGACCGGCGCCGTCATCCGCGACATGCTGCACGGCTTTGCCGAGCGCTTCCCGACGCGCGTCATCGTCTGGCCGGTGCGTGTGCAGGGCGAGACGTGCGCCGCCGAGGTCGCCGCCGCCATCGCCGGCTTCAACGCCATACAACCGGGCGGACGCATCGCGCGGCCCGACGTGCTCATCGTGGCGCGCGGCGGCGGCAGCCTGGAGGATTTGTGGGGCTTCAATGAGGAGATCGTCGTGCGCGCCGTGGCGGCGAGCCGCATCCCCATCATCTCCGCCGTGGGCCACGAGACCGACTGGACGCTGATCGATCTCGTCGCCGACGCACGCGCGCCGACGCCGACCAAGGCCGCCGAGTGGGCGGTGCCGAAATTCGCCGATTTGGCCGAAAGCACGAGCAAGTGCGGTGCGCGTCTGACGACGGCGGCGCGACGCGTGCTGCAGCAGGCGCGGGCCCACCTGAAGGCGGCGACGCGCGGCCTGCCGCGCCTGGAGGACGTGCTGGCGCTGCCGCGCCAGCGCTTCGACGCCTGCGAGAAACGGCTCGGACGCGCGCTGCTGGCCAACGCGCGGGCGCATCACACGCGCTATGCGCGCATCTCCGCGCGCTTGCGTCCGGCACCGATCATGCAGCGCATCTCCGTCTGCGGCGAACGCTCCTCAGCGCTGCAGGCGCGCGCGCGGCAAGCACTGCGCAATGGTCTCGTTGCCAAGCGCCGGCACCTCGAAGGCTACGACAAGCTGCTTGCGACGCTCAGCTACCAGAGCGTGCTGCAACGCGGCTTCGTCTTGGTGCGCGACGCAGATGGACGCGCCGTACGCTCCGTCGCCGGCATAGAGCCGGGCGATCGCCTCGATCTGGAGTTCGGCGACGGCCGCGTCGAGGCGGAGGCGCGCAAGGTCGGCGGCGGCGCCGAGGGGCCGACCGCCTCGCGGCCTGCCCCAACAACGCCGGTAGCGTCCGGCGTGCGGCGCACGCGTGGGCGCGGCGGCAGCAGCCAGGGATCTCTGTTTTAGCGACGAATGCCGCGCGAGCGCTTGACGCGCCTCGTGCGATTGGCATTGTGGTCCGCTGACATCAGCCAGAGACGCGCATGAATCGGATCGACAGATTCTTCGGCCTGCGGGGCGAGGCGAAAGTGAAGTTCCTTAACGGGGAGTTTCAGGTACTCTCACCGGGCGACTTCGTGCGCTGCGCAGTGACGGGCGAGCCGATCATGTTGCCCGACCTGCGCTACTGGAGCGTCGAGCTGCAAGAGGCGTATGCGACTCCCGAGGTCTCGATGCAGCGCTATCTGCAGATGCGCGACAAGCTCGGTCGCGATCGCGAGGAAGACTAGCGCTGCGGTGGCGGACGGTTCTGCCGCGACGTCCGTTTCAGCGCCGATTCGATGAGCGAGCCCAGACGGCCGAGGTCGCGGTCATCGAATGTGAGTTCGATGGGCAGCACACGCGTATGCGCCACCAAACCGGCCAGCGCCGCCTCGCCGGCCATGCGGGCGAAGTCCTTCTCCGTGGTGACGAGCTGGGCGCCGGCGTTTTGCGCCAGCGCGACGAGCCGCTCGGCGTCCGCCCGCGTGAAGGCATGGTGATCGGCGAACGACACGCACTCGATGAGTTTGCCCCCGAGCCGCTGGAGCAGGTTATAAAAGCGCTGCGGATTGGCGATGCCGGCGAAGGCGATCAGCGGTTGCGTTGGCACCCACGAGGTATCCCCGGCGGGGGCGATGTTGGCCGCGAGCACGGGTCCGGGAAAGCCGTCCCGCAGCACCGCATGCACGCTTCCCCGTTCGGTCGTGCTCGGCGGATCGCGCACGACGACGGCGTCGACGAGGCCGATCTGAAAATCGAGCGGCGCGCGCAACGGCCCGGCCGGGATCACCTCGCCGTTGCCGATGCCGCGCTTGCCGTCGACAAGCGCGATGGAAAGATCCTTGGCGACCGCTGGGTTCTGCAGGCCGTCGTCCATGATGACGACGTTCGGGTCGCGTCCGAGTGTCTCGATGGCGATGATGCCGGCGCGGCGGTCGCGGGCGACGACAGTCGGCGCGACGGCAGCGAGCAGCAACGGCTCGTCGCCGTAGAGTTGCGCGGCGCCGGGCTGCGCGTCGACCCATGCCGGGCCGGCCGTGCGCCCGCCGTAGCCGCGCGTCAGAAATACCGGGCGCTGGCCGCGGGCAATGACCTGGCGCGCGATGAAGATCGCCAGCGGCGTCTTGCCGGTGCCGCCGGCGGTGAAATTGCCGACGCAAATGACCGGCAGGCGCGAGCGATAGGGGAGGCGTCGACGGTACCTGCGCTCGGCGATCCAGCCGTAGAGGCGGCCGAGCGGGACGAGCGCGCGCTGACGGACGTCGTCCGCGCCGCCATACCACCAGCTCGGCTCGTCAAGAGGCACGCTTCAAGCCTTCGTCGGGAAGGTAGCGGAGCAGCGCCGCGACCGTCTTGTCGAGCGCGCCGGAGAGCGTGGTGAGCGCCTGCGTCGCGCCGGAGCGCATGCGCTGCAGCTCGGCCGGGCTGTCGAGCAGCGCCGATACGGCCGCGGCGATGTCGGCCGCGGATTTCACCTCGATGGCACCATCATGACGCAACAGGATGCGGTAGGCATCGCGGAAATTCTGCCAATGCGGCCCGGTCAGCACCGCTACGCCGTGGCGCACCGCCTCGATCGGGTTCTGTCCGCCGCGGTCGATCAGCGAGCCGCCGATGAAGGCGACGGGCGACAGCGCATAGAGCGTGCCGAGTTCGCCGATGGTATCGGCGATGTAGATGTCGGTGCGTGGCCCGGGGACGGCCCCCAGCGAACGCTGGGCGACGGTGAAGCCGAGATCCTTGAGCATCTCCGACAACGCCGTGCCACGCTCGGGGTGACGCGGGGCGATGATGGTGCACAAGTTCTCGAACTTGCGTGTGAGCGCCCGATGCGCCGCGGCGATCGTCTCCTCCTCGCCCTCGTGCGTGCTGGCGGCGGCGAATACCGGCCGGTCGCCGAGCGCGGCCTTGAGCCGCTCCAGCTCGTTGAGGTCGACCGGCGGCGGCGGCGCGTCGATCTTCAGATTGCCGACCGACAGAACGTTGCGGGCGCCGAGTGCCGAGAAGCCGAGCGCCAGCCGATCGTTCTGCGCCAGGATGATGCTGAAGCGGCCGAACAGCGGCACCGCCGTCGACTTGTTGCGCTGCCAGCGGCGACGGCTCTTGTGCGACAGGCGCGCGTTGACGAGCGCGATGGGAATGTTGCGCGCCGCGGTCTCGAGAATGAGCGACGGCCACACCTCGGATTCGGTAAACACCGCCAGATCCGGCCGCCAGTGTTCGAGAAAGCGAGCCGCGTACTCCGGCGCGTCGAGCGGCACGTACTGATGCAAGGCGCGCGGGCCCAAGCGGCGCTCGGCCAGGCCGGCGGAGGTGACGGTTCCGGTCGTGAGCAGGAAATGGAGATCGGGCCGCGCGTTGCCGAGTGCCTCGATGACGGGCAGAACGGCGTTCGTCTCGCCGACGCTGGCCGCATGCACCCAGCACAGCACGCCGTTGGGACGCGCGATCGTCGCGTTCCCAAGCCGCTCGCCGCGCCGGCGCGGATCCTCCTTGCCGCTGCGCTCGCGGATCTTGAGGATGAGCGGCGCGATGGGACGCAGCAGGCTCATGCTGGCGCGGTAGGCCTTGAGGCGGAAATCCGGCTCGGCCGGCGGTGCGGCGGCATCCAGTAGGTTCGGCGGCGTGACGCGCGTTACGTCGGCGCCGGCCAGCTCATAGGCGCGGGCGGTGACCGCGTTGAGCCCCCGCTCGACTTGCAGGCGCGCGAACTCGAGCTCGGCCTCGCCGGCATCGGCCGGCACCCAGATGGGATCACCGGCAACGTAGGCGAGCTTCGAGCCCGGCAGGTTGATGGTCATCCGGCTCCAGGTGTTGAGCGCGCGGAAGCGCGACGTGGCCGCGGCGCAGGGCACGATGGGCCGGCCCGACATGCGCGCGATCATGACGATGCCGATGCCGGCGCGGCGCGCGGGGCCAGGCGGCACATCGGCGGTCATGACGATGGAATAGCCGTCCTTGAGATAGCGCACGGCCTGGCGCAGGGCGTAGGCGCCGCCGCGGTCCTTCTTGCGGCCGCCGGCGCCGGCCCCGCGAATGAGCTCGACGCCGAATTTGGCCATGGCCGCCCCGATCAGCTCGGCGTCACCGTGACGCGCGACCATGGCTGCGACCTTCGTTTCGGGCGAGGGACGGAAGCCCGAGGTCATCATGAACTGGCCATGCCAGGTGGCGACAATGAGGGGATGGTCGGCGGCGAGCCGCTGCAAGGCGTCCGCGGGCTCGTAAACGGCACGCGAGGTGCGCCGGACCAGGGAAATCATGCCAGCGAGCGCGCTGCCGGCGAGCCGATTCAGTTTGCGTGTCGTGTCAGGCGAACGTGCCATCCTCAAGGGTGCCTCGGCGCCAGATCGCCTCTCGAGCAAGTGGTTTTGCGCGAACCACTTGCAGCTGGTTCCTATAGCGAATATTTAGCGATGGCAAACTGGGACGTTCGGGCACACACCGTCAAATCTGCGGGTGACCCGCGACGTGGCCTCGCCCGTAACCTCTCGAAATCAGCGGACTTTAATGGCGGGATTGCTGAAGCGGGCGAAACGCTCCTGGCGGCGCGTTGGACGCCGCTTCCGCCAGCATGCGGTTGGCGCCTCTCCCGCGTGGCTCCGACGCACGGCCGGGCCGCCGGCGTCGTATCTCGACATGCTGTTTGTCGATCACGGCATCTTCCGCATCATCTACGGCAACAGCCACCGCCTGTCGGACAAGGCGTGGCGCGCAGCGCAGCCTGCCCCGCATCAGTTGCGTCGGTACGCCAAGGCGGGCGTGCGCACCATCGTCAATCTGCGTGGCGCGCGCGAGTGCGGCGCCTACTACCTCGAGCGCCGCGCCTGCGAAGAGCTCGGCATGAAGCTGGTCAACTTCCAGGTCCGCTCGCGCGCGGCGCCCACGCGCGAGGAGTTGCTGGGGGCCAAGCGGCTGTTCGACGAGATCGAATACCCGATGATGATGCACTGCAAGTCGGGCGCCGACCGCGCCGGCCTGATGAGCGTCCTTTATCGTTTTCTGCACGAGGGCGTGCCGATCGAGCAGGCGAAGAAGGAGCTGTCGCTGCGCTACGGCCACATCCGTCAGGCGCACACCGGCATCCTCGATTACTTCTTCGAGCGCTACATCGCCGACAACGCCGTCCGGCCGATGCCGTTCTTCGAGTGGGTCGACACCGTCTACGATCCCGACGAGCTAAAGCGCACCTTCCGCTCGAAGGGCTGGGCCAACCGTCTCGTCGACAGCGTGTTGCGCCGCGAGTAGGTTAGCCTACGCCGTCGGGACGGGGATAGCTGCGCCGCTCAGCGCCTGCGAGCGCACCAGCCGCGCATAGTGGCCCTCGGCCGCCAGCAGTTGCTGGTGGGTGCCGACCTCGACGAGGGTGCCGTCGTCCATGACGCAGATGAGGTCGGCATTCTGCACCGTCGACAGCCGATGGGCGATGACCAGCGTCGTGCGGTTACGGGTGAACTGCGCCAATGCCTCCTGCACCAGCCGCTCCGATTCGGTATCGAGCGCGCTCGTCGCCTCGTCGAGCAGCAGAATGGGCGCATCCTTGAGGATGGCGCGGGCGAGCGCCAAGCGCTGGCGCTGGCCGCCCGACAGGCGCAGGCCGCGGTCGCCGATCTCGGTCGCATAGCCCTGCGGCTGCGCCATGATGAAGTCATGGGCGGCGGCCGCTTCCGCAGCCGCCTTGATTGCAGCCTGCGGCGCCCCCAGCCGGCCGAGCGCGATGTTGCCGCCGATGGTGTCGTCGAACAACGTCACGTCCTGCGAGACGATGGAGATGGCATCGCGCAGCGACGCCAGCGTCACGTCGCGGCTGTCCTGTCCATCGACGGTGATACGGCCGGTGTCGACGCCGAACAGACGCGGCACCAAGTTGAACACCGTCGATCTGCCGGCGCCGGAGCGGCCAGCCCGCCGCCACGTCCGCCCGCCCGGCACGTCGCGCGAAAAGCCTGCAATCGCCTGCACCCCGGTCCCGTCGTAGGCGAAGCCGACGTTGTCGAAACGGATGGCGGCATTGGTCAGGGCCAGCGGCTTGGCGCCGGGGCGGTCGACGATCAGTGGCTTCTCGTCGACCAGCTCATAGAAACTTTCGGCCGCGGCGAGGCCCTCGTTGATGCGACCGGACAGCGACCCGAGCGCGCGGATCGGCTGCGAGGCCATGAGCAGCGCTGTGATGAAGCCCATGAAATCGCCGACCGTCGAGATGCCGCTGGCAATGCGCCAGTAGGCCAGCGCGATGACGCCGGCGACGGCGATGCCACCGAGCGCCTCGAGCAAGGGATCGATGCGCGCGCGGTTCTTCACCGCCTTCATGCGCAACCTGTAAACGTACTCGAAGCTCTCGTTCAGCCGGTCGGCGGCATAGCCTTCGAGGCGGAAGGATTTGATCAGCCGCGCGCCCGACAGCTTCTCGGTCAGCAGCGACGTCATGCCGCCGAGCTCGTGCTGGGTCTGCTTGGCGACCTTGCGCAGCTTCGTGCTCAGCGCGGCCACGGGCAACGCGGCGATGGGATAGACGCACAGCACGATCACCGACATGACCCAGTCGAGGTAGATCATCGAGGCGACGAGAGCGACGATGGTGAGCGTGTCGCGCACGGCCGTGTTGAGGGCGGCCTGCGCGGCGACCTGCACGAAGCCGATGTCGTTGGTCAGCTTGGAGACGAGGCGGCCGGGCGTTTCCCGCGACAGACGCGCGAAATCCGAGGCGATGAGATGCGCAAAGCCCACCCGCTGCATGTCCGTCGTCATGCGCATGACGATGCGGTTGGACTCCACCGTCTGCGCATAGAGCAGAAGGCTGCGCAGCATCGTGGCCCCGACGATGGCTGCTAGGACATAGATCAGCATGCCCTGCTGATCCTTCATCAGCATGTCGAACGAAGCCTTGATGATCATCGGATAGGCGCCGGTGACGGCGGCGAGGAGCGCCGTCAGGATCATGGCGAGGATCAGCTCGCGCCAGCGCGGATACGCCCAATCGCGCAGGAAGCGCTTGAGCAGTCCGCGCCGATGCTCGTCGAGAGCCAGCGCGGCCGGCTGGGACTTGTGCGGCGCGGGCGGCGCCAGGTTCATGACGGCGCCTTGGCACTCTGGTCGTCCGGCTCGAGCAGACGGTGCATGTGGACGACGAAGTAGCGCACCATGGCGTTGTCGACGGTGCGCTGCGCGGCCGACTTCCAGGCGGCGCACGCCTCCGCGTAGTTCGGGTAGATGCCGACGATGTCGAGGTGGTTCAGATCGCGGAACTCGACGCCGTCGAGCGACGTCAGCTCGCCGCCGAACACGAGGTGCAATAGCTGCTTCGGCGGTGTCGACTTGTCGCTCATGCAGTAATCCCCTGAAATGAATGGATGGCATCGGCGCGTCCGGAACGGACCGCGCGGTTACGGCGAATTTACGCTATCTCTTAAGCCGGCAGGAAGCCGGATGTGTCATTGTGCCCGTATGGTCGCACCAGACGGCTGCTCTGAAGACGACGGCGAGGCTCTCACATTTCGGCTTGGACCCGCGGCACGGGCCCAGGCCGAAATTGCTTAACGGCTGTCCCACGGCTCAGCTCAAGCCGGCCATGCGCGACAGCACCATGTCGGCGACCAATCCCAGGAAGATGACGAGGCCCACGTCGCGGTTGGAGCGGAAGCGGCGCAGGCAGTTCCGCGCGTCCGTCATGTCGAGCGTCGTCACCTGCCAGGCCATCTGCAGCGAGGCGAGCACGATGGCCATGAAGAAGATTAGGTGCGTGCCGGCGAGAAACCCGGCCGCCAGCCACAGGACGATGGCGCCGGCGTAGAAGCTGCCGACCCAGGTGATGGTGTTGTCGCCGAAGCGGATGGCGGTGGAGCGCAGGCCGAGCAGCAGGTCGTCCTCGCGATCCTGGTGGGCGTAGATGGTGTCGTAACCGATCGTCCACAGCACCGAGCCGGCATAGAGCAGCAGCGCCGGAATACCGATGTTGCCCATCACCGCCGCCCAGCCGACCAGCGCCCCCCAGTTGAAGGCGAGGCCGAGGACGATTTGCGGCCAGTGCGTGAACCGCTTCAGGAACGGGTAGATGGCGACCAGGACCAGCGACGCGGCCCCCAACTTGATGGTGAAGGCGTTGAACTGGACCAGCACGAGAAAGCCGCCCAGGGCGCAGATGGCGGCGAAGGCGAGGGCTTCGGCCGGCGTCACCTGGCCGGAGGGGATGGGGCGGCTTGCCGTGCGCGCCGAGCGGGCGTCGTAGTCGCGGTCGACGTAGTCGTTGTAGGCGCAGCCGGATGCGCGCATCAGCAGCGCCCCGAGGGCAAACAGGGTCAGCAGCCAGGGGTTGGGGTAGGGCTGATGCAGGGCCACCTCGGCCAGGCCCACCGACCACCAGCAGGGCAGCAGCAGCAGCCAGAAGCCGATGGGGCGGTCGAGGCGCGCCAGGCGCAGATACGGGCGCACGGATTCGGGCGCATAGCGGTCGGCCCAGTTGCCGGGCGGGGCATCTGCAACGCGATTGGAGCGCGGGTCGCTCGAGTAGCTGGCCATCGCGGCTGTTGTCCCCGGTGCCGATTTCCAGACGACCCTAGCCGTCGATCCGCCAGTGATCAAATCCACAGTCCCCATGGCCGCTCCATCGGAGTTTTGATCGCCTCAGCCTGATTCCCACGCGCCAACCGGCCGGCTCGCCGGAGTGCGAGTCGGTTGGCGCAACGAAGAAGGGGCTGCGGGGCGGGAAGCGCCGCGAAGCTGTTTTGTTTTTGAGCGGCGCTGTCGCCGCCCCGCGCAGGATTATGGGCATACCCACGGCGTTTCAGGGGTTTCCCCCTCCCGGACTCTCACCGGGTGGGCGTGGCGAGCCTCAGGTAGTCGCGCCTTACGTTGAGCCGCCAGTACCCGACCTGCAGCCCGCCCTCGAACAGGAACGTCTCGAGTCGACCCCTTCAGCGGGGCGGGATGCGCGAAGCATACGCGCAAGTTTGCGGGCGGGGATTAGTTCGCCCAGCTTTCCTCCTGTCATCCTCGCGCTTGTCCCGAGGACCCAGCTCGCGGCTCGTTCTTCGGTCCCGGTCTCGCTCTGCACGGTGGGTCCTCGGCCTAAAGCCGAGGATGACACTGTTGAGCCGTTGCACGGCCCGCGATGCCGTCGACTTCGCGGATATGTGTCTGGGTCCCGGCCTGCGCCGGGATGACGGTTTAGCACGCTGGGTTCTCGGCCGAGGCCGATGAAGGCAGGTCGTCAGCCGGCGTGGCGGGCGAGGATCTTCTTCACCTCGGTGACGAGATCGGTTTCCTTGACGGAGACCTGCGCCGGCCGCGCTTCCTTCCATTCCTTGTTGTCGGAGATGGCGGCGGCGGCCTTGGCGCCTTCGACGAGGTCCTTCAGCGTCACCTCGCCCTTGGCGCGCTCGTCGGAGCCCTGGATGACGACGCAGGGCGAGTTGCGCTTGTCGGCGTACTCGAGCTGTTTGCCGAACTTCTTGGGGTTGCCGAGGTACAGCTCGGCGCGGATGCCGGCGGCGCGCAGCGCCTGCACCATCTTCTGGTAGTCGGCGATGCGCTCCTTCTCCATCACCGTGACGATGACGGGGCCGTCGGCCTGGGTCTTGGCGGAGCCGAGCAAGGAAAGGGCGGCTTGCAACCGCGAGACGCCGATGGAAAAGCCGGTGGCCGGCACCTTCTGGCCGGTGAAGCGGGCGACGAGATCGTCGTAGCGGCCGCCGCCGCCGACCGAGCCGAAGCGCACGGGGCGGCCCTTCTCGTCCTTCACCTCGAAGGTCAGCTCGGCCTCGAACACGGGACCGGTGTAGTACTCCAGCCCACGCACAATCGTGGGATTGATGCTGATGCGAGATTCGTCATAGCCGGCCGAGCGAACCAAATCCTCGATCTCTCTCAACTCGTCGAAAGCATCGTCGACGAGCTTATTGGAAGGAAATCCTCTCCTCCAGAAAAGCACCTCTTGGCCCGTAAGTTTGAAGCGGCCGGCCTCAGCGACAAATCTATTTGCCTCGGCCTTCTTGCGATCGAGTTCGCTCTGAAGCTCTAGACCGCCAAGGATTGTATTGATCTGATCATCGGCAAGCTCGGCGCCCTTGGTAAAGTCGCCGCTCTCATCTTTTCGGCCTTTGCCTAACAGCTCGCGAACGCCGGAAAGGCCGAGCCGGTCGTATTTGTCGATGGCGCGAAGAACGGTTAGGCGGCGTTGGGTATCCGTGAGTTCGATTGCCTCAAGCACGCCGTCGAAGATCTTACGGTTATTCACCTTGATCACGTAGTCGCCGCGCTTGATGCCGAGCGCTTCCAGCGTGTCGGCGGCGAGCATGCACATCTCGGCATCGGCCGCGACGCTCTCGGCGCCCACCGTGTCGGCATCGAACTGCATGAACTGGCGGAAGCGGCCCGGCCCCGGCTTCTCGTTGCGCCACACCGGCCCCACCGCATAACGGCGGAAGGGCTTCGGCATATCCTGATAGTTCTGCGCGACGTAGCGGGCGAGCGGCGCCGTCAGGTCATAGCGCAGGCTCATCCACTCTTCTGCTTCGGCTTTGCCGCGCAACTCGTTGGAATCCTGAAACGAGAACACGCCCTCGTTGGGCCGGTCCTGATCGGGCAGGAACTTGCCGAGCGCGTCGGTGTATTCGATCGCCGGCGTCTCCAGCGGCTCGAAGCCGTACAACTCATAGACGGCGCGGATCTTGGCCAGCATGTCCTGTTGCTGGCGCAGCTCCGCAGCCTCGATGTCGCGAAGGCCGCGCGGCAGGCGCGGGGTGGGCCGCGCGTCTTTGGTTGGCTTGCTCATGGTGGGGGCGGGTTATCGCGGATGTACGACAAACGCAACATGCATGTTCAAAAAGCGCAACAGCGCCAGTCGGGTCCTCTCTTCCCGTCATCCCGGCGCAGGCCGGGATCCACGCAAGTCTATACGTGCGGGACGATTAGAGGCTCAGAGAGGTAGCCGAGAATATTCTGCGAAGCGAGTTCTGAAGCTGGCGTGGATCCCGGCCTGCGCCGGGATGACGTTGGGCGGCGTCCTCCAGCGCGGGCCGCGTCGTGGATCCCGACAACAAGTGTCGGGATGACGCTCTTTCGATCGAAGGTAGTGCCTGCGCACTGGGTCCTCGGGACAAGCCCGAGGATGACACCTGAGGACGCGGTCGGCGACGCTGAGGGCTTCGGTCAGCGCGTTGCCTCCCCGGCGGGGCGCGCGGGCGGCAGGCCATAGGGACGGCGCAGCTCGGCGTGCGCCTGCCGCGCCGGCACCGAGACCAGCTCGCGCTCCGGCCAGCGCAGCGCTGTCAGGCTGCCGCCGAACACGCAGCCGGTGTCGATGCACATCGTATTGTTCAGCCACTCAGGCTCGGCGACGGGTGTATGGCCGTAAACGACCGCCACCTTGCCGCGATAGTCGGCGCCGAAGTTGAAGCGCTCGGGCAGGCCGTCGGCGGCGGGGCGGCCGGAGCTGTCGCCGTAGAGGCCGAAGTCGCGCACCTTGGGATGGTTGTTACCGAGCATGCCTTCGCGCACGCCGGCGTGGGCGACAGCCAGTCGCCCACCGTCGACCCAGGCGTGGCTCGGCAGCGTGTCGAGGAAGGCGAGCGTGCGCGCCCGCAGCGTGTCGCCCTCGGTCGCGTATTGCTCGACCGTGCGATCGAGCCCGTGCGTCAGCTTGACGGCGCGGCCCTTGAGGTGGCGCATGAACTTGTCGTCGTGGTTGCCGATGACCGAATACGCCTGCTCGCGCGCCACCATGTCCATGACGATACGCAGAACGTCCGGCGAATTCGGGCCGCGATCGACGAGGTCGCCGACGAAGAAGGCGCGGCGGCCTCTTGGCGCCGTGGTGATGGCGCGCCGGCCATCGCCCGATCCTTCGAGGCGCACCGAATAGCCGAGCGCGCCGAGCAGCGCGATCAGCTCGCCGGCGCAGCCGTGCACATCACCGATGATGTCGAATGGCCCGCGCACGTGGCGCCAGTCCGCCGAAACCGGCTCGGGATTGTCGTTGGACTGGGATGATGACACTTCGGGCAATCTCAGGCTGCGGCAACGCGATAGGGGACATAATCCCAGAACCGCGTCTGAGCATAGAACGGCGGGCCGCGATAGCGGTCATACTCGTCGACGCTGCGCGGCATAATGATGCCGATGCCGTGGAGTCCGGTACGGCGCGCGCCCATACGCCATGAACTCACGCGTGAATGAAGTCCTCGGTGCGGCGCTTGGGCTCGGGAACGTTGGAGACGAAGCGTGCCAGCGGCTCCAGCCCCGGGGGAACGGGACCGCCATACGCCCAGTCGAGCAGCTCGACCGTGTGCACCACCGGCACGTCGACACTGCCCGCAAGCTGGGTGATGCAGCCGATGTTGCCGGTGGCGACAACGTCCGGCTTCATGCGCTTGATGTTCTTCGACTTACGGTCGCGCAGGGCGCCGGAAATCTCCGGCTGCAGGATGTTGTAGGTTCCGGCCGAGCCGCAGCAGATGTGCGATTCGGGGATGTCGACGACGCTGTAGCCCGCTTTCACGAGTAGCTCGCGCGGCACCTCCTTGATGCCCTGGCCGTGCTGCAGCGAGCACGCAGGGTGGTAGGCGACGCGCAGCGACGACCACCGCTTCGGCGCCCCGAGCTCGTACTTGCCGA
>CAZOOS010000032.1:0-4709 GCA_964581475.1 uncultured Hyphomicrobium sp.
GTGAGGATACGCACCTTGTAGTCGACGAGCTCGACGCCCTCGATGTGCTTCTGATAGCGCCCGAGATCCTTGCGCAGCGCGCGGTCGAGAGCGTTGACGGGACCGTTGCCCTCACCCACCGACCACAGAGGCTCGTTGTCACCGTTGACGAAAACCTTGACGATCGCTTCCGACACGGTGACGAGCTTGCCGCGCGCGTTGTGGCGCTTTTCGACCATCACCCGGAAGCTGTCGACCGAGAAATAACGCGGCACGCTCTCCAGCGTGCGGCGCGCCAGCAGCTCGAAGGAGGCTTCCGCCGCCTCGTAGGAGTAGCCGGAAGCCTCGCGCTGCTTCACCTCGTCGAGCAGGCGGGTCACGCGGCTGTCGTCGTTGCCGACAGGAATGCCAAGACGCTCGATGGTGGCGAGGATGCTCGACTTGCCGCCCTGCTTGGAGACGAGCAGATGACGCTCGTTGCCGACGCTCTCCGGCTCGATGTGTTCATACGTCTGCGGCTCCTTCAGGATGGCCGAGGCGTGGATGCCGGCCTTGGTCGCGAAGGCGCTCTCACCGACGTAAGGCGCATGGCGATCGGGGTTGCGGTTCAGCACCTCATCGAGGACACGGCTGGCGTGCGTCAGCGTGCGCAACCGCTCGGGCGTGACGCCCGTCTCGAACCGGTCGGCGAACTCGCTCTTGAGGAGCAGCGTCGGGATGATGGACGTCAGGTTGGCATTGCCGCAGCGCTCGCCGATGCCATTGAGCGTACCCTGAATTTGGCGCACGCCGCCGCGCACCGCCATCAGCGTGTTGGCGACGGCGTTTTCCGTGTCGTTGTGCGTGTGGATGCCGAGGTGCGTCCCGGGCACCTCCTTCGCCACCTCGGTGACGATACGCTCGACCTCGTGCGGGAGCGTGCCGCCGTTCGTGTCACACAGCACCACCCAGCGCGCGCCGGCCGCGTAGGCGGTACGCGCCACGGCGAGCGAGTACTGCGGGTTGGACTTGTAACCGTCGAAGAAGTGCTCGCAGTCGATGGCGCACTCGCGGCCCGTCGCGACCACCGCCTTCACCGACTGCTCGAGGCCGGCCAGATTCTCCTCGTTGGAGATGCCGAGCGCCACGCGCACGTGATAGTCGGACGACTTGGTGACGAGACAGATGGCGTCGGCGCGCGAGTTCAACACCGCCTGCAAACCGGGGTCGTTGGAAACCGACCGGCCGGCGCGCTTGGTCATGCCGAAGGCGGTGAGCTTCGCCGTCTTGAGCTTCGAGGGCTCGCCGAGAAATTGCGTATCGGTGGCGTTGGCGCCGGGAAAGCCGCCCTCGACGTAGTCGACGCCGAGGTCGTCGAGCACGGCGGCGATGCGGCGCTTGTCTTCCACCGAGAAGTCGACACCCGTCGTCTGCGCGCCGTCGCGCAGCGTCGTATCGAACAGGTACAGCCGTTCCTTACTCATCTAATCACACATACCCAAAGCTGCGCGCGGCCACCCAGAAGGCGAACAGGGCGACGCCGACCTTCACCAGAACGTAGAACAGCCAGTGCCGCGGCTCGGGCGTGTCCTTGTGCCAGTCGTCGCTCATTTCACGCCACCCACCGGCTGCCACACGTCGGTGTCGTGGTCGGGGTGCTGGTTGGAAACCACCGAGGCCAGATAGTCCGCATACTCGGGATCATCGCCAGGGTGCCGCTCGGCGATTGCATCCAGGCGCCACAGCCACGGAAACTGCATGGGAAGGGCCATCTGCACCACCGGCTCGATCTTGGCCGCCTCGTCGAACGAGGCGACGGTGACGTCGAGCCAATGCTCGAATTCCCAGGTCAACGGCGTGCCGCAGTTCTCGCAAAAGCCCCGCTGGCCCGTGTTCGAGGAGGCAAAGCGCTTCCGCTCGCCGCGCGTCCAGGTGATCTTGTCGTAGGCCACCTTGACGAAGAGTCCGAATGCGCCGCCGGTAGCCTTCTGACACATGCGGCAATAGCAGACGCTCACTTCGTCAAGCGGACCTTCCACCTTGTAGCGCACCGCGCCGCATTGGCAGCCGCCGCTCCACGAACGCGTCTCTCCCTGCTCGACCGTCATCGCGCTAGCTCCCAGGTTGTTACGATCTCACCCGTCGTTGGGTCCTTCGCATCCTTGAGGACGACCCCCGTCGCGGCAAGCTCGTCGCGAATGCGGTCGGCTTCCTTGAAGTTCTTCGACTTGCGTGCCTCCCCGCGCTGCGCCACGAGCGTTTTCACACGGATGGCGAGATCGGCATCGATGACCTCGACCAAGTCTGCACGCTGCACGCGCGCGCGCCAACGGGAAACGTCGAAACCGAGGAAGGCGGCCGACGCCAGCCACTTCTCTCCGGCCATGTCGTTGCCCCCCTTTGCCTCCTTGGCGAGCTCGTGCAGGCGAGCGATGGCGAGCGGCGTGTTGAGGTCGTCCCCCAGCGCTTCGACTACCGCGGCGTCCGGAGGAGCGCCTTTGACCAACGAGCCTCCGAGGCGATCGCTGATTTCGCCCCACCGATCGAGCGTTGCCTGCGATTCTTCGAGGCTCTTCTTCGTCCAATCGATCGGCTGGCGGTAGTGCGTGCGCAGCATGTTGAAGCGCACCACCTCGCCGGGCCACTCCTTCAACAGATCGTGGATGGTGATGAAGTTGCCGAGCGACTTCGACATCTTCTCGCCTTCGACCTGCAGGAAGCCGTTGTGCAGCCAGTAGCGCGCCATAACCGGCGTGCCATGCGCGCAGCGCGACTGGGCGATCTCGTTTTCATGGTGGGGAAACACCAGGTCGATGCCGCCGCCGTGGATGTCGAACTCCTGGCCGAGGTGCTTCTCGGCCATGGCCGAGCACTCGATATGCCAGCCGGGCCGGCCGGGCGCCGCGATGCCGGCGGGCGAGGGCCACGATGGCTCGGCGGCCTTCGACGGCTTCCACAGCACGAAGTCCATCGGGTCCTTCTTGTACGGCGCCACCTCGACGCGCGCACCGGCGGCCATCTCGTCCAGCGTGCGGTTCGACAGCTTGCCGTAGTCCGGCATCGACGGCACATGGAACAGGACATGCCCCTCGGCGACGTAGGCGTTGCCGTTGGCGATCAGCGCCTCGATCAGCGCCTTCATCTCCTCGATATGCTCGGTGGCGCGCGGCTCGACCGTCGGCGGCAGCACGCCCAGCGCCTTGATGTCGTCGTGAAACTGCCTGGCGGTGCGCTCGGTGAGATCGCGGATCGACACGCCCTCTTCGGCGGCGCGGGCGTTGATCTTGTCGTCGACGTCGGTGATGTTGCGCACGTAGGTGACGTGCTTTGCCCCGTACATGTGGCGCAGGAGGCGGAACAGCACGTCGAAGACGACGACGGGGCGCGCGTTGCCGATATGCGCGTAGTCGTAGACGGTCGGCCCGCACACGTACATGCGCACGTTCTGCGCATCGAGCGGCACAAACCGCTCCTTGCGCCGCGTCAGCGTGTTGTAGAGCATCAATGGATGCACTTCGGCCATGACGGTCCCTAGATTGCCCTGGGAGCCGCTGGCGGGGCGTTTTCTCTGTCTTGGGATTTAGGCAAAGAAGCGCGCCGCGCGCCAGCGAGATTGCTAGCTCGAGATAATAATAATGCCGCACAGATTGACGGCGCGTGTGGGCAGCGTGCGCTTCATGGCCGCCGTTATGCGCAAGATCGGCGCAGCTCGTCAAGCGCGGGTGCGCCGTCGCGGCATGTCAGCGTTAGTTTTCCGCGACATAGCGCGGCAACTCGCCCAAATTGCTCCGCATTGACCCCCTAGCTGCTGGTGTCCATAGTCGCCTTCGCAACCGGCTCGGCAAAGGGACTGCTGGCCTTTGGAATGCGCCACGGCAGGACAGATTGAGAATGCGTGAAGCACGTGCCCGGCGGCATGCCCTCGGCGCGGCCATTGCGGCCGCCGTGATGCTTGCCGCGTGCCCGGTGTCGGCGCAGGGCTGGTGGCCGTGGAGCAATTCCGAACCCGAACGCCCGCCGGTTCCCGACGAGCCGGTCTATCGCGAGCCGCCTCCGCCCCCGCAGGGGGAAGGCCCCGCCATGCAGCCGCCGGCCGGCCGTGCCCCGGAGGCACAGGAGCCGCCGCTGCAAGGCGCCCCGGCCGTCAACTGGTCGACCAAGAACCCCATCTGCCTGCAGCTCGAGCAGCGCCTCGTGCAGGAAGGCAGCCGCTCGAGCCAAACCCGCGACCGCATTCCCGCGATCGAAGCCGAGTTGCGGCAGGTCGAGCAGGCCTATGAGCAGAGCGAGTCCGACCTCGAACGCTACGACTGCTATGAGTACTTTCTCTTCTCCAAGTCGCTGCGCCGGACCCGCCGCTGTGTCGACCTGGCCCAGCAGCGCGAGCAGACGCAGCGCCGGATCTCCGAGCTGGAGGCCCAACGCCAGCAGTACGTCTCGTCGGGCGGACAGTCCTACCGCGACGACATCGTGCGCGAGCTCGCACGCAACAACTGCGGCGCCAACTACACGCAGGAGGCGCGGCGCTACGAGCGTGGCGGCGACTCCTCTTCGATCTGGCAGGACGAGGGCGAGAGCAGTTTCTCGGGCCGCTGGACGCCCTTCGGCGGCACGCATTCGGGAGCCACCTATCGCACCGTGTGCGTGCGCCTGTGCGACGGCTACTACTTCCCGGTGAGCTTCTCGACGCTGCCGAGCCACTTCGAGCAGGACGCCGAGGCGTGCCAATCGAAGTGCGCCGCGCCTGCCGA
>CAZOOS010000032.1:4809-21214 GCA_964581475.1 uncultured Hyphomicrobium sp.
GACAGTCTCCTCACCCTGATGGAGATCCGCGCCCTGAGCGTCGATCATCTGTCGACGGCGCGCTATGTCGTAGGGTCGGCCTTCGCGCGCGGCGCCAAGGAGCACTATTCCGCCGCCGACGTGGAAGCGTTCACCGAATTCGTGCGCAGTCCGCACTATGCGGATGTGCTGCTCGGCAACCGGACCTATGGCGCCTGGGTGGGATCGGACATGGTCGGCATTGCCTCCTGGAGCGTCGGTGAAGCGCCAAGCCCGACCGCCCGCGTCGTCGCCCTGTTCGTGCATCCGCTGTTCGCTCGCAACGGCCTCGGCACGCGACTGATCGAGTACCTGGAGGTCGAGGCGGCGACCGCCGGCTACCGGGCGCTGGAGATCAGCGCGACACTCAACGCCGCGGGCTTCTTCGAGCAGTTGGGCTACATCGAGACGGCCCGGCACGGCTGGGGCCTCCCGGCCGGCCACGTGTTGCCCACCGCCCGCATGCGCAAGCTCGACGGCACACGTTCCGACATCATTCACTGACGACCCTCAGGCCGTGCGGCCGAGCAGCCGCGCCTCCGTCCGATCGCGGCCGATCAGCGGCAGCAACAGCTTCAATTCCGGTCCGTCCTCGCGCCCTGTCAACGCCAGGCGCAGTGGATGGAAGAGCGCGCGCCCCTTGCGCCCGCTCGCCGCCTTCAGGGCGGCGATCCAGGCGTCCCAGGTTGTGGCATCCCAAGGCTCTTCCGGCAGTAGCGCCGCCGCCTTGTCGGTCAGCTCGCGATCCTCGATCAGCGGCTGCGTCGCGCCGCTCACTATGGTCCACCAGTCACTGGCGTCATCGAGAACGCCGAGGTTGCCGCGCACGGCCGACCAGAAGGCAGGTCCGCCGTCGATGCCGCGCTGCTCCAGGCGCGCGGCGACGCGGTCGTACGGCAGCATATGCAGTAGCTTGGCGTTCAAGCCGCGCAACTCGTCGGCATCGAAACGCGCAGGCGCGGTCGATATCTTGTCGAAGGCAAACAGGCGGGCGAGCTCGTCGAGGCTCTCCTGCGGCTCGATCGCGTCGGACGTACCGATCAGCGCCGTATAGGCGGCGAGCGCCAACGGCTCGAGGCCGTCCTCGCGCAGGCTGGCGATCGACAGCGCACCCAGTCTCTTCGACAGCGCCTGGCCATCCGCGCCGACAAGCAGACTGTGGTGGCCGAAGGCCGGCGGGTCCGCCTCCAGGGCCTCGAAGATCTGCATCTGCACGCCGCTGTTGGTGACGTGATCCTCGCCGCGAATGACATGCGTGATGCCGAATTCGGCGTCATCGACAACGCTGGTGAAGGTGTAAAGGAACGAGCCGTCGGCGCGAATGACGACCGGATCGGACAGCGAGCCGACGTCGACCGTCTGATCGCCGCGGATAAGGTCGTTCCACGACACGATGGTCGGTAGCGGTGCCAGGCCGTCCTCCGAGTTGGCGAGCCGGAAGCGCCAGTGCGGCTGGCGGCCCTCCCCTTCCAGGGTGACGCGTTCCGCCTCCGTCAGCTTGAGCCCCGTGCGATCGTAGATGGGCGGCAACCCGCGCGCGAGCTGGCGCTTGCGCTTGCGGTCGAGCTCGTCCTCCGTCTCGTAGCAGGCATAGAGGCGACCGAGGCTTTTCAGCCTTTCGGCAGCCGCCACGTAGCGGCCGGTGCGCGCCGACTGGCGCTCCTCGCGGGTCCAGTTGAGGCCGAGCCATTCGAGGTCATGGCGGATGCCGTCGGCGAATTCCTCCGTCGATCGCTGCACGTCCGTGTCGTCGAGGCGCAGCCAGAACGTGCCGCCCGTCTGTCGCGCGAACAGCCAATTGAGCAACGCGGTGCGAATGTTGCCGACGTGAAGTCGGCCCGTGGGGCTCGGCGCGAAGCGAACGATGGGGGCCATGGGGGGCTTTGTTCCAGGCGGCGAATGGGCTGCAACCTATAAGGCCCGCATGCGAGAACTCAAGGTCGGGATGGATGCAGGAAGCCCCAGCCGCCTGCTTGGTCAGAACTTTATGACCGCGCCGGTCAGCAGCAGATCGAGATCGTCGAGCGGCGCATCGGCGATCGGGCCGTTGGCCACGGTACCATTGAGCTGCCGCAGCTGAAGCTCGCCCTCGACGTGGCGATATGAGAGGTAGAGGATCATCGCCGCTTTATCGATGCCCTGGGCGATGCCCGCACCGAAAATATCGACGTCGGTATACCACTCGGCCCAGTTGCCGACGCCGGTCGGATTGAGTGCGTCCCCGGCCCTGACCGTGCGGCGGGTGCCGCCACCGCCATCGTAGTTGTAGTACTCGCCATAGATGGTGGTCTTGCCGAGGTCGTTGAACTTCTTTTCAACGCCCCCCTGCGCCGCCCAGAAGAACTGAGCTTCGTCCACATTGGTGCCGGAGAAGCGCTGCGTGTCGCGGATCAGGCTGTCCACCTTCAAGCCGGTGCCGAAATTCAGGAACAGGCCAGACTTCTCGTGTAGGACGCTGAACGATCCGCCGTAGCTTTGGCAGTCCTGGTTTGAGTGAACCGTACCGTCGAAGGCGGTATTGTCGACCTCCGCGCCGGCACAAACCGCAAGCTCGGCGCCGTCGATCACCTCGAGGTAGCCGACACCGGCCTCGAACTTGACGTCGCCGAACTCGCCCTTGTAGCGCAGCGCCACGTCCCAGAACTCCTTCGTAGCTAGCGAAGCCGACAGAAAAAACCCGTGCAGGGCGGGCGACTCGTACTTCACCATATCGAAGCCGCGCTCGCCTTCGCCCGGCTGGTCGCCGCTGTCGCCGATGAGGCGGCGCCAGGAAATGCCGCTACTCGTCAGGCGTCCGTTGACGGCCGAGCGCAGCAGCATGCCGAGACCGGTGTCCTCGACGTCGGAGTACTTGGCGAACGATTCCGTCTGCGTAAGGTTGATCTCGGTGATCTTGTCGGTGGCGGCGTTGCTGAGGCCGACGAGAAGCGTGCCGCGGTGCTTCTCCTTCAGGTACCAGGAGATCTCGCGCAGATCGAAGCCGACGTCATCCGGGTTGTCGTCGCCCTTGGGGTCGATCTGGCTGACGCGCTTGGAGTTGGCCGAGCGGACGCCGATCTCGATCTTGAAGCCGGCTTCCCAGTCCTTGTCGATCTTGGCCTTGCCCTTGAAACCGAAGCGCGTGCGCTGGTTGTCGTTGGTGACCTCGTAGACGTCGGCATCCTTGCCGTCGTACCAGCCGAGCAGCGCCTGGTTGACGAGACCATAGACTTCGACGCTGACCTTCCGGTTGCCCTTGCGGGCCGTCGTCGCCTCGAGCTCTTCGATGCGTGCTTCGAGATCCATGCAGCAGTCGCTGGCAGGGCCTGCGTGCGCCGCAGGCGCCAGCACGATCAGCGCGCCGCCTACCGCAGCCGCCCCAATCGCTCGCTGTAACCTGACGATGTGCATGTGCTGCCGGTCCATATCCCTTGGACCGGCATTAAGAGCTGATTCGTGAAATCCTATTGTGTCGGAACGGCTTCGCAGGACCCCGCGCTGCGTCCGCTAAAGCGGACGTCTTGCATCTGCGCTTCGAAGGCGGCGCGTGTCAGCGCGTCGATGCCCACGCATCGCGGTTGCCGAAAGCGTCGGGATGAGATTCGTTATCACGAACCGCGCGCTCACGTCGTCTCGCGGAACCTGTTCACGATGGGATAGCGCCGATCGCGCCCGAAGTTGCGTGAAGAGATTTTGACACCCGGCGGCGCCTGCCGACGCTTGTATTCCGCAAGATACAGCAAGCGCTCGATTTTCTTCACCGTTTCCGCCGCGTGCCCGCGTTGGACAATCTCGGCCAGCGGCATCTCCTTTTCGACCAGCGACACGAGGATGTCGTCGAGCGCCTCGTAGGGCGGCAACGAATCTTGGTCGGTCTGGTTGGGGCGCAACTCCGCGGTGGGCACCTTGGTGATGATGCTCTGCGGGATCACCTCGCCGGCCGGCCCTTTACCGCCCTGTGGCACGTGCGCATTGCGCCAGCGTGCCAGCCGGTAGACCTCCATCTTGTAGAGGTCCTTGATCGGGTTGTAGCCGCCGTTCATGTCGCCGTAGAGGGTGGCGTAGCCGACCGACATCTCCGACTTGTTGCCGGTGGTGAGGACCATGCCGCCGAACTTGTTGGACAGCGCCATCAAAACGATGCCGCGGGCGCGCGCCTGGATGTTCTCCTCGGTGGTATCGGCCTGCGTACCCGCCAGCGCCGGCTCGAGGCTCTTGCTAATGCCGCTGACGGACTTTTCGATGGGTAGCGTCTGGTAGGTGACGCCCAGCGCCCTGGCACAGGCGTCGGCGTCGCGGATACTGTCACTCGACGTGAAGCGGTACGGCATCATCACCGCGCGCACGCGCTGCGGGCCCAACGCGTCGACCGCGATCGCCGCCACCAGGGCGCTGTCGACGCCGCCGGAGAGTCCGAGGATGACGCCGGGGAAGCCGTTCTTCTCGACATAGTCACGCACGCCGAGCACGCATGCCTGATAGGCCGCCGCATCGCCCTGATCGATCACGGCCCGCTCGCCGGGTTGGCAGCGCCAGCCCGCGTCCGTCCTCGTCCAGGCTGTGAGCACCAGCGCTTCCTCCCACGCCGGCAACTGCACCGCGAGGCTATGGTCGGCGTTGAGCACGAACGAAGCCCCGTCGAAAACGAGCTCGTCCTGACCACCGACCTGGTTGACGTAGACGAGCGGCAGGCCGCTCTCGACGGCGCGGGCGACGGCGATGTTCATGCGCACGTCGGGTTTCGTCCAGTCGAACGGCGAGCCGTTGGGAGTGATGAGAATTTCGGCGCCGCACTCCGACAGGCATTCGACGACGTCCGGGGCCCAGATGTCCTCGCAAATGGGCACGCCGAGGCGAACGCCGCGAAAGTTGACCGGACCCGGCATGGGCCCGGATGTAAACACACGCTTTTCGTCGAACACCCCGTAGTTGGGCAGGTCGACCTTGAAGCGCACGGCTTCGATCTTGCCGTTATCGATGAGCACGGCGGCGTTGTAGACGTGGCCGGCCTCGGGCCAGACCGTGCCGACGAACACGCCGGGGCCGGGGCCCAGCTCGGCGGCCAGCGCCTCGACGCGGGCGCGCGCCGCGGCGGGAAACGCCGGCTTGAGGACGAGATCCTCAGGCGGATAGCCAGTGACGAACAGCTCGGAGAAGACGACGAGATCGGCACCGAGAACGGCCGCTCGCGCACGCATGTCGCGCAGCTTGGCTACGTTGCCGTCGATGTCACCCACCGTCGGGTTCGCCTGAGCGATCGCGATCTTCAAATGCGTGGGGGCGGTCGTCATAAGAGTGCCGCTGGGGCTCCTATACCGCAGCCAACCAATGTCAGGCGAAGGCGGTAAGCGGCGCCGGCGCGCTGCCGAGATCGTCTCGCTGTTGCTTCAGCCGCTCGGCGATCAGGAAGGCGAGCTCCAATGCCTGGTCAGCGTTGAGGCGCGGATCGCACAGGGTGTCGTAGCGCTCTTTCAATTGCGCCTCGGAAATGTTCGCCGAAGCTCCGCCGGTGCACTCGGTAACCGGCGAGCCGGTCATCTCGACATGGATGCCGCCGGCCGTCGTGCCCTCGGCGCGGTGGATGTCGAAGAACGCCTCCGCCTCTTTGAGAATGCGGTCGAAGGGTCGCGTCTTGAAACCACTGGCGGCGCTAATGGTGTTGCCGTGCATGGGATCGCACGACCAGACGACGACGCGGCCATCGCGCTTGACGGCCCGGATCAGCGCCGGGAGGTGCTTCTCCACCTTGTCGGACCCAAAGCGGCAGATGAGCGTCAGGCGGCCGGGCTCGTCGGTCGGGCTAAGGATGTCGATGAGGCGCAGCAAGCCGTCGGCATCCAGCGTCGGTCCGACCTTGACGCCGACGGGATTGCGTATGCCGCGCAGGAACTCGACGTGGGCATGATCGGGCTGACGCGTGCGGTCGCCGATCCACAACATGTGACCCGAGGTGGCGTACGGCGCCTGCGTGCCGCCGGCTTCGTCGCGACGCACCATCGCCTGCTCATAACCGAGCAGCAGCGCCTCGTGGCTCGTATAGAACGAGGTGCGGCCCAGCGCCGGCACGCTGTCGGCTGTCACGCCGCACGAGCGCATGAAGCGCAGCGCGGTTTGGATCTGCTCGCCCATCTCGCGGTACTTCTTGCCGAACGGGCTCTTGTGCTCGAAGTCGAGCAACCAGCGCAGCACGTTGTCGAGGCTGGCATAGCCGCCTTCGGAAAAGGCGCGCAGCAAGTTCAGCGTCGCCGCCGACTGCCGATACGCCTCGAGCTGACGCTGCGGGTTGGGGATGCGATCCGCTTCCGTGAAGGCCCCGCCGTTGATGATGTCTCCGCGGTAGCTCGGCAGCTCCTTGCCGTCGACCTTCTCGGTCGGCGAGGAGCGCGGCTTGGCGAACTGGCCGGCGATGCGCCCGACCTTCACCACCGGCACGCCGCCGGCATAGGTGAGGACCACCGCCATCTGCAGGAAGACGCGGAACAATTCGCGGATGTGGTTGGCGCCGTGCTCGGCAAAGCTCTCGGCGCAGTCGCCGCCCTGCAGCAGGAAGGCGTTGCCGGCGGCGACGTCGGCGAGGGCGCGCTTGAGCTTGTCTGCCTCGCCGGCGAAGACGAGCGGAGGGTAGGAGGCGATCTTGGCTTCCACGTCGGCAAGCGCGACCTGGTCCGGGTAATCCGGCACCTGGACGATAGGCTTCGACCGCCAGCTATCCGGGGACCACGCGACCGCCATCTCCAACTCTCCTTCGGCGCGATGCGGGGCCGGAAGTCGTCCAGCGCGGTAACGCAAGCGCATCGATTTCAGGGCATTATGCCATTCGTCGCAGCATATAAGCTACCCGGGGCGGCATGACCAGCGACCGGGCGCGGGAATGTTGCATACGCCAACGAGCGGGTCATGAGCGCCAGGGAACCCTCCTTTACCTTCGGCATCGAGGAAGAGTACCACCTCGTCGACCTCGAGAGCCGTGGCTTTGCCGCGGCGCCGACCGAGCTCATGAAGGAGTGTGAGCAGGCGCTTGGCAAGCGGGTGGCGCCCGAGTTCTTCCGCTCGCAGATCGAAATCGGCACCAGCGTCCTCAAAGACTTTAGAGCCGCCCGCAAAGAGCTCGCCGGGCTGCGGCGCACCATCGCCGACGTTGCCCAAAAATACGACATCGCGCCGATCGCCGCCTCGACGCATCCCTTTGCCGACCGCTCGACGCTCGAGACGACGCCCAAGGCGCGTTACCAGGCGCTGGCCCAGGACTTTGCCGGTATCGGACGCCGGCTCGCCATCTGCGGCATGCACGTGCACGTCGCCATCGACGACGACGAGCTGCGCATCGATCTGATGAACCAGGTGCGCTATTTCCTGCCGCACCTTTTGATGCTGTCGACCTCGTCGCCCTTTTGGCAGGGGGAGGATACCGGCCTCAAGAGCTACCGCCTCGCCGTGTTCCACGAGCTGCCGCGCACCGGGCTGCCGCAGCGCTTCGAGAGTTTCGGCGAATTTCAGCGCACCGTCGACGTGCTGGTGCGCAACAAGGTCATCGAAGACGCCACGAAGATCTGGTGGGACTTGCGGCCGTCGGCCAGATTTCCCACGCTGGAAATGCGTGTCACCGACGTGTGCACGCGCATCGATGACGCCATCGCCATCGCGGCTCTCTACGCCTGCACGCTGCGCCTGCTGTGGCGGCTGCGCGCCGCCAATCAAAAGTGGCGCTCCTACCCGTCGTTCCTGATCGAGGAGAACCGCTGGCGCGCGCAACGCTACGGCGTCACCGATACGCTGTTCGACTTCGGCAAGGGCAAGCTCGTGCCTTTTGCCTCGCTGATCGACGAGTTGCTCGATCTCATCGCCGAGGATGCCGCGGTTCTCGGCTGCGAGCGCGAGGTGCGGCACGCGCTCAACATTGCGACCGGCGGCACCAGCGCCGACCGGCAGGTGGCGCGCTACAAGAAGCTGCTGACGGACGGCGCCAGCGTTGACGCCGCCCTGGTCGGGGTCGTCGACCAGCTCATCGCCGAAACCGTCGCCGGCACGTAGGATTCCATCCGAGGCCCGGTCGACCTCTCCCCATGGAAGAGGTGAAGTCGGGCGGCAGGAGGCGTCTCACAGCGTCGCTTGCATGCCGCCGTCGATGGCGAGCTCTGCACCGGTGATGAAGGCGCTCTCGTCCGAGGCAAAGAATAAGGCCGCGCGGGCGACGTCCTCCGAGGTGCCGAAGCGGCGCAGCGGCGTCTGCTCCAGCAGCGCCTTGGAGAAAGCCTCGACCCGCAGCACGCGCTCGGTCAGCGCCGTCTCGATGAAGCCGGGCGCCAGCGCGTTCACGCGAATGCCGAATGGCGCATATTCGACCGCCAGCCCGCGAGTCAACGCCGAGATGGCGCCTTTGGTGGCGCCGTAAGCGGCCAGCGTGCGCATGCCGCGATGCCCCATGATAGAGGCGAGGTTGATCAGCGACGCCCGCCCGGAGGCCCTCATCAGCGGGAAAGCATCGCGCGCGACACGGATGATGCCGTCGAGGTTCACTTCGCGCAGGCGCGTCCAGTCGGCATCGGTCATGTGGCGGAAGTCGGTGCGGATATTGATGCCGGCGTTGTTGACGACGACGTCGAGGCGTTGGTGCTTTTGCTCGATGGTGCGCAAGAGCGCCGTGACGTCCTGGCCGCGCGAGACATCGACTGTCACCGCCGTGGCGCCGAGACCCTTGGCGACAAGCGCCTGCGCCGCCTTCTCGGCACCCACACCGTCGACATCGGCGATGTAGACGTGGGCGCCTTCGGCGGCGAACAGCTCGGCCGTGGCCAGGCCGATGCCGGCGGCCGAGCCGGTGATGAGCGCGATCTTGTCCTTCAGCCGAGGCATCTCGAGTCTCCGACGTGCATGGGTATGGTTCAGCAGGCGGCTTCGGTGGGCGCCACCCATTTCTCGCGCATGGTGACGAGTTCCTCGGCCGAGGTCGGGTGCAGCGCCATGGTGTTGTCGAAGTCGGCCTTGGTGGCCCCGAGGCGCAGCGCAATGGCCGCCATCTGGATGATCTCGGCCGCGTCCTCCCCCAGCACATGGCAGCCGACGACCTTGTTGCTCTCGCCGTCGACGATGAGTTTCATGAACATGCGGTCGTCGCGTCCGGAGAGGGTCGCCTTCATCGGCCGGAATGCCGCCTTGTAGATGTCGAGCTTGGTGCAACGCTCGCGCGCCGTGTGCTCAGGCAGGCCGATACTGGCGATCTCGGGCGTCGAGAACACGGCCGTCGGGATCAGCATGTGCTCGATCATGCGCGGATTGCTGCCAAACTCCGTGTCGGCGAAGGCGTGACCCTCGCGGATGGCGACCGGCGTCAGTGCGGCCCGATCCGTTACATCGCCGACGGCGAAGATGCTGTCGACCGACGATTTCGAATATTCGTTGACGACGACATGCCCGTTCCATCCGAGCTCGACGCCGATCTTGTCGAGACCGAGCCCCCCGGTATTGGGTGTGCGGCCGATGGCGAACATGATCTGCTCGGCCTCCAGCGTCGTGCCGTTGGTGAGATGACCGACGAGGCCGGCGGCGGTCTTCTCGAAATGCGTGAAGATGTGGCCGAACGAAAAACGGATGCCCTGGGCGGCATAGGCATCGGTGACGCGGTCACGCAAATCCTCATCGAAGCCACGCAAGACCTTGTCGCCACGGTAGACGATGGTGGTGTCGACGCCCAGCTTCGAAAAGATGCCGGCGAACTCCATGGCGATATAGCCGCCGCCGGCGACGATGATGCTCTTGGGCAGGCGCGGCAGATCGAACGCCTCGTTGGAGGTGATGACGTGCTCGATACCGGGCCGCGGCTCGGCGAGCCAGGGCTTACCGCCGGTCGCAATTAGAATCTTCTCCGCCGTGATCGTGCGGCCCGACTTGGCGAGCTTCACCGCGTTCGGCCCGACGACGGTCGCCCGTTCCTCGATCAGCTCGACGCCGACCTTGCCGAGCGTCGTGCGGTACGCCGCTTCGAGGCGGGCCAGCTCCTTGTCCTTCGCCGCGATCAGCGTCGGCCAGTCGAAGGTCGGCTCGGGCACCGTCCAGCCGAAGCCGCGCGCGTCCTCGAAGTCGTCGGCGAAGCGGCTGGCGTAGACGAGAAGCTTCTTGGGCACGCAGCCGCGGATCACGCATGTGCCGCCGACGCGGTACTCCTCGGCGATGGCCACCTTGGCGCCGTAGCCGGCGGCGATGCGGCCGGCGCGCACGCCGCCCGAACCAGCGCCGATGACGAACAGGTTGTAGTCGTACTGGGGCATCGGGATCGGCCGTAAGCGGCAGCTTCTACTTATTCGAGGCTGATCGGCGCGTCGCCTTCCTCGGCGCCGATCAAGGTAATGCCGCTGTCACCGGCAATGACGGCAAGATCGGCGATGCCGATGAACAAGCCGTTCTCGACCACGCCGGGGATGAGCTTCAGGGCCTCGTCCAGTTCCTCCGGCTCATCGATGCGGCCGAAATGGCAATCGAGAATGAGGTTGCCGCTGTCGGTGAGAAACGGCTTGCCGCCAGACAGCATGCGCACGCTGATCTCACCTTCGCACCCGGCGTCGGCCGCGAGCGCCGTGATCATATTGCGCGTCGCCGTCAGGCCGAACGGCACCACCTCGAGCGGCAGCGGAAAGGCGCCGAGCGTCTCGACCTTCTTCGAGGCGTCGGCGATGACAACCATGCGCCCGGAGGCGGTGGCGACGATCTTCTCGCGCAAAAGTGCGCCGCCGCCGCCCTTGATCAGCCGCAAGTCGCCGTCCACCTCGTCGGCGCCGTCTACGGTGAGATCGAGGAACGGCATTTCGTCGAGCGTCGACATGCGGATGCCCAGCGCCTCGGCCTGCGCCTGCGTTGCCTGCGAGGTGGCGACACAGACGACATCGAGACCGGCCGACACTTTCTTGCCGAGCAAGTTGACGAATTTCGCCGCCGTCGAGCCGGTGCCGAGACCGAGCCGCATGCCGTTCTCGACATACTCCAGCGCCCGCTCGGCCGCTGCGGCCTTCAAGGCATCGTTGCTCATGGCTTTCCCCGCGATGGCCGTCGAATGCCGCTGCCGTACGCGCAAGCCGCAGCAGACGCAAGAGCGAGTTGCAACGATCTCTAGAGTCCGCCCATGAGGGTGTACTTGGTCTCGAGGAATTCTTCGATGCCGTGATGCGAGCCCTCGCGGCCGATGCCGCTCTCCTTCATGCCGCCGAAGGGCGCGATCTCGGTCGAGGTTATGCCCTCGTTGACGCCGACGATCCCGTACTCCAATGCCTCGGCGACGCGCCAGCAGCGGCCCAGATCACGGGTGAAAAAGTAGGCGGCGAGGCCGAACGGCGTGTCGTTGGCCATGCGCACAGCTTCCTCTTCCGTCTTGAAGCGGACCAGCGGCGCGACGGGGCCGAATGTCTCCTCGCGCGCGACCTTCATCTGCGGCGTGACGCCGGTGAGCACGGTCGGCTCGTAGAAGTTGCCGCCGAGCTTGGACGGCTTGCCGCCGGCGACGACACTGGCGCCGTGCGCGATGGCGTCGGCAACGTGTTCCTCGACCTTGCGGACGGCATCCTTGTTGATCAGCGGCCCTACGGTCACGCCGGACTCGGTGCCGGCGCCGACCTTCAGCTTCTTCACCGCCGCAGTAAGCTTTTCGGTAAACGCGTCATAGACTCCCTCCTGCACCAAGAAGCGATTGGCGCACACACATGTCTGCCCGGCGTTGCGGAACTTGGAGGCAATGGCGCCGGCGACCGCACGATCGAGATCGGCGTCGTCGAACACAATGAACGGCGCGTTGCCGCCCAGCTCCATGCCGACGCGCTTCACGGTGCGCGCCGCCTGCTCCATGAGGATCTTGCCGACCTCGGTCGAGCCGGTGAACGTCACCATGCGCACCAGCGGGTTCTCGGTCAGCGCGCGGCCGACGGGAACCGGGTCCTTGGCGGTGACGACGTTGAGGACGCCCTTGGGCACGCCGGCCCGCTGCGCCAGCTCGGCGAGCGCCAGGGCGGAGAGCGGCGTATCCTCGGCCGGCTTGACGACGACCGTGCAGCCGGCGGCGAGCGCGGGCGAAACCTTGCGCGTGATCATCGCCGAGGGGAAGTTCCACGGCGTGATGGCGGCAACGACGCCGATCGGCTGCTTCATGATGACGACGCGGGCATCGTGCTTGTGCGTGGGGATCGTCTCGCCGTAAACGCGCTTGGCTTCCTCGGCGAACAGCTCGACGAAGGCGGCGCCGTAGATGATCTCGCCCTTGGCCTCGGCCAGCGGCTTGCCCTGCTCCTTGGTGAGCAGCAGCGCCAGCTCGTCGGCGTGCTCGATGATCAGCTCGTACCAGCGGCGGATGATCTTGGCGCGCTCTTTGGCGAGCAGCTTCGACCAAGCCGGAAAAGCGCGGTGCGCCGCCTCGATGGCCGCATTGGTCTCGGTGGCACCCATGGCCGGAACGCGGGCGATCTCCTCGCCCGTGGCCTTGTCGATGACCGGCATGGCCGCCTCGCCCACCCAGGCCCCATCGATGAAGGCTTGCGTCTTGAGCAGCGTGATGACGTTTTTGTCCATGGCGACACCGGGTTACGACAGATTGGCTAGCCCGCCTTTGTCTAAGATGCGCTCCCCCCGGTTTCAAGTTACATAACCCCGCCTGCGGCGCCACGGCGGCTCTCGTTGTCGCCCGTCGTGCGCTATCCGAGGATGCATGCGCGACCTGACCCTAGTTTTCGATCTCGACGGCACGCTCGTCGACACGGCGCCCGATCTCGTCGCCTCGACCAATCATGTCATGGATCACTTGGGCCTCCCCCGGGTCGACGAGGAGACTTTGCGGCCGTTCGTCGGCTACGGCGCGCGGCACATGATCGAGCGCGCCGTGGGGCCGGCGGCCGACCGCATGACACCGGCGCAGCACGAGGCGCTGCTCGCCCGCTATCTCGACTATTACGGCAGCCACATCGCCGTCGGCAGCCGGCCGTTCGAAGGCCTGCTGCCGCTGCTCGACAAGTTCCAGGCTGCAGGCGTGAAGCTCGCGGTGTGCACCAACAAGATGGAAGGCATGTCCCGGCTGCTACTCGATGCGCTCGACATGAGCCGGTACTTCACGGCCGTCGCCGGGCGCGACACGCTGCGCTCGGCCAAGCCGCATCCCGATGCGCTGCTCGGCACCATCAAGCTGGCCGGCGGCGACAAGGCGCGCGCCATCATGATCGGCGACAGCGGCGTCGACGTCGCAACGGCGAAGGCGGCGGGTGTGCCGGTCATCGGCGTCAGCTTCGGCTATACGGAAACACCGGTGCGCGAGTTCTCGCCCGACGTCGTCATCGACCATTTCAGCGAGCTGGAGCCGGCCATCGCGCGGCTCATGCCGTCCTAGTCCGGAGCGCCGGGCTTGTGCGGCCATAGCCGCCGCCCGACCATGATCGTCGCCGGCAGGAAGACGAGGTCGGCGATCAGCGAGGCGAGCAGTGTAAACCCGCAGACGAGCCCGAACGTGCGCAGCGAGGGCAGGTCGGAGAACACCGTCACGCCGAGGCCGAAGGCGAGCACGATGGTCGTCAGGATGATGGCCGGGCCAACCAGCACGCGCGCGCGGCGGATGGCGTGCTCGGGCGCGTCGCCCTTGCGTTCCTCCAAGCGCAACCGGTTGAGGAAGTGGATGAGCGCGTCGATGCCGAGGCCGAAGACGACGAGCAGCGCCACCACCGAGGCGAACTCGAGCCCGGCGCCTTGCGCCCACAGCAGCGCGCCGGAGGCCAAGACCGGGAACAGGCCCGGCAGCAGGCTGACGACGGCGACGAAGGGCGAGCGGAAGGCGAGGCCGAGCAGCACGCCGGCGAAGGCGACGCAGATGGGAATGCTCTCCTTCAACTGATCGATCATGCGCGCGCTGTTGCGGGCGGCGATGGCCGGCAGGCCGGTGACCGAAATCTGATAACTCGGGTTGGCCGCGCGGATCGGATCGAGCGAGCGGTCGATCTTCTCGACCACGGGCAGGATCTGGCTTGAGTCGACGTCCGGCAGACGGCCGGTGACCAGCACGGCGTTGTTCTCGGCGGCTATGAAGCGACGCACGAGGTGGTCGGGCAGGAAGCCGACGAACTTCTGCACCGTCTCGATGTTGTCGTCGCCCGCCTCGCGCAGCCAGCGCCGCAGGCTTTCGACCGACCACACGTTGCCAAGGCCGGCTTCCTTCTCGAGGGCGTTGTGCACCTGGCCGATGACGTCGAGCGTCTTCAGGGAGTAGAGCGGCGTGCCGTCGCTCCACTCGATCATCACGTGCACCGGATTGGCGCCGGTCAGCTTCTGGTCGATGCGGCTCGTGGCATCCAGCGCCTGCTCGCGGTCGGGCACCTGATCGGCGAGCCGGTAGCGCGTCGGCAGGTCGGCGAAGGCGGCGCCGAACAGGAAGAACAGGGCGATGCCCATGAACGTATAGAGATAGGGCCGGTACACCACTCGGTCGACGATCTCGCCGACGATGGTGCCGAGGCTGTCCATCAGCGCGTCGGCCGGCGTGTGATCCTTGGCCAGCGTCTCCTCGTTGCGGATGAACATGATGGCAAGGATCGGCAGCACCAGAATGACGGCGACGAACGAGACGCAGACGGCGATGGCGCCGGCCTCGCCGAACGTGCGGATCAGCCCGGAATCGGAGAACAGCAAAGCGAGGAACGCCAGCAAGGCGACGCCGTGCGCCAGCACGCAGGCCGGCCCGACGATGGTGACGGCAAAGCGCACCGCCTCGAAGCGGTTGTCACCTTCGCGCAGGCGGATGCGGATGGCTGACACCATCTGCATGCTGTCGGCAAAGCCCATGACCATGATCAACGGGGTCATGACGTTGAGGAAGAGGTTCAGCTTGAACCCCATCCAGCCGAGGATGCCGAGCGACCAGATCACAGCCAGCAGCGGCGGCAGCGCCGCCACCAGCATCAAGGATACGCGCCGGAAGAAGATGACGGCGATGACGGCGCCGAACAGCAGCCCGAGGCCGTTATAGAGGATCTGATCGCGCTCGACGGCGTTGCGGATCTCCAATTGCATCACCGGCGCGCCGGTCATCTTGGCGGCCAGGCCGGTACCCTTTAGCTGCTCGTCGACCGCCGCGTTGATCTCGCCGATGACCACCCGGGCGGTCTTTTCCTCCACCACCTTGCGGTCGAGGGCGATGATGATCATCGCCAATTCGCCGTCGTCCGAAAGGAACTTGCCCTTGACGATGTCGTTGGCCTTGAGGGTGGCGATCATCGCGTCGTAGGCAGGTCCATCCTCCGGCAATTCGTCGGGGACGAGCGGCGCCGCATACCCTGACGCATCGGGCTTAGTGCGCGCCGACAGCATGGAGACGAGGCCGGAGACGCCGTCGACGAGTTGCAGCTCCGTCGTCAGGCCGGCGAACGCCTCGAGCTGCTTGCGCTTCAACAGGTCCGGCCCCTCGACCACCACCAGCACATCGTACTCGCTGGAGGGAAAGCGCTTGTCGATCGCCTCGTAGCGGCGGAATTCTTCGGTGTTGGTGCGAAACAATTCGGACAGGGAATCGTCGACCTGCAGCTTGAGGACGCCGATGAGGCCGAGAATGGTGGCAAGGACGGCGAAGACGGCGACGAACGTGGGAGCCTTCAGCGCAACGAGCCCGAGCCGCTCCAGCCCCAACGAAAACACGAAGTTGCGATGCTGCTCTTCAGCGTTACCCATGGCTCCCCCGTCGGCGCATTATTTTTGGGATTTTGCTTAGCAGCGGCCGATGCTTCGTCGTCCCGTGCAAGTCTGCCGCGCGACCCGCGGAATCGGCAGATGCGGGCGGATCGTTGCATTTGCCGCGCTGACTGTGAAGGGGCGTCCATATTTGCTGCTTCCGTGGTGATCGGCCCGCCCCAGTCGGCCGTAGTTGCTCGGAAAGGACGGTGATTAGGGACCTTCCGGATGCGGCTTGCGCCGGGCGGCGGCGCAGACGATAGTGCCGCGCATGAGCCAACAAGCAGCAGCTTCCGGATGGGTTGTTCAACTGACGATCCCCGGCGTTCCCAGAGTGCAGCCCGAGGGAGCCAAGTGGCGCCCGGCGGAACTCACGTCACCGACGTTCCAATTCTTCAACGTTGCCATCGGATCGGCCGATAAGGCGGTCGAGGCGGCGCGCAAGAAAGCCGGGGCTTCCGAGGAGGCGACGCTGCGCGTCGTGCGCTCCCTGTCGTCTTCGGAAATCGATTCCATCAAGTTGCGCGCCGGCGAAGCCAAGTTGGCCTGACAGGCCAGGCACGCTGGCACCCAAGCGTTGGCTTGGCGCCTTGACAGTTGCGGGCGGGGCCTCGCATAAGGTCCGCCCGACGCGTTATATATGCGCATCAGGTCGGGCGGTTAGCTCAGCGGTAGAGCACACGCTTCACACGCGTGGGGTCATAGGTTCAATCCCTATACCGCCCACCAT
>CAZOOS010000033.1:0-21156 GCA_964581475.1 uncultured Hyphomicrobium sp.
GACGCGAGATTTTCAATCTTGAAAGACGGGTTCGACTCCCGTAGGGACCGCCACCAATTCCTGGGCTTCTTCGCACGGCTCCCTCCTGTTTGGCAGTTCCCGTCTGGCGTTTGGCAGTTGACGATCACTGTGAGCGCCGATCTCTCTATGTCTGAAACCACGACGTGATTTGGCAGGAGGAACGGTTGATGCTCACGACCGGCCGACTTTTCTAGACGAGGATGGTGATGATCATTCCGCTCACGACGCTGGCCCTGATCTCGTTCGGTCCACAACCGAGCAACCAGGACGCTTTCGGTGGTCGAACCCCTTCGTCGGCTATTCCCCCAAAAGTAACACTCGACCATCTTCGCGGTCCGTAGCTCACCTAACGAAAAAGACCCGGCACGTTTGCCTGTGCCGGGTCTCTCGTAGATGCCGTCAGCGGACGACACCTGGAGCAAGTTGCTGATGCGGAGCGGATTCGTCCGCGAACGTAGAAGACAGTTTATTCAGCTGCGGTGCGACTTGCGGTCGGGGCGAGACTGCGTGCGTGGGAGATTTCCGCCACGAGCTGCTTGAACAGCGTCGGTCCTGAAACCTGCAGGGTCGCGTAACCCTCCGAGTACAGTTGCCTCTTGATTTGAGTAACAGTGTCGTAGCGGCCCGTTGCAGCCAGCTGGAATGCGCGTTCGAGGACTGAAATGTCCGATTGCATGCGGCTATCCTAGAGCGATGGCCTTCAATTGACCGGGGTCGCGCTCGCCGCCCTCTACTGCCGCCATAACCCGAGCGGCCATCCTACTCCGGGTGCTTTTTTGATAATCCTCGGAGGGTACGACCAATGCCGTTCGAAGAATCTTCCAAGCCTCGTCGCACGCCCCACCCATCAACCGTACGTCTTCGGGCTCGAATGCTGTGGCTGACTTCATGACTTACGCTCCTTGACAGGTATGAGCACGACATGTCTCTGGATGACCCATGCTAGCAGGGAGCCGGAACGCGTCACTGATCCAAGTTAGCGCGCGCCGGCCATGTCGGACGCGGCAGCAATTGCGCTGGGATCGCGCGAGGCGGCCCGGCCAGCGCAGCCGCTGCAATGGGGTAGCGTGAAGCGCTCGCGCGCGTTGGCGGCGATGTACGGTGCCATACAATGAACCGCTTTCGCACGTGGTGGGACAGGGCGATCCCGTTCACCGTTCCACGGGTGAACAGCTGATCACCTCTGGTGGGGGGCGGTCGTTGCATGGCCTAAATATATATAAATTGCAGGCCCGTTAGGCGCTTAGGCACTAAGTCCGCAGATTGACCAATGTACGGTATGCAACAATCTAACGTTGAGGTAGTTTGACAGGGTACTCACGCAGCACCGAGCCCGCCGCAGCTTCGCGGGCTTTGCCTCCCCTAGTCGATCATCGCGTCTTGTTGCGCGTGTGAGGATTGATCGACAGCTCGGGACATAAGCGACCGCCGAAGGTCGCACCGCCTCTGGCAGTTTGCGCTTAGCCGCGCCATCGGAAATCGAATGGCACGTCCTTCTCTAGAGGGGCGCTCAATCCTCGTCGTCGAGGACGAGCCTCTGATCGTCATGGACATCACCCAGCAGTTCGAAGCTACCGGCGCCGCGCTCACGACGACCAACACACTCGAGCATGCGCTCATCCTCGTGGAGCATGACGGTCTCTCCGGCGCCATTCTCGATCACGCGCTTGGAGACGGGAACAGTTCAATCCTCTGCCAACGTCTCAAAGAGCGTGGCATCCCCTTTATGATCTACAGCGGATACAACAACGTCGAAGGTCCGTGCAAAGATGCGCTGCACATCTCCAAACCCGCTGCTGACGGTGCTCTTGTAGCGGCGATGGAGCGGCTCATCCGGGGTGACGATGCCCAGCCAAAATTTGAGCCAAGTCCCTTGCTGGTTGAGCAGCGGCGGTGCGGCGACGAATACCGCGTCGTGGAAAAGGAAATCGATCTACTACGCAACATGCTGACAGCCGGGGGCGTGGCAATAGCCGACCGCGCCGCAATAGAAGCCGACATTGTCGCGCGCACGACCGACTTAATGCTCCTTCGCCAGCGCATGCTTGAACTCGACGCAGCGGTCACCGTCGCTTCTCTGCGGCCTTCGTAATACCACTGGCGCCCACGTCACGCTTCCCGCGGTGACTAGAGAGTTCCGGGGCGTTGCCGGATGCGTAGATGACACCGGTAGCTGCGAAATTGCCGCTCGCACAGCATGCGAACACCCTTGTTCACGGCCCGTTTCAGGAAAATGTCCGAGATCGGACGTTTAGTGCCTTGCGCCGATGCTTTCATGTTAGGGGTATCTGATCGTCCGCCTTCTTCATGGGCGCGGGCGGCTGAGAGATGCGAGTGCTCTTGCCCCTTAGAGGGAAGAGCAATGGCAAACAGCCAAACCAATCTGATTCTGGCCGGACTCACCGAATCGGATTTTCGGGTCATCGAAGCCGACCTCCAGGACGTGGACCTTCCAGTCCGCAAGGTCCTGGAGCGCTCGTACCGGCGCATAGACAGCGTCTATTTTCCCGACAGCGGGTTTGCTTCCGTAGTCGCTGACGGAGCCGGAAAAAGTCCGATCGAAGTCGGCATCATCGGGCGCGAGGGGATGACCGGTATCGCGGTTCTCCTCGGCAACGACGCGCCGAAGAATGAGACCTACGTTCAAGTCGCGGGCAAAGGCCGAAGGCTCAAAGCGAGCGTCCTGCGCCAAGCGATCGATCAGCACGCCTCACTGCACCGCTCGATGCTCCGTTGCGTTCACGCTTTCCTCGATCAGGCAGCTATGACGGCGCTCGCGAACGGTCGGAGCACCATTGAGGAGCGTTTGGCACGTTGGCTGCTCTTGGCCGATGACCGCCTCGACGAGCCGGAAATCCCGTTGACGCACGAATTCTTGGCTCTGATGCTTGGCGTGAGACGACCGGGCGTCACCGTCGCTGCGCAGGCGCTTGAGCGCGACGGGCTGATCGAAAGAAGGCGAGGATCGATTGTGATCCTCAAACGCAGTGGATTGGAAAAGCTGGCGGGCGCCACCTACGTGCATGCCGCTCGCAACTAAGCCCCAGACACAGGGAGGCCGGGCGTCATGACAGTGTGGTGGATGAGAGCGCAAACACAGCTGGAGCCATCGTGGCGTAGGGGGCTCCCATGAGCACCATCGAACCGTTTGCCGCATTTCAAGACGGGCAGGCGCTCGCGCGCGCCATCGTCGACACTGTGCGCGAGCCGTTGCTCGTGCTGGACAGGGATCTGCGCGTCGTCGCCGCTAGCCGCTCGTTCTACGAGACGTTTCAAGCGGACTGCGATGAAACGCAGGGACGGCTCCTCTACACATTGGGCGACGGTCAGTGGGACATCCCGGCGCTGCGGTCACTTTTGGAAAAGATCCTCCCCGATGAGTCGGTGCTCGACGGCTATGAGGTCGAACGCGAGTTTCCCAAGATCGGCCGTCGCACCATGCTGCTCAACGCACGAACGGTAGTTTCTGAGAGCAACGCGCATATGGCGCTCCTGCTCGCAATCGAGGATATCAGCGACCGCCGCGCAGTTGAGCGTGAGCTTGCGCATCTTATGCGCCAGAAGGAGCTCCTGCTGGAGGAGATGCGGCATCGCATCGCCAACAGCCTGCAGATCATCGCCAGTATTCTCTTGCTGAAGGCCAAAAGCGTCCAATCGGACGAGACCCGTGGCCACCTCCAGGACGCCCACAAGCGCGTGCTTTCGGTCGCCGCCGTGCAGCAGCACCTTCAGGCATCAGGCCACGGTGAGCGTATTGCCCTTGGCCCCTATCTGTCGAAGCTGTGCGAAACGCTCGCCGCTTCTATCATCGGCGAGACGCGCACCGTGTCGTTGGAGACCAAAGTCAGCGGTGGGATGGTGGTCTCAAGCGAGGCGGTCAGCATTGGGCTTATCGTCATCGAAAGCGTCATAAACGCCTTGAAGCACGCCTTCCCCCTATCAATGACCGACGGGCGGATCGTGGTTTCCTATGATTCCCAAGGACTAGAGTGGTTGTTGTCGATTGCCGACAACGGCGTTGGCAAGCCGGTGAACGGTGCTGCCGCTGCCAAGTCTGGCTTGGGGACGAGCATCGTACAGGCGCTTGCCAAAGAACTCGATGCCAGGGTGGAAATCGCTAGCGGACACAATGGAACTACCGTTTTTGTCCGGCACTCCGCAATGGCCAAAGCGATTTGAGGAGCGAGCCCAGGCGTCCGAAGTGTGCGGCAGCCTCTCCGAGAGACGATTGAAGGAATGGCAAGACCGGCTCTCGGAGAGAGCTTGAGACCCCGCTGGGCCCTCAAGGCACTAAACCGCCGCAGATCATTTCTAAGGCAGTGCAGTGTCGATCTTTGCTAACGTGGATTAGCCGCATGACAGAAAAGCAGAATCGCCCACGTGTTTCCATGCTAGCGTGGTTCATCACAGTAGTTCTTGCCCAAAGGCAAGTCCGCCCCCTCCAGAACGATCATGCAGTGCTGTGTTTGAGGGGCGTGACCGAAGGCTCGGCCTTCCGCGTCTACCGCGCGAGAGATCTTAATCGCAATGGACCGTTCTGCTTGGCTGGTGCCTCTCGCCGGTCAGACGATCTTCGTCGCCGAGGACGAAGCGCTCATCTCTTTTGACATCGAGGCAACACTGACGAATGCGGGCGCAAGCGTCGTCATGGCAACAGACCAGCGTACGGGCTTGGCGGCGGCCAACGACCCGAGCCTGACAGCAGCCGTGCTCGACGTACGCCTCGGGCGAGAGTCTGTCGATCCTATTTGCGTGTCTCTCGACCGACGCTGGGTGCCCTTCCTATTCTTGACCGGAGACAGTGGGGCGGCCGTTCAAAAGTGGGCGCCGGCTCCGATCCTTTCCAAGCCCTTCGATGGGGGTGCACTGATCGACGGTTTGGTGGGCATACTCGTCACCGGCCGCGACGCGCTTGATTTGAACGACAAGGTGCGAATCGACCTCATCATCTTTCGGGCGCAGATCCGATTGGCAAAGCAGGAGCGCCTGCTTGAGGATCTGACACGAACGGGGCGGGATACCCGTTCCGCGGAGGGGTTGCTCCGCATCATGCAAGAAAGTGTTGAGCTGCTGCAGACCCATCGCCGCGCGTCGACTGACGCCAGCGAGGCAAAGCATTGAGGACAATCCACATGGATACCACCCCGTCGCAGCTGCTTGCGCTGCTGCGGCCACTGTTTCAGGACAGCGCCATATTGCGGTTTCTAAGCGATACGGAGCCTGATGCTTCAGGCGGCGAACTGCATAGGATACGTATCGACTTCGCGCATGACGCGATAAGCCTACGCATTCCGCGACCGTTCGTTGACGAGTATCGCGACGGCCCGAGCAGTCAACGCGAGCTGGACAGACGTCTGGCGACATTCGTGAGCCGCAAGCTGAAGAGCTTTGCGCCAAACCCTGGACCTCGTCTTCGGCCAGTGGTGACCTGGACCTTCACCGAGGAGACGATCTGACAAGCCCCATGGCGTTAGTGAACCAGCGTACCATCGCTTCACTCGCGTGAGTCCAGATAGCCGCCGCGAAACCCCGATAGTTTTCTCAGGCCGCTCAGATCATGAATTCGGACTCTGCCCCTCTGGACCGTGAGCAAACCTCGTTCCCGAAGTTGGCGTAATACTCTGTTGACGTGGATGGCGCTAAGCCCGAGTGCGTCAGCTAGAACGTACTGACTCAGGGGACACGCGAACTCGGCCTCCTTTGCCAAGCCGATCAAGTGCAAGCGCTCTGCAAGCTCCATGAAGAAGTGTCCCGTGCGTTCGATGGCACTGCGGCGCCCGACGCTTACAAGGTGTTCGACCACCATGGCCTCATCGCGCGATGCGGCCCAAAGTATCGCCGCCCCGAGCCGAGGGAATTCGCTAAAGGCCTGCAACATGCGGGTGCCGTCCACCGTGCTGACGACGGAATCGGTGATGGCCTCGAATGAATGGTCGGCGGTCCGCAGTAGGACACTGCGCAGGCCGACGCAGTCACCTGCAATCGGGAAAGAGATGATCTGACGACCGCCGCTGGACAGGTCCTTATAGCTGCAAGCCCAGCCCGATTGCAGAACGAAGACCCCGTGAGCGGCCTCACCCTCTTGGACGAGTTGCTTACCTCGCTTCACCTTGGAGGGCGCGGATTGCAGCTCATCGAGGCACTTGGCCTCCTCGAGTGACAGCGGGCAGAAACGCGTTTAACTTTCTTGCCAGAACACTTTCGAATTGTGCAGGGACCATGATCGAACCTCGCCTCATGGGCGGGTGCCATAGCGCGGCTACCTACCTGATAAATTATGCCCATTCGCGACCCCAACCAACTTGGATCAGCCTTGACGGCGTCGCGACGCGATAACCTCGGCGTCGGAAGGAATGCCCTATGAAAGACGTGGCTGGCCTCACCGACGCTGAGGGATTGGCCGCCCTTGGAATATGCGAGTCACTGCTGCTTGCATTAACCGAACTCAAAATCATCAGCGAACGGGACGTGCGTGATGTCCTTACGGATGTCGCCACGACACATAGTGAAGCGGCTCTTCTGGCTCGGCGTCCCGAATTGCATCGGGCCGTGGTTGCGATCGTCCAGCGCATACTAGCTGGGAAAAACTCTGCTCCTAACTGATTTGTACGGTTTTGGACGTTTGTGAATGCCTGTCCGTGCAATTCGGCATTTTCCTAACTTGAATTAGCTTCACTCAACCTCGCCTGGACCTACTCGAACGAGCGCGATTCAATTCCGCCAAGACTTTGAATGGCGTCCATTGCCGCTGATCGTTGCGCAGGTTCCGCATCGCGACCTGTGCGGCCGCACTTAAAAGAATTCGGCGACGCTCACACAGATCAGCACACCAATTTTCCGATGCCGTTATGTTGCTGAGTCGTCCGCATACGGACGACACTCTGCGTTGTGCCCGGCGAGCAAGCATCTGCTCGTCGCCGGGAATGTTTGTTCCTTTGCGTGCTTGAGTTTCACGAACGCCGCCAAGCTATTTCGGGCGCCGGAATCGAGGACTCGAGGTCGGATCAATTGATCACCGCCACGCGCGGCGATCGGTCTGGGCGCGAGGAAGAATGCCAATACGGAGGAGGGGCTTCTCCCTGCAGGGCGGGCCTCCGCTCGGCGCCGTTTGGCCTGAGTGTTGTCCGTCCACCGTCGCGCATTGGCGACAGCTCCTGCTGCGCGTCAGCGCCACCGCGGTGTTTTGCATCGGCGCTGCCGCAGGCGCCAGTTCCACTGCGTTGCAGTGGGACAACAACGGAGTATTGCCCGTCAACGGCGGGACCGGTGCCTGGAACACCACCAGCGCGTTCTGGTTCAACGGAGCAGCCTTCCAGACCTGGAGCAACGCCGCGCTCGATGACGCGGTTTTCGGCGCCACCGCTGGAACCGTGACCCTCGCTGCGCCGATCACGGCACACAATCTCTCTTTCGATACCACCGGTTATGTGGTGACCGGCAATACGCTGACGCTAGGCAGCGCTAGTCCGGCCGTCAGCGTCGTGGCCGGCGGCACCGCAACGATTGGCTCCACCGTCGCCGGCACAGCCGGCCTGAACAAGACCGGTGACGGGACGTTGACACTGTCCGGCGCCGGCACCTACACGGGCGCAACAACGGTCAGCTCGGGCACGCTGGTCGGCGGAGCCACAAATGCCTTCGTGGCAAGCAGCGCCTACACGGTAGCTTCCGACGCCATTCTCAGCGTTAACTTCAACCAGGCCATCGGCTCGCTGGCGGGCGCCGGAACGGTGACCAACGGCGGCACCGCGACCAGAACCCTCACGACCGGCGGCAACAACTCTTCGACGACCTTCTCAGGCGTGATTCAGAACGGCGCGCCGGCGCTCGCTCTGACCAAAAGCGGCACGGGCACGCTGACTCTGGCGCCATCACTGCCGGGAACCAACACCTATACGGGAGGAACCCTCGTCAACGTCGGCACGCTGGCAGGCGGCGCGCTGAACGCCTTCTCGGCGGGGAGTGCGCACACGCTCGCCGCCGGGACCATGCTCGATCTTGGCGGCTTCAATCAGGCGATCGCCTCGCTCGCCGGCACCAGCGGCACGGTGACCAATGCAGGATCCGCTGCGGCGACACTCGCCACGGGCGGCGCAGCGTCGACGACGTTTGCCGGCGTGATCCAGGATGGGACAGCAATGACCAGTCTCACCAAAACCGGCGCCGGCACGTTCATACTGTCGGGAGAGAACACGTTCACCGGCCTGACGACCATCGCCGCCGGAACACTGCAAGTGGGCAGCACAACGGGCACCACGGGTTCGATCGCGAGCGACATTGCCAATAGCGGTGCGCTCATCTTCAACCGTAGCATTGCTCTGACCTACGGCGGCGACATCAGCGGCACCGGCACGGTCACCAAGAGCGGCAGCGGCACGCTGACGCTCACGGGGATCAATACTTACTCGGGCGCAACGACGCTCAGCACTTCGGGCAGCCGGCTGCAAGGCGGCGCGCTCAACGCCTTCTCGGCGGCTAGCGCGCACACGCTCGCCACCGGCACCATCCTCGATCTTGGCGGATTTGATCAGGCGATCGGTTCGCTTGCCGGCACTGGCGGCACGGTGACCAATGCGGGCCCTTCTGCGGCGATCCTTGCCACCGGTGGCGCCGCGGCGACCACGTTTGCGGGAGTCATCCAGGATGGGGCAGGAACAACCGGCCTGACCAAGACCAGTGCCGGTACCTTTACCCTGACGGGCGCCAACACCTTCACCGGCGGCACGACAATAACTTCCGGCACCCTGCAGGTCGGCAATGGTGCCACAGGCTCGATTGCCGGCGACATTCTCAACAACAGCGCCCTCATCTTCAACCGCACCGGCGTCATCCCGATTTATGGTGGCGACATCAGCGGCACCGGCACGGTGACGAAGAGTGGAGCGAGCACGCTGACGCTGACGGGTGAAAATACCTACACCGGCGCGACGACGGTCAGCGGCACCAACAGCATTCTGCAGGGCGGTGTGGTCAACGCATTCTCCGCGGCGAGCGCGCACACGGTCGGCGCCGGCGCATTCCTCGATCTGGGTGGCTTCGATCAGGTCATCGGATCGCTCGCCGGTGCCGGCAGGGTGACAAACGCCGGCGTCGCCGCGGCTACGCTCGCTACGGGCGGCAACGACGCAAGCTCGGTTTTCTCGGGCGTTACGCAGGACGGCACCGCCCAGACGGCACTGACTAAGACCGGCACCGGCACGCTGACGCTGTCGGGCACCAACACGTACACCGGTGTGACGACGATCAGCTCCGGAACGCTGCAGCTCGGCAATGCCAGCTCCGCCGGCAGTGTCGTTGGCGACATCGTCAACAACGGCGCGCTCGTGTTCAACCGCACTAACGCGCAGATCTATGCCGGCGCGATCAGCGGTTCCGGATCTCTCACCAAGCTCGGCGCGAGCACGCTGACGCTGGCGGGCGAGAACACCTTCACTGGCAACGCGACAATCACAGCCGGTAGCCTGCAAGTGGGCGACACGACCGGCACCACGGGTTCGATTGCCAGCAACATCGTGAACAACAGTGCACTGATCTTCAACCGTAGCATTGCGCTGACCTATGGTGGTGACATCAGCGGCTCAGGAACGGTGACCAAGAGCGGCGCGGGCACGCTGACGCTGATGGGCGACAACACGTACACCGGCAACACCACGATCAGCACCGCAGGCAGCAGGCTGCAGGGCGGCGCGGAGAACGCCTTCTCGGCAGCGAGCGCCCACACGCTCGGCGCTGGCACCTTCCTCGATCTGGGCGGCTTCGATCAGTCCATCGGCTCGCTCGCCGGCACCGGTCGGGTGACCAACGCGGGCGTTACTGCGGCAACTATGACCACCGGTAGCAACAACGCGAACACATCATACTCTGGCATCATCCAGAACGAGGTGAGTGTGACCAGCCTGACCAAGGTCGGCACCGGCACGCTGACGCTGTCGGGCGCCAACACCTACACTGGCGCGACGACGATCAGCGGCGGCACGCTCCTGTCCGGAGCGACAAGTGCCTTCGGGCAGAACAGTGCGGTCACGGTGGCCGCGGGGGCCACCCTCGGCATTAGCAGCTCCAGCGTGTCCATCGGTTCGCTTGCCGGCGCCGGCACGGTGACCAACGGCGGGGCCACCACGAGGACCCTCACAGTCGGCGGCGACAACACCTCGACGGCATTTTCGGGCGTGATTCAAAACGGCGCGGGGTTAGGACTGACGGCTCTGACCAAGGCCGGCACCGGCACGCTGACGCTGTCGGGCGCCAACACCTACACGGGCGCGACCCTGCTCAACGTCGGGACGCTTCAAGGCGGCGCGCTGAACGCCTTCTCCGCGGGGAGCGCCCACACCGTCGCGGCCGGGGCCATCCTCGATCTCGGCGGTTTCAATCAGACCATTGGCTCGCTCGCCGGGACCGGGGGCACAGTCACCAACGCCGGCGTCGCCGCCGCACTACTCACCACGGGCGGCACCGCGGCTACAACATTCGCCGGCGTTATCCAGGATGGGACGGCCCAGACGGCACTGACGAAGACTGGAAGCGGCACTCTGACTCTGACCGGAGCCAACACCTTTGCCGGCGGTACGACGATCAGTGGCGGCACGATGCAGGTAGGCAGCGGCGCCATCGGTTCGATCGCCGGCAACATTCTCAACGACAGTGCGCTCATCTTCAGCCGCACCGCGGCCCTTCCCTATGGCGGAGTGATCAGCGGCACCGGCACGGTGACCAAGTCCGGCTCCGGCACGCTGACGCTGACTGGCGAAAATACCTATCTCGGCGGCACGACGATCAGTGCCGGCACGCTGCAGCTGGGCAGCGGAGGCACAGCCGGCTCGATCACGGGGAATATCGTCGACAACGGCATCCTCGCCGTTAACCGCAGCGATGCGCTCACCTTGGCTGGCACCATCAGCGGGACCGGCGCGCTCACCAAGAGCGGCGTCGGCACGCTGACGCTGACCGGCAACAACACCTACACGGGCACGACAACGATCGGCGCGGGCACACTGCAGGTCGGCGACGGGGGCACCACCGGCAGCGTGGCCGGCAGCATCGTCGACAACGGCACGCTGGCCTTCAACCGCAGCAACGCACTCACATACGGCGGCGTCATTAGCGGTACCGGCTCTCTGGTCAAGAGCGGCGCGGGGACGCTGACGCTGTCGTCCAACAATACGTACGTGGGCGGCACGACGATCAACGCGGGCACCCTGCAGTTGGGCAGCGGAGGTACCACCGGCAGCGTCGTCGGCAGCATCGTTAACGACGGTGAGCTCATCTTTAACCGCAGCAATGTGCAGACCTTCGCTGGCGCCATCAGCGGCACCGGATCGCTTACCAAGATCAGTGGCAACACGCTGACGCTGACGGGGAACAACACTTTCACCGGCGGCACGACGATCAGCGCGGGGACGCTGCAGGTGGGCACCGGTACCATCGGCTCCATCGCCGGTGACATCCTCGACAACAGTGCGCTTGTCTTCAACCGCAGCAACGCACTGACCTACGGCGATATCATCAGCGGCACCGGCTCGGTCACTAAGCTCGGAGCCGGCACGCTGACGCTGACCGGCGAGAACACCTATACGGGCGGCACCACCATCACCGCAGGCACGCTGCAGATCGGCGACGGCGGCACTAGCGGCAGCATTGCCGGGGCCATGATCAACAACGGCGCATTTATCTTCGACCGCAGCGACGCGCTCACCTACGCGGGCGCCATTAGCGGCACCGGATCGCTCATCAAGAATGGCGCCGGCACACTGACCCTGACGGGCGTCAATCCCTATACCGGGGGTACAATCGTCAACGACGGAGTGCTGTTGCTCAACAATGCTGTGGTGCCCGCACCGTTGGTGGCCTCGCCAAGCGGATTCGTCGGTGGAACCGGTAGCGTAGGCACGGCGACAATCAACGGTACGCTGTCGCCTGGCAACTCTATCGGAGTGATCACGGTGCTGGGCGACCTGACGTTCGTTCCGGGAAGCACTTTCCTGGTAGAGGTTTCCCCCACCGCCGCCGACCGTACCGACGTCACGGGCATCGCTAATCTTTCCGGTCTGGTGGAGGTCATCGGCGAGCCCGGCACGTATGTTCCCAATACGCTCTACACCATTGTCGCTGCCGCCGGTGTAAACGGCGTGTTCGACGGTCTCAGCTCCAACTTTGCATCCTCTGCCTTCATCACCCCCTCGCTTTCGTTCCTCGAGCAGCTCGTTGAACGAGGCGAACCCCTAAAAATGCCTCAATGGACCTGGAGTGGCGGCGCTTCAGCGTCTGGTAGACCATCGATCCCCAGAGCTCGGTGGTGTCTCCTCGGTCCGCAAGCAGCGTCGTCGTAATCTCCAAGACACGATCAAGTGTTTGCGCTCGGCGCTGCGCGTGTAGCGCTCAGCTTGTTGGATGGAAAAGCCAGCCGAAGATCGACATCAACTCATGCGCCGTCGCGCCATTCTCAGCAGCAACGGTTGCCGCAGCTTTGCGCAGCCCATCGGCAGAGCAGTTCAGCAAGCCAGCCTCGCTACATCGCTGGCGAAGAGCCGACAAGAAATCTGACTTCCGCCAAAGCAGCGTGTTCCCCTGGGGACGGCTTCCCTCCTGCCATCAGCCTACTGTCGCGCAGTGCCCAACTTTCTGCGCGAGGACCAGGTGTCTGATCTGCTCAATTACTGGCGAAACGCCATCTATGTCGCGATCGCTCATCTCTATCTGACGAGACCCGCCGAGATCATCCTGCGCAGCTTGTGATCCACCAAAAGCTGGTGCGCTCGCTGCTCTGCAAGCGCACCCGCAACAGAAAAAAACCAGAGTGTGCCGGGTAGCCGTTCGTCCTCACTGTCCCGGCGGCGGCGGTTCGACGGGCGCGACCGGATCGGGGTTTGGGGTCGCTGGAGCCTCGGTCGTTCCACCCTCAATCGGTTCACCCGGCGCGGTACCCGCAGGCTGCGCGTCACCGGCTCTTGGCATGCCGTCGCTGCCCGGTAGATCGAGCGGCACCGTCTGATCGTCACCGGCCCAACCCAGAGTAGGCGTCAGCACTAAAGTCGCTACTGCAGCCAGCGCGTAGATGGTGCTCTTTCGCATCCGTGCCTCCCGATAATTCTGCAAAATACCCGCTCGGGATCGCTACCGATCCCGAGTGAGCATGAATCGGTTAGTTGCCGTCAGAATCGTGCGGCGTGTCGAATGTCTCGCCCGACTCGACTTTGGCTTCCTCTTCGGAGGGAGCGGCAACGGCTTCCTGTCCGTCCTGCGCGGCCTCCTGAAGTTGTTTCAGCGCATCGCTGGAACTCGTGGTGTCTTCCTGCGCATAGCCCTGTTGCACGACGCCGAATCCCATCGTCAAAAGCATGCCAAAAACGAACATTCCAATCAGCTTCGTTATTTTCATTTTCATCCCCATTAGCTGGCGGCGAAATACTGCTGCGCCATGAGCCTATCATCTCCCATTGGGCGAAAAAGCGACTGAGAGCTGCCGTATGCATCAGCATTCCATGCTGCGACCGCACCGACGATAGTTCACCGCTCGGCATCACGAATTTCCGACGAACATGCCTTACCGCCTCTGCCCTGCCGGCGGTTCGCCCGCGGCCGGAGCGGCACCGAACGACTGAGCCGCTTCCACGGTGGTGGCGGCTGGTTGGGAGGTGCGACGGCCTCGACCCAGCGTCGCAAGTCCGCGGCACAGCACGTAGAAAATGGGCGTGAACAACAGTCCGAACAGCGTCACCCCCAGCATCCCGAAGAACACGGCCGTTCCCAGAGACTGGCGCATCTCGGCGCCGGCGCCCACCGCGACCGCAAGCGGCAGCACGCCGAGGATGAAGGCGAGCGAAGTCATGATGATCGGGCGCAACCGGGTACGCGCGGCGGCAACGGCGGCGTCGAAGCGCGACATGCCCTGATCCTCAGCCTGCTTGGCGAACTCGACGATCAGGATCGCGTTCTTGGCTGCCAGTCCGACGAGAACGACGAGCCCGATCTCCACCAGGATATTGCGATCGAGCCCCCGCAGGTTGACGCCGATCATCGCGGCAAGGATGCACATCGGCACGATGAGGATCACCGCCAGCGGCAGGAGCCAGCTTTCGTAGAGCGCGGCAAGCAACAGGAAGACAAAGACGACGGCCAACGTAAACGCAGTGAAGGCCGTGTTGCCCGCGAGTTTTTCCTGCAGCGCAATTTCCGTCCACTCAAAGCCGAAACCCGAGGGCAGACGCTCGGACGCGATCTTCTCGATCGTGGCGATGCCCTGTCCCGAGGAGAAGCCGCGCGCCAGCGAAAGCTGCACCTCGGCCGCCGGGTAGAGGTTGTAGCGCGGCACGCGATAGGGCCCAGTCGTGTCTTTGAAGGTGGCGACCGCGCCGATCGGCACCATCTCGCCGGTGATATTGCGCGTCTTCAGGTTGGCGACATCGCGCAGCGAAAGGCGATAGGCGTTGTCGGCCTGAGCCGTGACCCGATACGTGCGACCGAGGATGTTGAAGTCGTTGACGAACGCCGAGCCCATGTAGATCGACAGCGTATTGAATACGCGTGAGATGGGAACGCCGAGCTTTTCCGCCTTGGTGCGGTCGATGTCGGCATAGATTTGCGGAGTGCGGGTGTTGAAAAGCGTGAATGCCTGGGTGAATCCCGGTGTCTGCCCGGCGGTGCCGGCAACCGCCCAGGTCGCCTTCTCCAACTCCGGCAGCCCGCGCCCGGCGCGATCCTGCACGTAGCCCTTGAGGCCGCCGCCGGTGCCGATGCCGGGGACGGAGGGCGGCTCCAGCACGAAGACATAGGCCTGCCGCAGCTTGCCCATCTCCTGGCGCAAGTCCGCTAGGATGCCGTCTTTCGAAAGTCCTTGCTCCTCGCGCTCTTCAAACGACTTCAGGCGCACGAAGATAACGCCGGTGTTGGGCGCATTGGTGAATGTCGCGCCGTCGAAGCCGACGAAGGCGACGGCCGCCTCGACCCCTGGACGCGTCAGCAGAATGTCGCTGGCCTTGCGCACGACCTCGTCGGTGCGGTTCAGCGTCGAGCCGGGCGGCAACTGGAAGGCGGCGATGAAATAGGTGCGGTCGAGCTGCGGGATGAGGCCCGTCGGGGTGGCGATGAGGCGCCAATAGGTCAGACCCAGCAGCCCCCCGTAGATGACGAGGAAGATGAAACCGAGCCGCACGAAACGGGCGGTCACCGCGCCGTAGGCGCTCGATAAGCGTTCGAAGCCCCAATTGAAGGCGGCAAAGAACCAGCGCAGAGGCGTCGCGAGGAAGTAGAGGAGGCCCTTCTTGGCAGGCGCGTGCTCGGCGTGAGGCTTCAACAGCAGTGCGGCGAGCGCTGGCGACAGCGTGAGCGAGACGATGGCTGAGATCGCCGTCGAGGCGGCGATGGTTATGGCGAACTGCCGGTAGAAAGAGCCCTGCAGGCCGGCGATGAAAGCGGTGGGCAGGAAGACGGCGATGAGCACCAACGAAATGGCGACGAGCGCGCCGCCGACCTCGTCCATTGTCTTGTACGCGGCCTCGCGCGGCGATAGGCCCTGGCGCAGGTAGCGCTCGACGTTCTCCACGACCACGATCGCGTCGTCCACCACGATGCCGATGGCGAGCACGAGGCCAAACAGCGACAGCACGTTGAACGTTATGCCTGTCGCCGCCATGACCGCAAAGGTGCCGACCAGCGATACGGGGATGGCAACGATGGGAATGATCGCGGCGCGCCAGGTCTGCAGAAAGAGGATGACGACGATCACCACCAGCAAGACGGCTTCGAACAGTGTTTGAACGACGGCATCGACCGACGATTGAATGAAGTCGGTCGGATTGTAGACGACCGAGTAGGCAATCCCGGGCGGGAAATCCTTGGCGAGCCGGTCCATCGTTTCCCGGATCGCCTTTGCGGTTGCCAGCGCATTCGAGCCCGGGCGCTGGAAGATCACCAGCGCCGTCGCGATCTTGTTGTTGAGGTAGGCGTTGACCGTATAGTCCTGGGAACCGAGCTCGACGCGCGCGATGTCGCGAACGCGGACCACCGAGCCGTCCTCCCCGGACTTCACCACGATGTCCTCGAACTGCTCGGTTGAGGTCAGCCGCCCCAGCGTCTGCACGGAAAGCTCAAATCCCCCCGGCGACGTCGCCGGGGGCTGGTTGATGGAGCCGGCCGCGACTTGCAGGTTCGCCGCCTGTAACGCAGCAACGACCTCGCCGGCGGTCAGGCCGACGTTGGCCACCTTGGCCGGATCGAGCCACACGCGCATCGAGTAATCGCGCGCGCCGAAGACGTTGATGTTGCCGACGCCATCCAGGCGCAACAGCACGTCCCTCACATACAGCGTAGCGTAGTTGGAGATGTACTGCTGGTCGCGGCTGCCGTCGGGCGACGTCACGTGCACGACCATCATCAGGTCGGGCGACGCCTTGCGCACCACGATGCCGAGACGGCGCACATCCTCGGGAAGCCGCGGCTCGGCGACCGAGACGCGGTTCTGCACCAGCACCTGTGCCTGATCGATGTTGGTGCCCGGTTTGAACACAACGTTGATCGACAGCCGCCCGTCGCCGGTCGATTGCGAGACGATATAGAGCATGTCGTCTACGCCGTTGACCTCCTGCTCGATGGGGGTTGCGACCGTCTCGGAGATGACCTGCGCGGAGGCGCCGGGGTAGGTGGCGGCGATGTTCACCGTCGGCGGCGCAATGTCGGGGTATTCGGCGACCGGCAGCGCTCGTTGCGCTATCGCGCCGATGATGAAGATGACGATTGAGAGGACCGCTGCGAAAATCGGCCGCTCGATGAAGAAGTGAGGCAAGCGCATGGGGTGACCGCCGCCTGTCTCAGTTGCTTGCCGAATTCGGTTCGACCAGTTCGGGCTTCACCTTGACGCCCGGACGCACGGCCGGGTTGGCGATCCCGTCGACGATGACGCGATCGGCGGTGGTAAGCCCTTTGAGAACGACGCGCAGGCCATCGTGCATCGGACCCAGCACCACCGGCTTCGCCACGGCCTTGTCCTCAGCGTCGACACCGAACACGATCTTGCGCGTCTGGTCCGAGATCACGGCGCGATCCGGTATCAGAATGGCGTCGACCTCCCCCGCGAAGAGCTGGATGCGTCCGAATACGCCCGGGCTGAAGAGAAGAGCCTTGTTGTCCACGATGGCGCGTGCGCGGATCGTTCCGGTGCGCGTATCCAACTGGTTGTCGACGAAGTCCATCTTGCCGACGTGCGTCCATTCGGTCTCGTCAGCGAGCCTGATGCGGACCGGGTTGCTCACGTCGCGCGAGGAACGGCGCGTGCCCTCAAGGTTGGCGCGCGTATAGCGCAGATAGTCGCTTTCGGAGACTTCGAACAGAAACTGGATGGGATCAAGCGAGACGATGGTTGCCAGCAGTGTCGTTGTCCCGGAGCCGCCGTTGACGAGATTCCCTTCATTGACCTTCTTGTCAGACATGCGCCCCGCGATGGGCGCGCGCACTTCGGTCCATTCAAGATTGAGTTCCGCCGCCCGCTGCGCTGCCTGAGCCACCCCCAGCTTAGCCTGGGCGACCGCGAGCTCGGCGGCGCGCTGATCATAGGCACGCTCCGAGATGGCGCTGGTACCGAGCAAGGGTTTGGCGCGCTCAACGTCGGCGGTGGCGAGCTTAACTTGCGCCACCGTATGCGCGACCTCGGCCTTGGCGCTCTCGACGGCGATGACGAATGGGCGCTGGTCGATCGTGAACAGAAGAGCGCCCTGTTCCACGGTCGCCCCGTCGACGAAATTGACTTTGTCGATGAAGCCGGAAACGCGCGGGCGGACCTCAACCGCTTTGACCGCAACGAAGCGGCCTGAGTACTCGTCCCAGGTGGTAATGTGCTCGCTCAACGGGTGTGCGACGCTCACCGGGATGGCCTGCGCGTCGTCGGCCCGCGCGCCAATAGATCCGGCGACTGCGGCAACGGAAAAGACAGCCGGCCAAATGCATCCAGGCAGCGCACGCATGACTAATTCCCTCAGCCGATCTGAATACTAGCTATATTCAATATGGCCGCCAGTGGCGAAATCGGATGCCCTATTGTCCGCTGCGGCGGCGGACCAAAGAACGGGAGGCACAACTATGGTGCACAACTCACCGATGTTGGGCCGCTGCGAAGCGTGTCTGCCCCGTCGATAGTGCCGGTAGCGGTGACGCGGCTTCCCGGTTTGCATGCCGCGGCCAGCGTGTCTCCTTGGACAACCACAGCCACCAGGGAACACTCGTTCGACTTGCGGTTCAACCATATCGACCAGACGGTGTCGCGCGCGACAACGGATAGAATCTTGCCCGTAATCGTCACCGCGTGACCGGGTTCGCACCCATTCGATGGATCAGCGTGTGCCTGATTTTCGAGCAATAGGAATATTCCGACAATTAAGACTGCCTTCCGTGAAATCATCGAGCCTCCGTTCGTCCGTTTTTTTTGACGCTCAGGCGGTCACAACGACACCCGCGCGCGCCGCCCCGACATTGGCGACGGCGACCAATTCAGCAAAAAATTCCAATTTCCGTCAACCGCCGACCCGTTCACCGAACGAAACGGGCGGCACGTCCGCTCTGGGCCAGGAGCGGCCGTATCATCGCGCGGCCAGGCGTTGGCCATCGGCAGCTCTGCAGAAAAAAAAACACCAAGCTGCATTAGGTGCGCGCCGATCGCTCAAGTTCAGTCGTTCGCGATAACCGGACTTTTAGTGTTCGCGGAACAATCAGGAGCCCTTGTTCATTTGATCGGCCAGGCGGCGCCGGGCCGCTACTAGGCGTCGCCAAGAGAACACGTTGAGCGAGCGGAACCGCAAGCGGTGCCGCCGTAGGCACGCGGAGGCCTCATGGCACGCGCGAAACAGATGCCGGAGCAGAGCTTTATGGCACCGAGCAAGCTTCCCATCACGCTGAGCGTTAACGGCGTCGAGACGCGTATCGAGGTGGCGCCTTGGACCAGCCTCCTTGACGCCCTGCGCGATCACCTCGACCTGACCGGCACCAAGAAAGGGTGCGATCACGGCCAGTGCGGGGCGTGCACGGTGCTTGTCGACGGGCGCCGCATCAACTCCTGCCTCACGCTCGCCGTCATGAAGGATGGCGCGAAGGTTACGACGGTCGAGGGGCTGGCGAAGGAGGGCGTGCTGCATCCGCTGCAGCAGGCGTTCGTGCAGCATGACGCATTCCAGTGCGGCTACTGCACGCCGGGGCAGATCTGCTCGGCGGCCGGGCTGATCGCCGAGGGGAAGGCCAAGACCGCTGACGAGATCCGCGAGCTTATGAGCGGCAATATCTGTCGGTGCGGCGCCTACCCGAACATCGTGGCGGCGATCCAACAGGTGATGGCCAGCGGCGGGAGGTCATGATCAACTTCCAATATTCGCGCGCCAGCGACGTCGCCGATGCGGTGCGTCAGATCGCAGCCGATCCCACGGCCAAGTTCATCGCCGGCGGGACCAATCTCATCGACTTGATGAAGGGCGATGTCGAGCGGCCGACGAGGCTCATCGATATCTCGCGCTTGCCGCTGACGAAGGTGGAGGAGCTAAGTGACGGCGGCTTGCGGATCGGCGCGCTGGTGCCGAACTCCGACCTTGCCTACCACCCGCTGATCGAGCAACGCTACCCGATAGTGGCGAGCGCCATACTCTCGGGCGCCTCGCAGCAGCTGCGCAATATGGCATCGACCGGGGGGAATTTGGTCCAACGCACGCGCTGCTTCTACTTCTACGACACGGCTACCCCGTGCAACAAGCGCCAGCCGGGGAGCGGTTGCTCGGCGATCGAAGGCGTCAATCGCATCAACGCCATCCTCGGCACGAGCGATGCGTGCATCGCGACGCATCCTTCCGACATGTGCGTTGCGCTGGCCGCGCTTGACGCCAAGGTGCATGTAACGGGCGCTGCCGGCGAGCGCATCATTCCATTCGCCGAATTCCATAGGTTGCCCGGCGACACCCCGCAGCTGGATACCAATTTGCAGCGCGACGAGATGATCACCGCCATCGAGCTTCCCAAGCAAGGCTTCGCCTCGAACTACACGTACCTGAAAATTCGCGATCGCCTTTCCTACGCCTTCGCCCTGGTGTCGATCGCTGCCGCGCTGGAGCTCGAAGGTGACAGGATCAAGGAGGCACGCGTGGCGCTGGGCGGCGTTGCGCACAAGCCGTGGCGTAGCGAGGAAGCGGAGGCGGTGCTGCGCGGGCAACCGGCGGACCCCGCGAGCTTCGCGAAGGCGGCCGATCTGCTGCTACGGGGCGCCAAGGGATACGGGCACAACACTTTCAAGATCGACCTCGCCCGCCGCGGCATCGTGCGCGCGCTGACGCAGGCCGCGCGGGCCACCCCGCAATCGCAATCGGTCAAGAAGGTGCGGTGAGATGGCTAAGATCAGCCGCCGCAGACTACTGCAAGGGGCAGCCGCTCTTGGCGCCATCGCGGGCAACAGCCCGACGTCCGCTCAAACGACGCCAGAGGTGGCGGCGCTCGAAGAGCAGAAGGCGAGACAACCCATGAAACCCTACATAGGCGCGCCGACTCCGCGCATCGACGGCCGCGCCAAGGTCACCGGCGCAGCCAAGTATGCCGGCGAGTTCAATGTGCCCGGCCTCGTCTATGCATTCGTCATCGAGTCGACCATTGCGAAAGGGCGCATCAAGCGCATAGACGCCAGCAGGGCCCTGAGCGTCGACGGCGTGCTCGACGTCCTGACCCACGCGAACCGACCGCCGCTGGCCGAGGCGGACAAAGATTGGATGGACGATGTGGCCCCCGAGAAGGGCTCGCCGTTCCGTCCGCTCTATGACGACAAGATACGGTTCAGCCGGCAGCCGATCGCCCTTGTGCTGGCCGAAGACTGGGATACGGCGCGCTTTGCCGCTTCGTTGCTGGCCATCGACTATGAAGAGGAGCCGAGCGTCACCGATCTCGAGGCGCAACGGGGAACCGCCTTTGTCGTCGAGAAGCCGGAAAAGCCGCGCGGCGATGCGGCGCGCGCAATAGGCGCGGCCGCCGTAAGACATGAGGCGGAGTACTTCATTCCCACCGAGTACCACAACCCGATGGAGCTCTATGCGACGACCGCGGTGTGTGAAAAGGATGGCAAGCTGACGGTCTACGACAAGACGCAGGGCGTGCAGAACGTGCAGCGCTATCTGTGCAACGTGT
>CAZOOS010000034.1:0-8034 GCA_964581475.1 uncultured Hyphomicrobium sp.
GCCTCGCCGGTATCGAGGACAAGGTTCGCGGCCTCGGCTTCGGCGCCGACGACTATATGACCAAGCCGTTCCACAAAGACGAGCTCGTCGCGCGCATCCATGCGATCGTGCGGCGCTCCAAGGGTCACGCGCAGTCCGTCATCGAGACGGGCGACCTGCGCGTCAACCTCGATACCAAGACGGTCGACGTCAACGGCCAGCGCGTGCATCTGACCGGCAAGGAATACCAGATGCTCGAGCTGCTTTCCCTGCGTAAGGGGACGACGCTCACCAAGGAGATGTTCCTTAATCATCTCTACGGCGGCATGGACGAGCCGGAACTCAAGATCATCGACGTGTTCATCTGCAAGCTGCGCAAGAAGCTGCAGGCGGCGACCGGTGGTCAGCACTACATCGAAACCGTTTGGGGCCGCGGCTACGTGCTGCGCGACCCGGCCGACGACAACATCGTTGCCGCCTAAGGGCGACTACGGAATGTTGCGTGGCTGCGTCTCGGGAGCCTTCGGGCTCCCGATTGCGTTTTTGCAGGCCGACTCGAGTTGAGAGAAACGTTATGTGCGGCGCGCGTTGCGTGTGCTGATAGCCGCGCCCTTTTTGCGCTGCCGATTCACGCCCTCGCTGATAGACGCTCGGGTAATCGGAGCGCAGGGCGCGGGGCCCACTGCCGCCTCCGGCGGCGAAAAGAGGTGGGCTCTTGCCGCCTTCGGCGGCCTGGAAGGGTCGTCGACGGCGGCTAGCTGCTGAGCAGCAGCTTGCCTTCGATTTGCAGGATGCACTCGTCGATGTTGTGCATGACCTCGTCGGTCATCTGCAACTCCTGCTCGATCGAGGCGAGGTCATAGAGCGGCTTCTCCTTGCGGAATACGCTGGCCATGCGCGTCATCGAGGCGATGACGCCGCGGCGGCGGGCGCGTTCGGCGGTGGCCCGCTCGCTGCGCGCCTGCTCCTTTTGCGCCACTTTCTGCTGGCGCAGCAGCGCGCGCCGATGCAACCCGACCTCCTTCTTGCGGTGGCGCAGCTCCTTGATGGCGCGCTTGGCATCGGCAGGCGAGGTCACCTGCACGGTGACGTCGGTCCCCTCGATGGTGGTGAAGCGCATCGGCGTCAGTTTCATTAGCTGTCCCCCTAGTGTTCGTGCCGATGCACCGTTCCCCGGCCCGATTATACCTCCGCGGAGGGCGACGTCAGTAGGCCCGCACGGGAGCTATGCTGCCGCGCCTTGACCGGCCGCCGGCAAGGCTCAACATGCCGGTGGATCAGAAGGGGAAGCGGCATGGAAAGTCACGACAGCTTGGCAACGGTCATCGGATTCATCGGCGTCGGGCTGCTGCTGCTCGCCTTTGTGCTCAACCTCGCCAAGATCCTCAAGGCGGAGAGCGTGCCTTACCTGGCGCTCAATCTCATCGGCGCCGGGCTCGCCTGCGCCTCGTCGTGGATGATCGACTTCATGCCGTTCGTCATCCTCGAAGGGACCTGGGCCGTGGCGACGCTCGTGGCGCTCGTGCGCACGCTCTCGGGCACGGCTACGCAGCCGACTTGACCCGGGCCGCGGTCTCCTCGTCCGGCAGGCGGGTGCGCACGGCGACCCAGAAGACGGCGAGCGAGAAGGCGCAGACGACGAGCAGATCGACGTCCTTCGGGATAACCCCGAGCCCGTCGCCGTAGTTGCCGAGGAAGGAGATGGCGCCGAGGCCGTCGATGAACAGCCAGAACCACAGCGATTGGCGCAGGTCGAGCTTGCCGGTCTCGCCGCCCCAGTAGTGCACGGCCATCAGCACGCCGCCGCCGACGATGGCGAGAGCGAAGACCTTCCCGTTGGTATCCCAGCCGGCCCAGTAGACGACGCAGCCGACCAGCATGAAGCCGATGGCGGAGAGGGCGACGCCGCCTTGCAGGCGGAACGGACGCGCGTGCTCGGGAAGCTGGTGACGCAGCGCCACCAGCGACACGGGGCCGAACGCCAGCGAGAGGATCGCCGCCGAGCTGATGAAGCCGATGAGCTCCGACCAGCCTGGGAAGGGCAGCAGCATCGCCATGCCGATGATGAAGTTGACGACGATCGACCAGACCGGCACCTGCGCCAGGTTGAGGCGCATGAAGATGCGCGGCAAGTGCCCGTTCTCGGCGAGGGCATAGTTGATGCGCGCCGTGGCGCCGGTGTAGGCCAAGCCCGTGCCGGCCGGCGAGACGAAGGCGTCGATATAGAGCAACGCGGCAAGGCCCTGTAGCCCGAGAATGGTGGCGAAGGCGGCGAACGGCCCGTCGGCGACGTTCTCGGCAAGCTGTTTCCAGCCGCCCGCCAGATGCGCCTCGGGCACTGCGCCGATGAAGGCGATCTGCAGCATCACGTAGACGAAGAGGCTGATGACCACGGCGCCGATCATGGCGATCGGCACGGTGCGCTGCGGGTCGCGCGCTTCGCCCGCCATGTCGATGACGGTGCGGAAGCCGAACAGGGAGAAGACGACGCCGCCGCCGGCGACGGCCGCGAACACGCCGTCGACGCCCTCCGGCATGAAGCCGCCGTGATCGGTGAAGTTGCCGCTGTCGAAGCCGAAGACGATGAGCCCGGCCGCCGCCAGTAGCGGGACGGCGAGCTTCCACGACGTAACGGCGACGTTGGCGCGGGCAAGCCAGCGCACGCCAGCGAGGTTGATGACGACGAAGGTGAGCAGCAGCGCCGCGGCGACGGCGAGGCCGGACCACGTAAGTACGCGGTTGCCGTCTACGAGCGTCGTCAGCCACGGCAGGTAGTTCGAGGCGTACTGCAGCACCGCCGTCACCTCGATGGGCGCGGTTGCCACGTAGGCGATCCAGCACAGCCAGCCGGCCATGAAGCCGCTCATCGAACCGTGCGAGAAGTACGGGATGCGGGCGATGGCGCCGGCGAGCGGCAGCATGCCGCCCAGCTCGGCATAGACCAGCGCCAACAAGAGCGCGACGCCGCCGCCGATCAGCCAGGAGAAGATGGCGGCCGGGCCGGCAAGTTGCGCAGCGTAGAGCGAGGCAAACAGCCAGCCGGAGCCAATGATGCCGGTGATGCCGGTGAACAAAAGTGCGATCGGGCCGATCTGCCGCCGCAGAGCCGGACGCGCACGTTCCACTTCCTTCAGCATGCATCCCCGGCGCTGCTGTGAGAGGCAAGGCCTTCTCTATAGGCGATTCGGCAGGTGCCCGGATGCGGGGCGCGCTAGCTCGCGACGGTCTCCGGCTCCGGCGCGGGGCCGGGCGCGGGCGGCCGCGGCCTGGCAAACAGCAGCCGCTGGTAGGCAAGGCCGATGCCGATGAGCACGAGGCCGAGGCAGATGAACGACAGCGCACGCCACAGGCCGGTGACGCCGGCGAGATCGAACAGGAAGACCTTCAGCGTCGACGTCAGCACCAGCAGACCGGAAGCCAGTCGCGCCTCTGGCGACGCGCGCCAGATGCCGTAGGCGAGGAAGACGATGCCGAGCGCCAGCCAGGCGACCGAGTACGCCCATTGCTCGGCATCGGTCGTTTCGTTGAACAGCCCCACGCTCGCGCCGTGGAACAGGTGACGGACGCTGAGCGTCACGTAGAGGAAGGCCAGCAAATAGGAAACGATTGCGGCGCCGATCGTGTACCACTGCGGACGGACGCCGCGCGAAGCGCGCGTCAGGTACAGCGCCATCAGTGACGGCAGCAGGTAGCCGGGGATGAGGTCGTTGATCAGCCAGCCGCCAAAGATGGGTGCGCCGCTGAAGTACGGGTTCTCCACGATGCCCAGTCCCACCACCGCCGTGAGCGCGGCGATGCAGGCGAAGACATACGACGCCGCGTGAAACACCGGGTTGGCGCGGCCGAGATCGAGCCTCAACATCGCGGCGGCAAGGCCGAGGCTGACGAACGTCATCAGGCCCTGTTCGACGAAGCCGGATCCAGGGGCGAGCGGATCGCCGCCGTTGGTCAGGTGGCGAATTTCGAAGAAGGCGAGCAGGCCCGTGAAGATCACGGCGAGCGTGTCGGCGAGGCGCACAGCGAAGTCGTCGCCCTGCATGCGTAGGAGCCTTGCGGAGAGCGCGAAGCACACGGCGGGGACGCCGTAGCCGACGAGCAGCCAGTTGAGGATCGGCCAGCTGCCGACGTCGGCGCCCATGATGGCCGGGTTCCAGATCACGCGAGCGAGGACGACGACGCCGAGCGCGGCAACGGCGTAGCGCAGCAGCGGAATGCGCTTGAGGGTGGCGACATAGGAGGTTCCGAGCGTCGCCAGCGCGAAGGCGACGGTGAGGTAGCCGCGGTCCAGCGAGGCGACCAGCGCGAACGACAGCGCTGCGATTGCCGCAGCGGCGAAGGCTCCGGCGCTGAGTTGAGGCGCTATCGCCGGCGGGTCCCCTTCCTCCTTCTGGAAGCGGTTGGCGGCGTCGGCGAACCAGGCGGCCAAAACCACGCCGAACAACGCGAACGGGATCGAGCTGTCGAACTGCGTGATGCGCAGATAGGCGATGACGAGCGTTGCCAGCGGCGTCACCGTCGCGGCGAGCGCGTAGAGTCCGGCCGTCGTGTCGGGCAGTTCGCGGCCCATGCGCAGGCACAGCGCCGCGACCAGCGATACGGCGAGTGAGAAGAAGGCGAGGAACGGCAGGTACGCATGCAGCTCCTCGGGGAGCCGCAGCACGGTGCCGACCGCGGGCCACAGGTTCGTCGCGGAAGGCGGCGCCTCGACGCCCTGCCAGAGGACGGCGACCGCGACGACGAAGATTCCCGCCAGTACCGATGCGATGGCGCACGGCGCCGACAGCCAGGCGGTAACTGCGAGAAGCGTGATGGTGGCGGCGGCAAACAGCAGCCAGCCGGCATCGGCGCCGCCGGCGGCAGCGGCGTTGGCCAGCACCCACACGGCGAGCAGCGAGAGTGCCCCGAGTGCCGCGACGGCGATCGGGTCGGGCTCCGATCTGCTGTCGGGCGTCAGCGCATGCGGTTCGACGGCGAAGAAGACCGCGGCGAGTGCAAGCTGGATGAAGGCGTGCGCGAACGCGGCCGCGGGCACCATATGCTCGCTCGGGTACGCCAGCAGGATGCCCCACAGCACGACGCCGGCGACGCTCGTCATCGCCAGCCACAGCCAGCGGCGCAGCCGCGCCAGTGCAAACGCGGCGGCGGCGACGACGGCGAGGAAGATCACGACCGGCCACGGGTTCGGGTCGCTCGAGGTGACGAGGAGCGGCGTCACCATGGCGCCGACGAGGCCGAGGCCGGCGAGCGCCGGACCGTGCAACGCCGAGGCGACCATCGTGGCGAGGCCGGCTAGCCCCAAGAGGACGAAGGCTGTGCCGGGTCCGATCAGGCCGTAGAGCGCGTGCGCGGCATAGATTGTGCCGAACAGTACGACCGTTCCGGCTGCGGTGAGGATGCCCGGAATGTGTGCCTCCGGGACGATGTCGAGCGGTAGCGCGCGCTCCCCCCGGCGCATCCATTCGCCGGCGGCGATGAGCGCGAGCGCGAACAGAGTGCCGAAGACGATACGCGTCGTCGGGCCGATCAGGCCGGCTTCGATGGAATAGTTGACAAGGAAGATGCCGCCGACGGCGAGGGCGGCACCGCCGACCCAGACCGCCCAGCGGGTGCCTACACGTTCCTCGAAGCTCGGTGCGGAGGTGGCAGTGGCGGCCAGTGCGGGCGTGCTGGCGGCGGGCGTCACGGGTGTGATCGGAACCGCGGTTTCGAGCGCAGGCTCTTCTGATGCCGGCTCGACGGGCTCGTCGGCGGGCGCCGGAAGAATATCGGTGCCGGCGGCACCCTGGAGCTTGCCCTGCAGATCGGCGATCGCCGCCTCGACATTGGCGAGGCGCACGTTCAGCGCGCTGATGTGGCGACCCGCGAAGAACCAGATCAGAAGTGCCGCGATAATGAGCGTCGTGAACATGCGCCGGAAACCCTCGTTGTCCGGGGATTATGACGTCGGCTCATTAACAGAGGCTCGGCGCAATGCTCATACGGCCCCGACGTTGCGCTGCCGCTGCAACTATCGCCGCAACAGCCGCTGCACGCAGTCGGCGACGCCGTCCTGCCAGCTGGGCATGCGCATGCGGAAGGTGCGCTCCAGCTTGCTGCAATCAAGCTGCGAGTTCATCGGGCGCGGGGCTGGCGTGGGGTAGTCTTTGCTGGCGATGGGATCGACCTCGGCAACGGGGCCACCGAGTTCACGCGATCGACGAAAGACTTCCTCGGCAAACTGCCGCCAGGTCGTCGTGCCGGAGTTGGCGGCGTGATAGACGCCCCACGGTCCGCTGGCTTCGGGCTTGGAAAGGCGGCGCGCCAACTCGAGGATGATGGTGACGAGATGCGGCGCGTAGGTGGGGCTGCCGCGCTGGTCGTCGACGACGCGCACGCGCTGATGCTCGGCCGCCTGCGCCAGCATCGTCTTGACGAAGTTGCGCCCGCCGGGGCTGAAGACCCACGAAGTCCGCAGGATCACGTGCCTAGGGTTGGCGTCGCGCACCGCTGCCTCGCCCTCGAGCTTCGAGCGGCCGAAGACAGTGGCCGGCGCCGTCGCGTCGTCCTCGACGTAAGGGTCATACTTGCGCCCGTCGAAAACGTAGTCGGTCGAAAGGTGGATAATAGGAATGCCGCGGCGTGCTGCCGCCTCGGCCAGCAGGCGGGCGCCATCGCGGTTGAGCGCGAAAGCGCGCTCCTGATCGGTCTCCGCCTTGTCGACGGCGGTATAGGCGGCCGAGTTGATAACGACCGTCGGATTGATGCCGGACAGCGCCCGCTCGATGGAGCGCGCCTCACAGATGTCGAGTGCGGCGCGGCCGACGGCGCACGCGGTGACGTCCGGGCAGGCGGGAGCCGCCTCGACGAGCGCGCGGGCCACCTGGCCCTGCCAGCCGGCGATCAGCAGACGCATTGGAGAACCCGTTGCATGCCTAATCCCGTTCGATGGCGATGCTGGTGGCGCCGTCGCCGCGGCCGCGGCGGTTGATTTGCCAGAGGAGTGAGCCGTCATCCGCCGACAGGGCGAATACCTGGCCCATGCAGGCGGCAATGACGGTCGAATCGATGAGCCGCACGGCAACGGGCTGGCCTTCGCAGGGCATGCCGGCCGGCAATTCGGTGAGCGCGCGCTCCCACACGATACGCCCCGTCGCGGCTTCCAGCAGCAACACCGATCCGGCGTGGCCGACGGCGACCAGCGCACTGCTGCGTTCCGATGATGCGTGGCGTTCAGGCAAGCTCGTCATCCTTCTGCGCCAGGAAGATGAGAACAAGGCCGATGCAGCCGATGAAGCGGAAGGCGGCCTCCTGCCCGTTCCAGGTTTGCGACTGCCACATCTGGAACCACTCGCCGCCGACGACCATGAAGCCGAAGAACCACAGCGCGAAGCCGAGCACGAGGCCGGCGATGGCGAGATCCTTGGCGGCATTGAACTCACCGGCAAAGTAGGCGCGCGCGCCCCACAGCCGCCAGGCGCCGACCAGGCAGAGAATGCCGGTGAGCAATTCGGCGGTGATGATGGCCGCGTAGGCCGCGTGGTGCAGGGCCGGATTGGTGATGGCCCGCCAGGTAAGGCTCGAGTTGGGAAATACGGTGTCCATCGACATCACGTGCTGGACGAAGGCGTAATTGGTGCCGTAGTCGATGATGTTGTCGGCGCCGACGAGCAGCGAGAACAGCCCCACCAAGGAGACGAGCAGGATCTTCGCCAGGCGCACGGTCATGGCCGTCCTCTTGCGATTCGCCCGGCGATTATGCGGCCCTGGCCGCAGCCCGCCAACTCCGCTAACTAGGCCATAGCAAACCTTACGCGAAGGCTACACCCGCGATATGGCAAACACCGAAAAATCCGGCGGCGCGGCCGCCAAGGGCCTCAAGGCGGCCATCGTGCCGGTAACGCCCTTCCAGCAGAATTGCACACTAATCTGGGACCCCGACACCATGACCGGTGCCGTTGTCGATCCGGGCGGCGACCTAGACCGCATCGAAGCGGCCATTTCCGACGGTGGGATGACGCCGGAGAAGCTCCTGCTCAACCAATGCCCACCTCACCTCGCCTGCCGCTCCGGCGACGA
>CAZOOS010000034.1:8044-20787 GCA_964581475.1 uncultured Hyphomicrobium sp.
ATGCGCGGCGCCGTGGTCGATCCCGGTGGCGACCTCGACCGCATCGAGGCGGCAATCGCCGAGGTCGGCATGAAGCCGGAGAAGATCTTGCTGACGCACGGTCACATCGACCATGCCGGCGGCGCGGCGGAGTTGCGCGAACGGCTCGGCGGCGTACCGATCGAGGGCCCGCACGTGGCAGAGCGGCCCCTGCTCGAGAACCTGGACAAGCAAGGGGCGGTGTACGGCATCGAGGCCCGCCCTGTGACGCCCGATCGCTGGCTCGCCGACGGCGATACCGTCTCGGTCGCCGGGCATACCTTCGAGGTGATGCACTGCCCGGGGCATTCGCCGGGCTCGGTCGTGCTGGTCAACCGTCCGCAGCGCTTCGCGCTGATGGGCGATGTGCTGTTTCAAGGCTCGATCGGGCGCACCGACGTGCCGTTGGGCAGCCACGAGGCACTGATGCACTCCATCCGCACCAAGGTGCTGACGTTGGATGACGACTTCGCCTTCATCTGCGGGCATGGACCGACGAGCACCATTGGCCAGGAGCGGCGCACAAACCCATTCATCGTCGGCGATGCGGCCTAGTAGGCGGTGCGGGCTTAGAAGCCCCACTCCCAATGCAGGCAGCCGGCGATGCCGCACTCCTGCTGCAGTGTGCCGACGCCGATGGGATTGGCGCTATCGACGTTGGCCCACACGTCGATGGTGTTGACGCGCAGCGTCTCCGAGCAGCTCGTCTTGCAATAGACCCAGGTGCCGTGCGGCAGGCGCACCTGGTAGCCGACGTCGGTGTTGCGGTACGGCGCCTTTATGGAGCCGTTGCCGTCGTGGCTGAAGGCGGTGACGGTGCCGAGGATCTTGCTGACAGCACGTGGGCCGGCAAATGCATGGCCGCCGATCAGCACCAGGGCGATCGCGGTGGCGACGGAACGGGCAGCAATGGTATGGCGCATCATCTTGTCTCCGGCGCTAAGCGCCTCAGGGCGCAGAATCTTTCGACGCACGTATAGCACGATTGGGGTGTGCAAAGCTCACTGGCCCCGCCACTCGGCGGCAGGCTGTGGCGCGCGCGCACCGCTCAACCTCGGCGTCCAACTCAGCTATTGCGAGCGAAGTTGATGGTGACACCCTTCAACGCCGATCCCTGCGTCGACAGCGACACCGACTGGGTGGCACCGCCGATCGAAACGGACAGCGACCCGGTCAAGGCGCCGCCACCGATGCTGAGCCGCATTTTGGAATCGTCGGCGCTGCCGGTGATCGTACCGGTCTGATTGTAGTTGCGCTCTTCCCAGGTACCGGTGACCCTGCCGCCGGCGTACTTGAGGACCGACCGCAGCTCGACCTTGGTTGATGGGTTGGCGCAGATGATATTGAGTTTCAGCTCCGTGCCGCCGGAGCCGGAATAGTAGCCCTTGCACGAGAGCTTCTCGCTCTTGCCGCCTTCCAGGCGCGCGGTGCCCTTGCCGCTCCATGTGCCGATCAGGGCCGAGAATGGGCTACCGGCGACGGCCGGGACACCGATCATCAGCACGGCCATGGCGCTGGCGGCTAGAACCGTTGCGGTCCCCCTCAACAAGCTCACGTTACACCTCCAAAAGCTCTGAACGACGCCGAGCGACGCCGTGCCTCGACCGGCAGGATCCGCCCCGTTGGGCACACGAACACCGCCGAAGAGAACGTATCGGCACGTATCAAAATAGCACAACCGTGGTTAAATAAGTGTCGCGCCCGTGCATCGGCAACCCTACAGGGACTTTGCAGGCAGCGGAATCTGCCTCCCTCCGACGGTTGTTGGCGGCTTGTGGCCGGCGGGACGCGGCGGTTGCGTGGCGACCTCGGGTGGCTATATTGCGCGGCTTGCGTGGAGGGGTGGCCGAGTGGCTGAAGGCGCACGCTTGGAAAGCGTGTGGGCGGGAAACCGTCTCGTGGGTTCGAATCCCACCCCCTCCGCCAGTCCAGTAAAATTCTTCTAAATCAAGTCGTTCGTGTTGGTGCGAACGACGGATGGCCTATTTCGCGGCGCCTTCGGTCTTCTCGGCGGGGATGCCGAGCTTGCCTTCCAGGGTCGTGATCTGCTCTCGCAGCTTCTTCTGCTCCTCTCCGCGGCGGACCATCTGCATCTGAATCTTGCCGATCTCCATCGACAGGGTGCGCCGCGAGTCGGCATCGCCGGAGCTGCCCGTCTCGTACTGCCGGTCGAAGATCTTCTGCTGATCCGCCTGGTTGGCCTCGGTGAGCTGGCGCAGCCGTTCGCGTGCCTGGGCCAGGGCGACGATGTTGGAAGTTTGCTCGGCGTCGGACTTCTTGCTCACCTCGTCTTCCAGAGAGCGCATCCGTTGCTGCAACTCGTCGGCATCGGCATCGCCGGTCGCCGAGCGGGCGTTCGCGGCAGCCGACTTCTGGAAATAGAACTCGCCCGTCAGCGCCGAGTGGTCCCACGGCACCTGCTTGCCGCCCGTCGCGGCGAGCACGTCCTTGCGCACTTCGATCATGACCGAGGTGAGATTGCGGTCGGGCTCGACGACGTGCTTGGCGAGCGCGGCGGTGAAGGGAGAATTGCGCCCCGTACCGTCGAGCGCCACGTTCCCCGGTTGCGTCGAGTAGGCGATGAAGGTGCCGACGCCCGTATCGACTTGGGCAAGGCCCTTGCCGATGCTCGCCGAGCGCGTGCCCATGGAGCGCGCCAGGTTGCCGGTGAAGGGATTGTCGCGGCACGCGTCGAGGAACACGATGTTGGTCTTGTCGGCGCGTGCGAGCTCCATCTGCTTGAGGACGAAGTCGAGGTTGACCGCGTCGAAGTCGAGATCGCGCTCGCTCTGCACGCGGGCATCGATGGGCAGCAGAAAATTGCGCCCTGAAACCTGCAGGCCGTGGCCGGCATAGAAGAAGATGGCGGCGTCGGCGTTCTCCAGAAGGTCAGCGAAATTGCGCACGTTCGTGTCGAACTCGCGCTTGTCGACGTCGAGGCCGAGAATGACCTCGAAGCCGGCGCGCTTCAGCGCCGCGGAGATGTCGTTGGCGTCGTTCACCGGGTTGGGGAGCGCGGCGGCCTGCGCATATTTTGAATTGCCGATGACCAGCGCCACGCGCTTTTCGGCGGCAGCCGGTAGGCTGAGGATGACGGGCATCAGCAAAATGGCGAGGAGAATGCGGAAGCTGGGCATGGGGTACTCGGTTCGCTGTGGGCGCCGGCTCTTACAGGCCGCTGGGCGGCTTAGCAATCAGCAGAGCAGCGTGACAACTTTGAGACTGCCGCATCGCCCAATATGGCTAGAATCGGTCGCGACCCGCCACACCGAAAGGTTTACCGTTGCGTACATTCGGCGTCCAAATGTGATCCGGCGGGCCACAGGTCTGCCCCATCGCTCACGCTGCATGGCCCTCTAGCGAGGGGATGCGATGGACAAGAACCACAAGGCAGACAGATTCGACGGCGGCAGGGCGGCGAGCATTGCGCCCGAGGCCGTGGCGGCCGCGGATTCCGTAGTGAACTTGAAGAAACTGGTCGAGGTCAGAGCCCACGACGATGACGACGACGAGGCGCGTGCGCTGGCGCTCGCCATCATGGCCCTGACCAGCAACAACGATTGATCGGCCATCGCCGACCGCCGGCTTAGCGGTTGCGCGCCATGAGGTCGAAGTCACCGGCCAGCACGTCGTCGAGGCGGCCGCTGCGCCAGCCGCCGGCGAGATCGCGTACGAGCGGCGCAGCATCGCCACGGTAGCGGCGCACGACGGTGTTGGATGGCGCGCCGCCGTTCAGCGCCGCCCTGAGCGCCTGCTTGAGCTTCGCCTTCGATTGCTCCTCCAGCGGCGCCACGCCGATACGGACGCGCGCCGTCGCCCGGGCCGGCGCACCGTCGTCGTCGGAAGTCTCGAGTACGTGCAGTCCGGCCTCGAGGGCAAGGACGCGATGCGCGCCGAAGCCGCTGATGAGCAGCGTCGGCAACTGACCGCTGTCGGCAACTTCGGTGAGCTGCATGCGGCGCTTGCCGGCCCAGCCCCGGTACATGTCCAACACCTGCGCACACCAGGCGAGCGAGGCGTTACGCTCGCCGGGCTTCTCGAAGGCCGGCTCCGCCGCCACGACCACCTCGATCGGTGCTTTGGCCTGCACGTCCTTGATCCCCTCGCCGACGAGATGGATTTGCAGCGCAATGCGCGAGACGAGCTCCCGTGACGCCTTGCCGGCGCGCTCGCTGCCTTTGTCCAATCGCGCCTTGAGCGAGCGGGCCGTCTCCGCTGCCGCCTTCACCCGGTCCATGAGCGCCAGTCGCGCCAGCGTCGCGTGCCGCTCGGGGTTGGACCAGAAGCCGGCTTCCAGCATGGCTGCCGACAATTCGCCCTTGAGCGTTTCCCAGGCCTCCGATGCCAGCGTCTCGTCGCATGCCTCTATCTCGGCGCCGAGTGCATGTCGCTCGGCGTCGTTGCCCTGCGGGGCAAGGATCATTTCGGCGAGCGTCGGTCGCTCGTGGGTGGGCTTGATGACGGGCGCCGAGGCGGCGTCGAGGTCGGGATCGACGAACTCGGCTTGGATGGCGCGGCCGTCGCTGCGCACGAAGACGAACTGGTCGCCCTGCGGAAAGCGCTGCTCGACGATGGTCGCCGCCAGCGGCGCGATGAGGAACTGATCGATGGCGCGCTTCAAGGGCCGCGCGCCCATCTCGGGGGTGAAGCCGCGCTCGAGCAGGAATTCGAGGGCCGAGGCCTCCCATTCGACTGCCCACTCGCGGTCCTTGAAGCCGCGCCGGTCGAGCACGCGCGCCAGCTCTTTTTTCAGGATGTCTCGCATCAGGTCGCGCGACAGCGGGCGGAACACGATCACCTTGTCGAGGCGGTTCTGGAACTCGGGGCGGAACGTTTGCCCGACCGCACGCAGAATCTGCTCGCCGGAGTAGGCGTCGTCCCCGGGAGAGAAACCAAGGCGCGAGGAGCGATGACTGGTGGCTCCGAGGTTGGAGGTGAGGATGATGATGCAGTGGCGGAAGTCGGCGACCTGGCCGAGCTGGTCGGTGAGCCGCCCGTCATCGAACACCTGCAGGAACAGATCCCAGACGTTGGCGTGCGCCTTCTCGAACTCGTCGAGCAGCACCACCGAGAACGGCTGCTTGCGCACCAGGGTGATGAGCGAGTCGGTCGGATTGACGGCGTCGCCGCTGCCGAGAATCTTGGCCGTCGCCTCCGCCGTCTGGAACTCGCTCATGTCGAGGCGGATCATGCGCTCCGGCGTGCCGAACAGGTACTCGGCGAGCGTCTTGGCGAGCTCCGTCTTGCCGGTGCCGGTCGGGCCGGCGAACAGGAACACGGCGATCGGTTTGCCGGGATCGTTGAGGCCCGCCTTCAGCATGGCGATGCGGTCGACGATGGCGCCGACGGCCTCGTCCTGGCCGATGACGCGCGCGGAAAAATAGCTGCGTGCCGCGGAGAGATCGACGCGCTGGTTGTTGTCGAGGATGCTGGCCGGCAGCCCCGTGAGCTGCGCCAGCGTCTCGACGATGTCGCTCGGCGTTACCGTCGCGCCGGCGACTTTTGCGGCGCGGTTGACGCTGAGCTTCAACAGATCGAGCGTGGCACCGGGAAGACTGGAAGCCGTCAGGTACTGGCGCGCCGACGCGATGGCGGTATCGATGGCGGCAGGCTCGATCTTGACGCCGTTGGCCGCAGTGATGGCGCGGGCGACATCGCGCGCCAGCTCTTGCGTCTCGTCCGGCTCCATCGGCTCGATGCGGGCGACCTCGAAGGTGCCGCGGAGCGAGGGGCGCAGCCGGATGATGCGCGACGTGCCGGCCGCCGAGGCTTCTGCCCAAACTATCAGGCGCCCGGCGGTGATGGCGGGGAGAATCTGGTCGAGGATGCTGGCCGCCTGCCCCTGGTGGGTGCCGCTGAGGGCGATCTGCAAGATGTCGGGGATGTACCAGACGACCTTCTTGGAGGCGGCCAGCTCCTCGATGGTACGCTGGATCCGGCCTTCCAACTCACCGAACCACTTCTGCCCGGCCATCAGGTCGGCGCCGCTGGCTTCGAAGACGCTCCAGCCTTGTCGCTCGAGCCGGCGGCCGAGCAGCTTGAGGAACGATGTCTTGCCGACGCGCACTTCGCCGCTCACCAGCAGCGACCGCGGGTGCGACCCGAGTATGTTGGATCCGGTCTCGGCGAGCGCATCGGTCCAGTACGCGGGCTCGACGAGCACATCGTTGGCGGCGGCCTGCCAAAAGCGGCCGAACGTGGAGAGGAACGTGCGATCGATGTTCAACAGCCGCGCGTTGTCGAGCGCCGCAAGAAGCTCGTTGGCGAAGGGATGGCTGACGCGGGCAAGAATGGCCCTGATGATCTCGCGCGTCTCGGGGCTGATGCCGTCGATGCCCGGTCCGAACTCGGGCGCGTCGCCGAGGCTCGACCGTTCCTCGAAGTGCTCGCGAAAAGCCGTGATGACGAACATGTTGTCCCGCCACCACTCGCGCGCCGATAACAATGGGCTGCCGGCGGGCGGCCGCGGATCGGCGACCGTATAGGCGCTGAGCGCAAAGTGCATCCCCCAGGGAGTAAGGGTGTCGAAATACGTGCTCACCAACGTGAGAGCGTCGTCGCGGTCGTCGCGGTCGAACAGCGCGGCGAGCGCTGCGCACGAAAAGAACCAGTTCGACCCTATGGCGTAGTCGCGCACGATCTCGATCGGTACGATCTCGTTGGCCAGCAGTCGACGCGCCTCGGTGAACTTGGCATTGGCGACGAGTTCGCGCGCATGCGCCGAGGTGTTGGTTTCCGGATCGATGGCATTGAACAGCGCCGTCAGCCGGCTGCTCAACGAGTCCGGCTCAGCCGGCACCGAGATCAGCGGGACCGGGGTAGCGGCGGGTGGCTGCTGATCCGGGGTTTGCCGAAACTGCTGGCGCAGGCGCGGCCATAGCCACACCACCGCCATGCCGAGCAGGAAACCGATGAGGTAATTCACGCCGGGAGCCTCGCGCACCTATGCGCCGCGCGAGACTGTTATCGTCGGCCTGGGCCTGTCAACGTGCTTGCTGGTCCGAAGCTAAATGACGGCTGCCGTTCTGTGCTTTCACGACTGTCAGGCCGCCGGCCGCGAGATGACGTACAGCGCCGATGCCAGCATGCAGGCGGCGACGCCGATCACCACCCAGGACGCCGGATGCGCACTTAGCCAGAATATGGAAAAGCCAATGGCCATGCCGGCACAGGCGACGGCCTTCGTTTGGGTCGAGATGGCGCCATATTGCTGCCAGTTGCGCAAGGTCGGGCCGAAGTGCGGGTGCGTGAGCAGCCGCCGCTCCAGCCGCGGGGAGGACCGCGCAAAGGCCCAGGCGGCGAGGATCAAGAATATCGTTGTCGGCATCAGCGGCAACACGGCGCCGATAGCGCCGAGCAGCAGCATCAGAAAGCCGAAGCAGAGGAAGGGGATGCGCGTCATCATGCCTTCCATCGACGGGCGCAGTATGCCAACGCTGTCCAGCGCGTAATGTATACGATGGAAGTCTTGTTTATGGTGGGCCTTCTGTCAACTGCCCTCTCCTGGCGGTGCTTTGGAGCGTAAACGGGCCAGATTCCACGAGAGCATGCGCGCAACGTCCGCTGTCGTCATCCGCCGCTGCGATTGGATGCGGCGTCGTGACCTGAAAAGCTGGGGCGGGGGGCGCAGGCCGTGCACGAGACCTTTGAAGGCGGCGCGCCGCGACGGCGCATCGAGCCTAGCCAAGAGGATCAAAGAACAGACGATGTTCGCCGGTAGGGCGATGAGCAGCAACAGCGCCGGCATGTCTTTGAAGATGAGCCACAGCCGGTTGCGGAAGGAGTGGTACAGCGTGAAGCTGCTGTTGCGGCCGGAGATCGCCGAGCCGTGGTGCAGGACAACCGCTTCGCCGAGATTGACGCAGCGTTCTCCGCTCAGCCGCAAACGGAAGGCGAGATCGACATCCTCGAGGTAGCAGAAGAACAGCTCGTCAAAGCCGCCTTCCCGCCGGAAGGACTCGCGCGCATAGAGAGCCGCCGCGGCACATGGCGAGAACGCCTGCACATCGCGTATGGCGAAGCCGGCCGCCGGCTGGCCGTGCCCGCCCCGCCACGGGATGCCGACGATCGACAACTCATCACCGAGGCCGTCGACGATCGTCGGGTCGGCGGCGTCGAGCAGCGTCGCCCCGAACATCGTGACGTCGCGGTAGCGGACAGCGCCGCGGCGGAAGGCTTCGAGCATATCGGCTCTCGCCTCGGTATCGGGATTGAGCGTCAGGATCCACGGCGCGCTGCAGTCCTTGGCGCCGAGGTTGTTGGCGGCGGCGAAACCGAGGTTTGTTGGAGCGCGGAGCAGCCGGAAGCGGGCGTCGGGCAATCGCAGGGCGTCGGCCGATCCGTCGCTCGATGCGTTGTCGACGATGATGACCTCGAAATCCGTCATCGTCTGTGCGGCAAGGCTATCGACGCATGCCGAGAGGAGCGCGCCGGAATTGTAGTTCACGATGATGATGCGCACCCAGGCGCTGCCGGCGCTTGCACTCTGCATCACAGCCACGCATCTGCCATTCTGTTCGGAACCTGCGGCGCGGGTTGACGGCCGATGGCTAAACCTTGCGCAGCACGATGGCGGTCAACAGAGCGACGTTGCCGAGAAGCGTCTGGCGGCGAATGCCCGATCGGGCGAACGCTCTTACGCGCTGGTAGAGGTTGCCGCGTCGCATGGCCTGGTAGTCATCCATGAGCGCGCGCGCTTCGTCGGTGAGGAGGTGTCTGACTTCTTGGAGCGCTGCCAGGTTGATCTCGTTCCACCCCGAAAATCCGCCCTTGAAGACCATGCGGACGCGCTTGAGCTGCGCCCGCACGCCGCGGTTGCACCCGATGATGTTGCCCGGATGCTGCCGATAGTCGACTTTGGGCACGGGGTCGTAGTGGACGATGCCGCCACTACCGGTCACCAGTTGATACAGCCACCAGTCGTGCGACACGACGGTCAGCGGTCCCACCTGTTCGATCATCGACTTCGTCGCGCGGTTGAACAGCATGGTGTTGGCACCGGCGATGCTTTGGGCGAGGGCGTTGGCAAAGGACGGGGCCTTGGCGAACAGAGGCGCTCGTCCGTATGGCACGCCGGCGGCTGACACGAGGCGGGTGCGACCGCCGTACACCGCCGGCGTCGCGGAGGGTACGTTGCGTATCCAGCTCAGCGCATGCCGGAGCTTGTCGGGGAGCCAGATATCGTCCTGGTCGCAGAACGCGAAGTAGTCGCCATCGATGTCGCGGTCGGTCGCCAGGGACATGAAGTTGGCCGAGGGTCCCTGTTGGGGTCCTTGCCGCACCTCGACGTCCTGCAGGACGCGCTGTGCAAAATTCTCAATGATCTTCAGCGTCGCATCGGTCGAGCCGTCGTCGGAGACGATCAGTCGCCAGTTGGTATGCGTCTGCTGCTCGAGCGATGCCAACTGCGCGGGCAGGAACTGGCCCCCGTCAAGTGTGCACATCAGAACGGTGATGCGAGGGGCGTATTCTATCGTGCTCGCCTGAACCGGTTGGTGCGCAGCGGGCCTTAATATGCTTGGTTGGCTGCGCGTGCAGGAGGCGATGGGCGTGTCATCGATGAGCTGCAAAAATCGGCATCCTAAATCCAGAAAATATAATGCATTGTTGCCCTATTATGCCGAGACGGCCAACAGAAACCAGGAGCGACAGTCGAGCGCAGGATTCACCGGTGCACAACCGTCACATTGGGTCGGTGATTGATTGGTGTGCGCGCTAGCACCTGTCCGCAGACTACCAAACCTCGGCCTGTCTAGAGTTGTGCTTCACGTTCTTTCGAGTAATTCAGCGCACCGATTGCTTCCGTCCATGCAAGTTCTTGAAACTTCTCTGTCCGACGTCAAGATCATCGTGCCGCGAGTTCTTCGCGACGAGCGCGGATACTTCCTCGAGACCTACAGCCGTGCCGTCTACAAACAGATGGCCGGCATCGAAGTGGAGTTCGTACAAGACAACCATTCGCGCTCCGAGCCGATCGGGGTTGTTAGGGGGCTGCATTTTCAGGCGCCACCCTATGCTCAAGGCAAGCTCATCCGCGTGGTGCGCGGCGCCGTTCAAGACGTCGTCGTGGATATCCGTGTCGGTTCGCCGACCTTCGGCCAACACGCATCCGTCATTCTGACCGCCGAGAACCAGGCGCAGATATGGGTGCCCAAAGGTTTCGCCCACGGGGTTTGCACGCTCGAGCCGGGGACCGAGGTCAGCTACAAAGTCACCGAGTATTACAATCCCGCGGCCGAACGCGGCCTCGCCTGGGATGACCCGATGCTCGGAGTTGCGTGGCGCGTGGCCGCCGACGCCGCGATCCTGTCCGATCGTGACCGCAAGCACCCCGCGCTGCAGGATCTACCTGCATACTTCCAGTACGAACACGCCTGAGCGTAGCACGGAGCGGGCCTTGAGGATTGCCGTCACAGGCGCCAGCGGCCAACTCGGGCGCTCGTTGCTCGAGGCCGCAGGTGCCACGCCGTTTACGCCGATCGTGCTGCAGCGCCCGGCCTTTGACCTGCTCGACGGTGCCAGCGTGGAACGCAGCATCACCGCCGCGGCGCCCGACCTCGTCGTCAACGCAGCCGCGTACACATCGGTCGATGCGGCAGAGGCGAATTCGGTCGCAGCGTTCGCCGCCAACGCCGACGGGGCCGAGAGCGTCGCCCGCGTCTGCACCCGCTTGGGCATTCCCATCGTGCATCTCTCGACGGATTACGTCTTCGCGGGAACCGCAGCCTCCGCATACGTGGAAACAAGTCGAACCGGACCGCAGAGTGTTTACGGTCGCTCCAAGCTCGCGGGTGAGGAGCGCGTGGCTGCCGCATGCGCCCGTCACATCATCTTGCGGACGGCCTGGGTGCATAGTCCGTATGGCGGCAACTTCGTGAAGGCCATGTTGCGGCTTGCCGGCGAGCAGGCGGAAATCGCCGTCGTCGAGGATCAGATCGGCAATCCCACCTATGCGCCGCATCTCGCCGAGACCATCCTCGCCCTTGCGCGGCACATCAACGGGGACGCCGATGTGCCGTGGGGCATCTTCCACGCCGCCGGCAGCGGCAGCGCCTCCTGGGCGGAAGTGGCGAGGGAAGTGTTCGCGGTGTCCGCCGGTTTGGGCGGTCCAGCCGCTCGCGTCGTCGGCATACCCACTTCGGGTTACCCGGTGGCTGCCAAGCGGCCGGTGAACTCGCGCCTCGACTGCAGCAAGCTCGCCGAGGTCTTCGGGCTGCGCCTGCCAGATTGGCGGTTGGGCGTGCGCGCCGGTGTCACCCGTCTACTCCAAAGGCCGACATAAGCCGCTCGATGCTTGCCGGCCGGGCAAAAACAAAGCGAGGCCCGAAGGCCTCGCCGGTACGCGTCAGCAGATCGCCTGCCCTTAGAAGCCGAAGTAGATTCCAAAGCCCGGGCGGCGGCGGTAGTAGTAGGGATACCCGTACCCGCCGTACCCGCCGTAGTAGTACGGGCGGTATGGCCGGTACCCGTAGTACCCGTAGGGACGATAGCCATAACTACGATAGCCCCAACGGCGATAGCCGCGGCGGCGGTAATGCACCTCGTCGGTGATCGCGCCGGTCTTGGCGTTGGGTGTCGTGACGTCCCCGCGCGAGGGGGCGGGAAGCGCCGAGGCGCTCGGAACCGACACATAGAGGAAGCCGGCGAGAGCTGAAGCAACGAGGGCCGTCATTTTTAGGCGCATCGAAGTCACTCCTACTAATTCTCTCCCATTGCAACTCGCGTGCTTCGGACTGGTTCCGCCGCACACAGGTGACCTTGTCTGCTATTCTGCGAACAGGGCAATATTTTGGGTCTGTCCGTCCCTGTCGCAAGTGGCGGCGCGAATTTCTTCACGCGTGCACCGCGACACAGCGTAGGCGCCGCCACAATTTGTTTGCGGTGGCGAAGGCTCAGTGCACCGGAGCCGGCGGAATGGGCGTGGCTGCCGCTTCGACCTTGCGTCGAGCCCGCCATTCCTCCAGGCGCTGCATGACGACGAACACCGACGGTACGAACACGACCGTCAGCAGCGTCGAGCCGAGCATGCCGGTGAGAACCGCGATGCCGATCGACTTCTGCGCATTGGCCCCGGCGCCGCTGGCGACGACCAGCGGCACGACACCGAGGATGAAGGCGAAAGACGTCATCAGAATGGGCCGGAAGCGCGAGCGTGCCGCCTCGACGGCGGCGTCGAGGATGTCCTCGCCCTCGTGGATGCGCAACTCCCGCGCGAACTCGACGATGAGGATGGCGTTCTTGCTCGACAGCGCAATGAGCAGGATGAGGCCGATCTGCGTGTAAAGGTTGTTGCCGACGCCGAGCGCCAGCAAGGCCGCGGCGGTGCCGAGCAGCGCCAGCGGCACGGAGATGATCACCGTTGCGGGCGCGATCCAGCTCTCGTACTGGCCGGCGAGCACCAGGTACACGAGCAGCAGGCTGAGGCCGTAGATGAAGTAGATCTGATTGCCGACCTCCTTCTCCTGGTAGGACATCGCCGTCCATTCGTACCCCGAGCCCGGCGGCAACGTGTCCTTGGCGATCTGCTCCAAGAGCTCGATCCCCTGACCGGATGAGAAACCCATGGCCGTCGCGGTGATGACGGTGGCGGCCGGGTAGAGGTTATAAAGACTGATCACCGAGGGGCCGGCGACGGTCTTGATCGATGCCAGCGTGCCGAACGGCACCATGTTGCCGTCGTTGTTGCGAACTTGCAGGTATTGCAGGCTGTCGGCGTTGATGCGCGC
>CAZOOS010000035.1:0-20333 GCA_964581475.1 uncultured Hyphomicrobium sp.
CGGCGGCCGGCGTCATCGGCATGCGCTCCTCGGGCGTGGCCCCGGTGCTGGTCGAGCGCATTGCCACGAACTAAGGCCAGCCACCACTGAAAGCAGAAGGCGGCGGATGCCTCGTGCATCCGCCGCCTTTGCATTTGCGCGACACGATCGCGCGCCGCCAATGCAATGTTGACTCCAACAGTATACTATACGATGTTCGGTTATGGCGCGCTGACCGTGCCAATTGCCAGCAAGTGGATGCGTCGCTCTCGCTGTCGAGTCCCAGCCAGCTGTACTGCGTAACTCGGGGGGGTCGATGTCGAAGTTTGTTGCCGCGGCGGCTGCCGCGGGCGTAGTCCTGTGCGCGCTTTCCTCTCATGCAGGCGAGGCCCTGGCACAGGCGCCGCCGGCCACTGATCAACCCGCCGGCACGCCGCCTGCCGATATACCGCCTCCCCCACAACAAGCCGCCCCGCCCGTGCAACAACCTGCCCCGGGTGCCGGCACCGTCTCACTTCCTGCATTGGAGGTGAGCGCCTCGGAAAAGAAAAAGAAGAAGAAGGCCGCCAAAGCGCAGCCCGGAGCCGGCGCGGGTGTCGCGAGCGTCGTGCCCACGGCGCCGATACTGAAGCCTGCGGAGGAGTTGAACGCCGAGGAAGCCAGTGCCGATGAGCCGTATATGACGGCCGGGTCGGTGAGCCATGTCTCGCGCGAAACGCTCGACAGGGTACCGCCGATTTCTCCCGGCGATGTCTTCATCACGACGCCGGGCGTAATCAACGCCGGCAATCGCGTCGGCACCTCGATCAATCCGAACATCCGCGGCCTGCAGGGCATGGGCCGCATTAATACGACCGTCGACGGCGCGCGGCAGACGACGAGCACCTATCGCGGCTACAGCGGCAACCGTGACGAGACGTACATCGATCCCGACATGGTCGGCGGCATCGATATCTCGAAAGGGCCGAGCGATGGTGTCGGCGTCGGCGGCATCGGCGGCAGCGTCAACTTCAGGACGCTGGACGCACGCGACATCGTCAAGGACGGAGAGACGACTGGCTCGCGTGTCAAAACTACGCTGGGCAGCAATGGGGCTGAGCCGCGCGATCCGGGAACGACCCTCGGCGCCGACCGGCCATCATTCTACGGCGATGCGTTCTCGGGGAGCTTCGCCACTGCGGTCTTGCAGGACAACTACGAGGGCATCGTCGCGTATTCGAAGCGTCAGCAGGGCAACTACTTTGCCGGAACCAAGGTGCCCGACGGCATGGTGTTCGGCGGAAATTCATCGAACGCCCGGGCGCAAATCAGGCCCGGCACCGAGGTATTCAACACCTCGGAGGACACCGAATCCTTCCTGGCCAAGGGTAAGGTGAAGGGCGAAGAGCAGTCGCTTGAACTAGGCTACCTCTTCTATGGATCGCACAGCGGCCAGATCAACGACCTGGGGATCACCACGAACTTTCTGAACGAGCAATACCCGCTGACGCGCACAGAGGTGGACACCTACACAGCGAGGTACCGCTATACCCCGGCAGATAATCCCTTCGTCAACTTGCGCGCCAATCTGTGGCTGAGCGACATCGATAGCGATCGATTCCTGGCGACTATCGAAAAGCCTTACGGAACGCGCACCGTCGGCGGCGATATCGGAAATGCATCAGTCACCACGACGGCGCTTGGCGAGCTGACGCTCGATAACGGCCTCGAGTTCGTGCGCGAGCACGCGACCGCCGAGCAGTTTGCATCGTCCATAACCGGGTCGAACGGGTGGGAGACGTATGGGCCATCCGGCGTCAGGCTGATGACGAGCGCCTTCAGCACTGCAAGCCTCGAGGCAACCGACTGGCTGAGGCTGTCCGGCGGCGCGCGTTATGACCGCTACAAATCCGAGGGCGAAGGGTATCTCACCCGGTTTCCGGAGAGCTCCGGCAGCCGGGTCAGCCCGAACGCCAGCGTCGTCGTGACGCCGCTCGAGGGTGTCCAGCTTTATGCGCAATACACCGAAGGATACCGGCCGCCCAGTCTGCGGGAATCGCATTGGCACTATCAGGGGCTGCTGATCAACAATCCAGACCTGCGTCCGGAGATCGCCAAGAACAAGGAGGTCGGGCTCAACATCCTGCGCGATGGTGTGGCGTTGGACGGAGACAAGCTGCGCTTCAAGGCCTCGCGGTTCGACAACCACTATGACGACTACATCTTCCGTTGGAAGTTGCCGCGGCGCCGGGGTTCAACGCAAGACCAGTATCAGTGGACCAACATGGATAAGGCCACGTACAAGGGCTACGAGATATCGGGCGGCTACGATGCGCGCACCTTCTTCTTCGAGGGCGCCTTCACCAAGTACACGAAGATCGAATACTGCTTGCCGAGCGGCCTTTGCACGACGCCAAGTCCGCCGCCGCCTCTTTTCAGCTCCACCCCACCACCTCCATCGGCGCTGGCGACGGACTATATGTCGAACTACGTCCCGCCCGCGTACTCAGGCAGCTTCACCGCAGGTTTCCGGGCATTCGACGAGAAGCTGACGATCGGTGCGCGCACGCACTTTGCAGGCACACGTGTGGGCAGTACGTTTACAGGGGGATCGGGCTCGCGGGTCGGCCTGGAGGTGACGTGGCCCAAGTATCAGATCTTCGATGTGTTCGGCAGTTACGCCTTTACCGATGACGTTACGGCCAACTTCAGCGTCGAGAACATCACCGACGAGTACTACTTCGGCGCCTTGTCTTCCGTCGGCATCCCGTCCCCCGGGCGAACGGTTCACGTGGGGCTCACTAGGACGCTCGGCGGCGACGCCTTCCCCAGCGTGCCCGACCTGTCGCTGGGCCGCGCCGCTGAGGGAACGCCCGGCAGCAATTGGACTGGCCTCTATTTCGGTGGGCACCTCGGATACGGATTTGCGAATATCCGCGGAGAAACGACGTCGGGCAACGGCACGCCGGGCGGCATACCGGCAACGGAGTCCGCGCACATCGACCTCGACGAGCAGCTGAGGGGCTTCCAAGCCGGGTTCAACTACGAGTTCGCAAACCGCCTCGTCATCGGCGTTGAGGGCGATTTCTCGTGGTCGAAGCTTAACGGGACACAGCAGGCGCTTGCCAGCGAGGGAGCGCTCGGGCAACGCGGTTGGCTCCAGGCGGAGACGGACTACCACTTCGACTGGATGGCAACCCTGCGCGGCCGCGTCGGCTATGCCTTCGATCGCTATCTCGCATACGGCACCGCCGGTGTCGCCTTCCTCGACGAAACGCAACTGCGCACGCAATACCGGTCGGACGGTCCGATCCCGGCTCCCGCCGGGAGGTCGACTCTCGAGTACTTCAAGGAGAGCGCCACCGCGTCGCGAGTCGGATGGACGGCCGGCGGCGGCGTGGAGTACGCGCTGACCAACCACTGGTCGCTGAAGGGCGAGTATGAATTCGCGCACTTCGGCACCGAGCAGTTCAGTTTCTCCAACGCCCGCGCCGGCATAACGGTGCGCAATGGCGCCGTCGCAGGCACATCGGATTCGGTCAACGGTCGTGCAGCAGTGAACGAGGTCGAGCTGCACACCGGCAAGCTGGGCGTGAACTACCGATTCTGAGTCAAGACTGGAAGCTTCTAAATCGTGCCGCCGCCATCGCGCCGCCGCCTGCCTCTTGGGCAGCGGCGGCGTCAACCCATGATGAGGCTCTGCAGGGCCGCGAAATCGGGGATGAAGCGGGCGACGCTCAATTCGCGCACGCCGACGAGCAACATCCCCCCGACCACCACGGCAGCGCCACCGAGGGCGACGCAGACGGCGGCGCAAGGGCCGGCCAGATGACGAGGGTCGTTGAAATCAATGCTCGGGGCCTTCATGGCAGTGAGCTCCTGATGACTGCGTGCGGTCGATCCGACGCGTCCGATCCACACCGAAACTGCCCGCGTCGCGCCGGAAAGACGAGACGCCCAACCCCCAACATCCAGGAAACGTACGTAGGCCGCCGATCCTGTTTGCCCCGGATGGAGAATTGCCGGTAAATTCCGGTAAATTGTGTTCGCAACCGCGCGGCTTCGGGGCAGGCAGCAAAAAATGAAGGCCAACGTGTCGAGATCAACGCGGGAAGCCGCCCTCGCCCAGATCAAGACGGCGATGATCGAAAAAAAGCTGACGCAGGCTGAGCTTGCCGACGCTTCCGATTGCCACGAGAAAACCATCCAGAACCTGCTCGGCGGACGCTCGGTGCGCGATCAGACGCTGTTCGACGTGTGCATGGTGTTGGGGCTCGACTTCGACAAGCTGAAGGGGGCCTGGAATGGCGGCGGAACGGCGCCGCCGGCGCCGGCCGAGTTGCATGGCGAGAACGGCGGGGTCGTCGCCCCGTTGTACATGGGCGCCTATACGCGCGGCGCCGTCGACCACTACATCGGCAGCTACCTGACGTTGCGCGCCTCCTTCTCGCGCCCCAATTACATCGTCGCCTACCGCACCGACATCACCTGGGACCCGGATTGGCCCAGTCTCCTGTTTCAGGAGCGCGACCGCCTCGACGCGCCCTACTCGCACCGCGGGCGTCTCTATGTTCCCGCCTCGTCCATGTTCATCCATCTCGTATCGCTGACCAAAGGCGCCATGCGCATGATCGTCGTCTCGCAAGTCGACCGCTTCGGCGAGATGCGCGGCATCGTCACCACCATTCACAAGCACGGCGCCATGCTGGTGCCGGTGGCGACGCCGATCGTCTACGTCAAGAGCGAGGAGTTCGACGGCAATCTGGGCGACATCAGCGCCGCGCATCCCCTCTATGCGCGCTACAAGAAGGCGCTCGAGGACACCGTTGGGGACGGATACGCGCGCCTGATCGAGCCGTAGCGCTCAACTTTCGCGCATGAGGTGGATGCCGGCCGGGTCAACCTCCACGCTCAGCGCATCGCCGACATGCAGGCTGCGCGAGGCTGCTTCGCGGGCGGTGATGCGCGTGCGCAGCCGCTGACCGTCGACGACGATTGTCAGCGCCGTTGTGTCGCCGAGCGCCTTCAGCTCCGTGACGATGCCTTTGACGATGTTGGGCGCCGTGGCCTCGTTGCCGGCGATGGCGATGGCATCGGGCGGAATGAGGGCGGTGACGCGCGGGCCAGGGCTGCAGCCGTGCATCGCCGCAACGCGAAGCTCGCCGTTGCCCCAGCGGATGCGATTGCCGGGCAACACCGCCACTTCGAACAGGTTGGCCTGCCCCATGAGCCGCGCCACCAGCGCGCTTTTCGGACGCAGGCGTACCTCCTCGGGCGTCCCGATCTGCAGCGTCGTGCCGGCGTGCAGCACGCAGATGCGATCGGCCAGGCTCAGCGCCTCCTCCAAATCGTGGGTCACGAGAAGCATCGGGATGTCGAGCCCGCGATGCAGCGTGGCGATCTCCTCCTTCAACGGCTCGCGCGTCATGCGATCGACGGCGGAGAACGGCTCATCCAGCAAGAGAACCTTGGGGTCGCGGGCGAGCGCGCGGGCGAGCGCCACGCGCTGACGCTGGCCGCCGGAAAGCTGATCGGGCTTGCGGGCCGCCAGACCCTGCAAATGCACCCGTTCGAGCAACTCCGCAGCGAGGCGGCTGCGCGCCGGCTCGTCGCGGCCCAGCATCGCCAGGCGCACGTTGTCGACAGCCGAAAGATGCGGAAACAGCGCGTAGTCCTGGAAGACGAGCCCGACGCTGCGCGCCTGCGGGGCAAGATCGATGCCGGCCTCGGTATCGAGCCAGGTCTCGGCGTTGACGCGGACGAGGCCGGACAGCGGGCGGTAGAGGCCGGAGATCGACCGCAGCACGGTCGTCTTGCCGCTGCCCGAAGGTCCGACGATCGCCAGCAGCTCGCCGGACGGGCAGCTCAGCGCCACGTCGAGCGGTATGGGGCCGGCCTGCTGCAGCCGCACCGAGAGCTGCACTGCCTCACGCCCCATGCGCGTCGACCTTGGGGCGCCGCGCCAGCATGTGCACGATGGCGATGGCGGTGATCGAGAAGACGAGCAGCACCGCCGACATGACGCCCGCCTGATCGATGCGGAAGGCCTGCACGCTGTCGTAAATGGAGATCGACAGCACACGCGTCTCGCCAGGGATACTGCCGCCGATCATGAGGATGACGCCAAACTCACCCAGTGTGTGCGCAAACGTCAGCGCCACGGCCGAGATGATGCCGGGCCAGGCCAGCGGCAGCTCGATGCGCCGCACCGTCTCCCAGCGCGACAGGCCGGAGACGAAGGCGGCTTCGCGCACGTTGCGCGGGATCGCCTCGAAGGCCCGCTGGATCGGCTGCACGGCGAACGGCAGGTTGACGATCAGCGACGCGATAAGGATGCCGACAAAGCTAAAGACGAGCTTGCCGCCAAACAGCGATTGGACAAGGCCGCCGAATGCCGACTGCGGCGAGAAGGCGATCAGCAGGTAGAACCCCAGGACCGTCGGCGGTAGCACGAGCGGTAGCATGATCAGGGCTTCGAGGACGCTCTTGCCACGCAAATCGCCCCAGGCGAGCAGGCGCGCGATGAGGATGGCGATCGGCAGCAGCAGCGCCACCGTCCAGGCGGCGAGCTGCAGTGACAGGCTGAAGGCGGTCCAATCCATCGCGCTGCTTCTAGATCAGGATGTCGGCACGGAAAAGCCGCTCGCCTCGAGCACCTCGCGGCCGCGCGGCCCGCGCACGAAGGCGGCGAACGCCTTGGCCTCGGGCGAAGCATCCTTGATGACCGCCATGCCGTGATCGATCGCCTGGTGCCATGCGCCCTGCACGACGGCGGCGTTGATCTTCGGCGCGATCTCCTTGGAGATGGCCAGTGACTGGGCGATGAAGCCGACCTCGGCGGCGCCGGTGGAGATGAACGCCGCCGTCTGCCCGATGTTCTGGCCGATGACGAGCAGCGGCTGCACTTCGTCCCACAGCGCAGCCTTCTTCAAAGCCTCTTGCGCGGCGCGCCCGTAAGGCGCCGTCTCGGGATTGGCGATGGCGATGTTCTTCACCTTGCCGGCGGCGAGCGCCGCCCTCAGCCCCTCGAGATCGGCGTCGACCGCGACCGGCGAGCCCTTCGGGGCGGCGACGCTGAGCTCGCCACGCGCGAAGACGATCGGTTCCCCTTCGGTCTTGCCGGCCCTCGCCAGCTTCATGACGCTCTCGTCGTCGGCGGCGAACAGCGCTTCAAACGGCGCGCCGGCTTCGATCTGGTGCACGAGAGTGCCGGTGGCGCCGTAGGTGATCTTCACGCTTTTGCCGGTGTCCTTTTCGTATCGCTTGGCAATCTCGTCGAGCGCATAGCGCAGGCTTGCCGCCGCGGCGATGGTCGGCACGCCCGCAGCGCCTGGCGCGCCCGCCGGTTGGTCCTGCGCGCGAGTTTGCGTGCCGACGGCGAACGTCAACAACACGCCCGCAAGCGCCAGGCGACGCGCCGTTCCCGGCGCGCGCAGGGTGAAACTCATGACGACCTCCATGCCGTTGCGGGGGACATGATAATCAGCCGAAAGCGCCCGTCGAGCGTTATATTCAGTCGGGAATATCGCTGCCCATGGCCGCCTTCGCTTTCACGGAGCCGCGTTCGACGCCGGCGGCCGCGTCGCCGGTACGCCCCAGCGTGAGGAAGCGCTCCTTGAGATCGACGGTGGAGCGCCGGCCGATGCTTGCCCGATGGTTGGACAGCCACTTGCCAGCTTCATCGCGCCCGGCGGTGAAGAGATAGGTGAGGAGCTGCCAGTCCGGCTTCATGGTGCTGTCGGGGCTGAGCGCGCTCGTGTAACGGCCGGCCTCGATGAGATGAAAACGGTGCGTCGCCAGCTTGCCGTAGCGCCCGCGCGGGCCGCCGATGCGGCCCTGCCAGCATTCGCGCACGGTCTCGATCAACTCGATCTCGCGGATGAGCGGGGCATTGAACGAGAGGCGGTTGGCATGCAGAGAGATCTCGCGCACTCCGGTCGGCAACCCCTGCCGCACCAGCGGGTTGAGCTGCACGATCAGCGTATCCTCGACAGGGCTCTCCATGGCCAGGGTCTTGATGTCGGGGTTGGCGGAAAAGCCGCCGTCCCAGTAGGCGACGCCATCGATCTCAACTGCATGGTGCAATGTCGGCAGACACGACGACGCCAGCACCGCCTCGACCGTGAGCTCATGTCGCCGGAAGATGCGCGAGCGGCCTGTCGCCACCTCCGTCGCCGCGATCAGCAGCTCGATCGGCGAGTTCCTGCGCAGCTTCTCGAAGTCGATGCTCTCCGACAACAGGCGCCGCAGCGGATCGAAGCCGAGGGGGTTGAATTCATACGGCGACCACAGGCTCGCCATGTGCGCCATTTGCGGCGCGCGGCTGAGGCCGTAGAGGAACGGATTGAGCCGCAGAAGATCGGGCACACCCGCCTTGTGCACGGCCTCCCAAACGCCGCGCAGCTTGTTGCGCGCCGATGTCTTGCCGCCTTCGCTGAGTCCCGCGGCAACGGCGACGGCGTTGACGGCGCCGGCGCTGGTGGCGCTGACCCAGCTGATCTCGAGCCCCTCGTCCTCGAGCAGACGATCGAGCACGCCCCAGGTGAAAGCGCCGTGCGCGCCGCCGCCCTGGAGGGCAAGATTCACCCTGACATTCCGCCTGAATAGCCGCACTTGCATTGTCCCGCCTAGCGAGGGCACGGCGTCCGCCAGTGCCCTGCAGCCCTATATAGTGTCACGACGACCGACATATGTGGAGAAGCGCGCGACACGTTGATCGCACGCGAAGAATGCGAACGCCCCCGATTTGTGCAGTTCGCGCGTCGCGTCAGATGTGTTGCGTAGGCGTTGAGCAACGCGGAGTAAATGCGACCGCGATGCGCTCCAAATCACAGCAGCTCGTGCGACAACAGAACGCGGAGTTTGGATTTCCAGCTCGGGCGGCTAAGCGATGAGCCTGCGCGCGATTTGCGTCACGCCGGTATCGCCCGCTTCAAGCCCGCGCGTCACGCACTCGATGTGGGCGCGATTGTCGACGTGCGTGATGCGCAGCAAGTTGTAGCGGCCGAGCGGCTCGCCCTTGTGCACGCGCCCGATCGAGCTCGAGGCGGCGCCGATGACGGGGATGGAGCCGCCGCCGGATTCGGCAAGGCGCGCGAAGTCGGTGTGCATGTCACGATGGTTATGCCCGTGCAGCACGAGCTCGGCGCCGCGGCGCGCCAGCACGCGCGATAGCGCCTCGGCGTCGCGCAGCCCGCGGCGCGGCGGCGCCTGCCCCGGCAGTGGCGGATGATGGATGAGCACGACGCGGATGAGCCCTTCGGATTCCAGCCGCGGCAGCAGCGCATCCAGGGCTTCGAGCTGCGCCTTGCCGACCTCACCGGCGGCGACGAAAGGTGGTGTCTCCACCGCCGAGTTGAGACCGATCAGCGCAATGGGCCCGACGCGGCGCACGAACGGAAACCGCGCCGCCGGCTTTGCTACGAACCGCGCACCGAAAGCGTCGGCGCGCATGTAATCGGACCAGCGCTCGATGCCGTCATCACCGTGCAGCGTCGAGTAGATATCATGGTTGCCCGGGACCACCGTCACCTGCTCCGGTGTTCCGACTTCGCGCAGCCAAGCGCTCGCCGCCTCGTATTCGGCCGGCAGCCCGAGATTGATGAGATCGCCGGTGACGGCAATATGATCGGGCTTGTGGGCCAGCATGTCGGCAATCACGAGATCGAGGCTGTCGCGCGTGTGGGTGCGACGGCGCTGGCGCTGCCAATTGAGATAGCCAAGCCCGCGTTTGACGTTGATATGTCGGAGCGCCACGCCGGGGGCCGGCGCAAGGTGCACATCCGACACATGGGCAAGCGTGATCGTTTCGCTCATCGCGGGCTCGATGTGGTGGCTGCGTTAATGGTAATTGGGCAAGGTAGAAGGGCTCGGCTCGCACGCGCCACGCCCGCGCATCGTATGTGCCGCACACTCGGCATGCAAAGCAACCTGCCGTCAAGGAGCTGCAGCCTGGCCAAGAACGTCATCGCAAAAAAGCTGTTGCAGCGCTACTGGCGCGTGACCCGCGGCCTGACCATGGGGGCGCAGGCCGCCGTTATCGATGCCGACGATCGCATTCTGCTCATCCGCCACACCTATCACCCTGGATGGCACTTTCCCGGCGGCGGCGTGGAACGCATGGAGACGGCGGAGACGGCACTGCGCCGCGAGCTCGACGAGGAGGCCGGCGTCGTCCTCACCGGCGACCCGGAGCTGTTCGGCATCTACGCCAACTTCCGCGTCTTCCCCAGTGATCATGTCGCCTTGTTCGTCGTCCGCCAATGGCGGCAAGCCCGCCCGCCGGTGCCGAACCACGAGATCGCCGAGCATGGCATGTTCGCCCGCGACGCGCTGCCGGAGGACATCAGCCCGAGCACGGCGCGGCGCATCGTCGAGATCTTCGAGGGGACGCCGCGCGATCCGATGTGGTGAGCGCGCGTCACAAGGCTCACATCGCGACGCCGAGGCGCTGTGCGACAAGGCGCGCGGTCGTCTCGCGCTGCGCCGTAATCGCCGCCGCCGAACGGCGGGCGGCCGCGAGCACGGCCGGCGGCGCCGTGGCCGGCGTCCCGCCGGCGAAAGGTGGCTCGGGGGCATATTGGAGATAGAGCTGAATGGCGCGGGCGGCATCATCGCCGCGCAGGAGCGCGGCCAGCCGCAACGCCCCGTCGAGCCCCGATGTGACGCCGGCGGCAAAAACCATGTTGCCGTCGATCACCACACGCTCGTCGACGGCAACGGCGCCGAAAAGTGGCAGCAGGTGGAAGGCGGACCAGTGCGTCGTCGCCCGGCGCCCCTTGAGGAGGCCGGCAGCGCCGCAGATCAGCGCGCCCGTGCACACCGACAGAACGTATCGAGCGCCACCGGCCTGGCGCCGCACCCACTCGAGCACCACCTCGTCGTGCATGAGCGCTTCTTGCCCGTAGCCACCCGGCACGAGCAGGACATCGAGTTGTGGCGCCTCGGCGAGGGTTGCGTCGGGCAGCAGCCGCAACCCCTTCAGGTCGCGGACGGGATCCAGCGTCTTGGCGTAGATGCGCGTCGTGGAGTTGGGCAGACGGGCGAGAACCTCGAACGGCCCCGTCAAATCGGCCTGGTCGAGACCTTCGAAGGCCAGGAGACCGATTTCGAGGTAAATGCCGTCGCTGACCATGAGGGACCTTTCACCTCACCCTGCCGCCTTAAATCGCCCCAACCCGTCCCGCAAAAAGCCGTATCGCCGGATACTGCCAGGCAGGTGGTGAATTGAACCGCTTGACCGTCGATATAGATTGTATAGGCAGCCGGACGAGCCGGGAGCTCTGAACGGTCGATTTGCCCGCGCCGAGATTGCGCTTGGATCCTTCCGCGCTAATCGGAGTTTAGGGATTCTCTTGTTAAGACAGTGGTTAGGGCATTGTAAGGGTTACGCACATGATCACTGAACGGGCTTTGCCTCGTCGTCACTCGCTTTTCTCCGCCCTCGCGCTGGCGGCACTGGCGACAATGACCTTCGCCGGCCCCGCAGACGCGCGCAGGGACCGCTACTATTCCGAGCCCGAGGCGGAGGCCGACTCCGAGGCCGAGCAGCCGAAACTCGACCGCCCCGCCGGCGGACAACCGCGGCTCGCGGTCGTGTCTCTCGGCGACCAGCGCGTCACGATCTATGACGCCAATGGCCAGGTCATGCAGGGCCCCATCTCCAGCGGCGCCACACCCAATGACACGCCCCCGGGCATTTACGCCATTCTGCAGAAGAACCGCGAGCACTACTCCAATCGTTACGACGACGCCCGGATGCCCTTCATGCAGCGCATCACCTGGACCGGCATGGCGCTACACGGCGGTGTCCTGCCGGGCTATCCGGCTTCGCACGGCTGCATACGTCTGCGCGAGGACTTCGCCAACAACCTGTTCGACATGACCAAGCTCGGCATGCGCGTCATCGTCTCGCGCAACAACATGGCGCCCTCGCCCATTTCGCATCCCGTCTTGTTCAAGCCGAAGCCCTTTCGTGACAACGTCGCCGTGCTGACTCCGGCGGCCGTGCAGATGCCCGCGCCGACCGAAGAGGGCAAAGACACCCGCTATGACGGCGGCGGTCAGAACGATCCGCCCGAGCTCGCCACGCGCACCTCTGCTTTGCAGGCACTGTCGGCCGCCAAGTCGGCCGAGGCCGCGCAACTGGCGAAGAAGGTCGAGGAGACGCGCGTCGCCTTCAAGCAAGAGCAGCGTGACAGCGCCCGCGCGGCGAAGGCACTGAAGAGCGCCGAACGCGCCTACATGAATGCCGTCGAATGGCAGGCCGACGCCGAGAAGGATCTCACGCGCGCCAAGACCGAGAAACAGACCAAGCGCGCCGAGGACCAGAAGGCCAAGGCGATCGCCAAGGTGGCGGAGACCAAGGCGAAGTTCGAGGCTGTCACGGCCGAGAACAAGCCGGCGCTCGAAGAGCTTGCCCGCGCCGAGGCAGCTTTCAAGGCCGCCGACGCCGAGCACAAGGCTGCCGCGGGTGCCGCGCGCGACGCCATCCGCAAGCTGTCGCCGGTGTCGGTGTTCGTCAGCCTCAAAGCCAAGAAGCTCTACATCCGCCAGGATATGGAGCAGATTTACGAGGGTGACGTGACGATCCGCGATCCCGAGACGCCAATCGGCACGCACGTCTTCACCGCCGTCGACTTTCAGCCGGGCGGGCGCGATATGAAGTGGAATGTCGTGTCGATCGCCGGTCGCCAGCCGGGCGAGCCGGAGAAGAGCAGCGGCATGAACCGCAACTCGCGCAACGCCACGGTGCCGGGCATTCCGACCGACGTTGCCGCCGCCACGGCAGCGCTGGATCGTGTCGAGATTCCGAAAGAGACGATGGAGCGCATTTTCGAATCCGTCCTCCCCGGCTCCTCGCTCATCGTTTCCGACGAGGCCGCGCACAAGGAGACCGGCAAGGCGACCGACTTCATCGTTCTGCTCTCCGGCGAGCCGCAGGGCGGCATCATCCTGCGTCCGAAGCCGCAGCCGGAATTCTATGACGACTACTGGGGCTACGGCGGAGGGTACGGCTACTACAACGACGGCTACGACCGTCGCCGGCGCCGCGGTGGAGCCCCCTACGGCCCGTTCGGTGGCGCCTTCAAGTGGTGGTGAGCCCTAGAGGCTGACACCGTCGACAAGATAGAATCGCGAGCGGAAGCCCCGCTCGCGATCTTTTTATGCGCGGTGGCGCGCCGCCATCTCGGCCACCAGATCGCCGAGCTGATCGAGGCCCGAGTTGGTGCCCTGCTCAAAGCCGCGCGAGACATGCGAATTGCGCATGGCGATGGACTGAAACAGCGTGTGGACGGTGAGCTTGGTCTTGCCGTCGCCGATCTCGTCGTAGGTGACCGTGACGATCATGCGGCCGGCGCCCTTCGTCTCGAAGCCGTTGTCGTAGACGATCTTCTTGTTCGGTACGATCTCCAGGTATTCGCCGCCGAAGGGCGTGTTCTGCTTGCCGCTCGGTCCCGTCATGGCAAAGCGGAAGCGCCCGCCGACGCGAAAATCCATCTCACACAGCGTCAGCGGCCAGCCCTTGGGACCGAACCACTGCATCACGTGCTCGGGCTTGCTGTAGGCCTCGAACAGCAGCCGCGCCGGCGCGTCGTAGACGCGGATGATGGTGACCTCGCGCTGGCTTTCCGGCTCATTTTTTTCCACGACGCTTGCCTGCATGACGCTTCTCCTTCCGCTTCATCACTTGCACGTAGTCGTCGAGGCGATCGAGGCTCTCCGCCCAGAACCGCTCGTAGTCGCCGAGCCACCCCGCAGCCTCAGCCATCGGCGCGGCGTTGAGGTGCACAGGGCGGAACTGGGCGCTGCGGCCGCGCGTGACGAGGCCGGCGCTCTCCAGAACCTTCAGATGCTTGGAAATGGTCGGCTGGCTGAAGCCGAACGGCTCGACCAGCTCGTTGACGGTGGCATCGCCGCCGGCAAGGCGCGCGAGGATGGCCCGGCGGGTCGGATCGGCGAGCGCGGCGAAGACGCGGTCCAGGTTTTGCGCGGCAGTGGCCTGCATATTACATTCCCATCTCGTTATATAGCTGATTGGCTATACGCCATGCCGCCGCCGACGTCAAGCGCTGCGCGGCCTGCTTGGGTCACTTTCGCGTTTGAAGGGAGAGGCTGCTGAGAATACGCCTCGACTAGCCCCGCCGCAGCGAGGCCTCGACCTCGCGGGCGATGCCAGCGGCGTCGGCGACGTCCGCGTATTCGATGGCGGCGTTATCGACGTAGGCGGCTTCCACTGTCTTTGGCGCATGCGCTTCGCCAAGGACTCCCATGGCCGTCGGATGCCCGTGCGCGTTCTCCTCGCCGAAGTAGCCTTCGACGATGACGCCCTTCTCGCGATACTCGGGGTCGCGCAGCATGATCTCGTGCAGCTGCTTCAGGTTGTAATGCGGCACCGAGGCCATGAGGTGGTGCGGCAGATGATAGTCCATGCCCCACGGGAAGACGGCATAGCGCACGAGCGGGCCGACGAGAAACACGCGCGTGTTGGTATAGCGGCCGCGATCGGCGTTGCCGTGCTGCACCCACTGACGCAGGATCATGAACAGCGGGAAGGCCGTGAACGCCGGCACCAACCACAACAAGCCGAAGTACGCCCACGCTGGCCCCCAACCGGCGAGCTGCACCGCCGATAGCACAGCGTAGAGCAGCGCCAAGTAGGTGACGCGGCCAATGCCCGTGTAGCGAAGCGGAATGACCGGCGCCAAGCGCGTGCGCTGAAAGCTCTCCTCCGGCAGCTTGGCGAGGATGGTGACGACGGCTGCCCACATCAGCGGCAGGATGATCGCCACCGCCGTCGCATAGCCCATCACCGTGAGAGGGATGACGACCAGCGGAGCGCCGACGGCGAAGAGAACCCCGGCGCGCAGCGGCCGGATGGTGCCGGGCCGCTCGGGATCTCTATAAGGATTGTGTTTCCCCGCCATGGAGCTGTAGCGGGCCCGGATGATCGTGTAGCGGAAGAGATTGGGGATCCATAGCTGCTTCAGCAGCGACCACAGTATCTCCACATGCGTGATCGGAAAGTCGAGCCAGTGGTCGCTCTCGCGCAACTGGCTGATATCGGGGTCGCGCTCGGGATCGTTGACGAACTGATGGTGCGCCAGGTGGTGCAGGCGGAAGTGGTAGGTCGTCGTCAGAATGGGGAACGCCGCCAGCCAGTCGGACGCCAGCTCGTTGAGCTTGCGGTTGGCAAACAGCATGTAGTGGGTGCCTTCGTGGATGGCACCGCCGAACTGATGCTGCGAGGCGCCGATGACAACGATGGCGACGAGCGTCGCGGGCACCGCCAACCACCAGGAAAGCTCGCCGGCGCGCGCCGCCTCGATCACCCACACGACGCCGGCGACCGCCGCTGCAATGACGAGGTAGATGCGCGTCAGGTGCTTCCAGTTGGTGACGTTGTTGCGCGCCTTCAGCGCCTGCACTTCCTCGGCGCCGTGCCGATTCGGCCTCTCGCGCGCCGCATCGGCGTCCCGGCTTTGCGCCGAAGTGTCGACTGCCGCTCCAATCGCTGCCATGCGCTCGTTTCCCGGATGTGATTTCTACGGTGCGCCGAATCCTTCCAACGTATTCTGCTAGATGATGAATCGCAGAGGGGAAACGAAAGAATGCTGCGACACGTGGCCGGGGAGCCACGGCAGTTGTTCAAGACTGGCGCAATGCCGTTGCCCAACGTTCCTGCGAAGCATTAAGGAGAGAGTGGAGGTACCTTGTCCCGCTTCGGCAAGATCCATCCTGTTGCGGCGTGCGCGTTGGGCGAAGCACACACAGCAAATGGGGGACCTATGCGGACCAAAGCGCTTGCCGCCGAGTTCATCGGCACGTTCATGCTCGTGGCATCGGTGCTCGGTGCGGCACTGTTTTCGTTTCCGATTGCCGGCATCGTCGGCGTGGCGCTGTCGATCGGCTTCTCGGTCATGGCGATGATCTTCGCCGTCGGCTACATCTCCGGTGGCCACTTCAACCCTGCCGTCACACTAGGGCTCGTCGCCGGCAAGCGGTTCGCGGCCAGCGAGGCACCGGCCTACATCGCCGCGCAGTGCCTGGGTGGCATCGCCGCCGCCGTCGTCTTCTTCCTCATCGCCTCAGGCAAGAGCGGCGGCTTCGACGTCGGCAACTTCGCCTCGAACATGTATGGCGGCGACGGCTATTCGATGCTGTCGGCCTTCGTCATCGAGGTCGTGCTGACCGGTCTGTTCATTTTCATCATCATGGGCGTGACCTCGGACCGCGCGCCAGCCGGGTTTGCCGCCATCGCCATCGGCCTCACCCTGTCGGCCATCCATCTGATGGCCATTCCGATCGACAATGCTTCGGTGAACCCCGCGCGCAGCCTCGCAACCGCCTTCATCGCCCTGGGAGAGCCCCTGGCCCAACTTTGGCTGTTCTGGGTGGCCCCGATCCTCGGCGGCGTCCTCGGCGGACTGCTCGGCCGTTGGCTCATCGACGACAATGACTAATACGTGACACTTATGCGCAGGAAAAACCGCGGCCCGACGCCACATCCCGCGGTTTTTCTTGCGTTTTTACCGAACTTGTGTCAGCACACCCTTGGCTCGAGCGCAGGGGTTGCTAATTCGATTAGTCCCTTTTCGAGGCCCCAAATTTCTTAGCCGCTTTAGGCAATCCCAATCCCCCTGCGCTCCGTCACCCGCTGCCGCCATGATGGCGTTGGCGCGGGCTACGCTGAACGCAGGACGGAGACGTTTACTTTTGGAAACTAAGACCTTCGCGGAGCTCGGATTGAGCTCCAAGGTGCAGGCGGCCATAGATGCTGCCGGCTACACGACGCCGACGCCGATCCAAGCCGCCGCCATTCCAATCGCCGTTACCGGCCGCGACGTCCTCGGCATCGCCCAAACGGGCACTGGCAAGACCGCATCGTTCGTTTTGCCGATGATCACCCGCCTTGAGACTGGTCGCGCACGGGCACGCATGCCCCGCTCGCTGATCCTGGCGCCGACGCGCGAGCTCGCAGCGCAGGTGGCGCAGAGCTTCGAGAAGTACGGCATCAACAACAAGCTGAATCTGGCGCTGCTCATCGGCGGCATGTCGATGGACGATCAGGTCAAGAAGCTCGATCGCGGCGTCGACGTTCTTATCGCCACGCCGGGCCGCCTGCTCGACCATTTTCAACGCGGCCGCATCATGCTGATGGGCGTCGAGATCCTCGTCATCGACGAGGCCGATCGCATGCTCGACATGGGCTTCATCCCCGACATCGAGAAGATCTGCAAGCTGCTGCCGCCGCGCAGGCAGACCTTGTTCTTCTCGGCGACGATGCCGCCAGAGATCACGCGCCTCGTCAGCCAGTTCCTCACCAATCCCGAACGTATCGAGGTAGCCCCGCCGGCAACGACAGCGAAGACCATCACCCAGCTGTTCCGTTTCTGTGAAAACGGCGAGGACTGGGCCAAGCGTGAGGTTCTGCGCGAGCTGATCTCCAGCCAGAACGTCAGGAACGCCATCATCTTCTGCAACCGCAAGGTCGAGGTGGCGATCCTGCACAAGTCGCTCGTCAAGCACGGCTTCTCTGCCGGCGCGCTGCATGGCGACATGGACCAGAAGGCACGCATGGAGACGCTGGACAAGTTCCGCGCCGGCGAGCTGAAACTGCTGGCGGCGAGCGACGTCGCGGCCCGCGGCCTCGACATCCCCGACGTCAGCCACATCTTCAACTTCGACCTGCCGTGGCAGCCCGACGATTACGTGCACCGCATCGGCCGCACAGGCCGCGCCGGCAAGGAAGGCGTGTCGGCCTCTCTGGTGACCACCGATGAGCTGAAGTCGCTCAAGGACATCGAGAAGATGCTCGGTGAGCCGGTTGTGTGGCTCGGCGAGGCGCCGTCGGCCGAAGACTTCGCCGAAGCCGGCAAGAAGCGGCGTGGTCGCGGCGGCCGCGCTGGTCCCCAGCGTGGACGCGGTGGCCGCAGTGGCGCACCGGCGCAGGCGCGGGGCGAAGACAAGGGTCGCGAGCGTCAGGGCGGCGAGCGCAGTCGCGGCGGCGCTGGCGGTGGTCAGCGCGGCGGTGAGCAGCGTGAGCCGCTTCCACCGGAGGCGCGTACCGAGCAGCCACGTGAGCCGCGCGAGCCGCGTCGTGAGCAACCGCCTCGCAATGAACAGCGCGCCGAGCAGCGCGAGCCACGGCCGGATCACCGGGAGCGCGAGCAACCGCGCGCGGCCCGTCCGGACGACAAGCAGCCGGCAGCGCAAGGCTCGAATGGCGGCCAACGCCATCAGCCGCGAAACGGTCACGCCGAAGCAAAGACCGCGGGTCAGCCGCGTGGCGACCGCGATCGCCAACCGCGGCCGGAGCGTACGCGCGAGCGTGAGCGCCAGCCGGAAGGCGGTCGTTCAGGGTTTGCCGACAACGTTCCGGCGTTCCTGCGCAACCCGGTCAAACGGCCGGCCAAGGTCGCCGGCGAATAACAGCGGCCGCGCGACCAACGAAAAGGCGCCAGTCGGCGCCTTTTTTGTTGCCGTTTTCGCCAACCGGCGCGCTCCACGATTCCTTCGCTGAGGGTGGCGCGCTACGCCAGGGGCGCGTTGCGCGAGTTACCGCCTAGCATGCGGCGCAGAGTATCGTCGTGCACCACGTAGTGGTGCCACAGCGCTGCGAGCGCGTGCAGCCCAATGAGCACCATCAGCAGATAGGCGGTGATCTCGTGCGCTTCCTCGAGGAAGTCCTCGGAGGATGGTGTGAGAGTGACCGGTGCGGGCAGCGGCAGCATGCCGAATGCCTGCGGCTCGATGGGCGGCTCTGCGACGCCCGCTAGTAGCCAGCCTAGAACCGCCGCGGCGAAGGTGAGCACGTACAGCGACAGATGCGTCAGCCGCGCCGCCGCATGCTGCCAGGGCGGCGTACCCGGCATGGGCGCCGGCGGCGGATTGAGCAGCGCCCAGACAAGACGGGCAGCGAGCACGACGAGCAGGGTAATTCCCAGCGAAGCATGAATGGCGAAGTAGTAGGGCCGGTCGGCACGCGCTGGCACCTCGCTCATCCACAGCCCGAGCGCAAACGTCGCGATCACCAGGAGCGCGACCGCCCAGTGCAGCGCCAGGGCCGGCCAGCCCCAGCTGTCTTTTGTGTTTCTGATCATTGGCTCCTCCACATCCGATGCAGCGGTCTCGCACAAGGCGGCTGACAGCTACATGACGGAACGCGTGGGAAGGTCGTCACCGAACTGATCGAGATCAGGCGCGGCCGCGCACTTTGGACGCAGCCTTACGTGGGGCCGCACGCCTTGCCTTGCGCCCGGCGACACCCAGCGCCGTCCTCGCCCAGCTCAGCATCTCGTCGGGATCATCGAGCAGCCGCTCCGGAATGCGCCAATACGACAAGGCGATCGTCCTGCCGTTGCTTTCATAGGCAAAGGCAGCGAGCCCTTCCGCCTCGAAGGCGCTCTTCGTCTCGTCGTCGGCTTTCAGGTAGAACGTGTCATCGGCAACGAGGCCGAACATCAGCCCGTCGGCATAGACGCCGGCGCCGCCGAACATGCGCCGCACGCTGACGGGCCCGAGCTCGCGCAGGCTGTCCTTCAAGAGTTCGACGAACGCATCGCTCGCGGTCATGAGGGGCAGACTATCCCGGTGCGGAGTCGCATCCAAGGTGCATACCCTAGAACGAGCTGCCGGGCTCTTTGAGGAATTTGATCTCCTCCAGCGTCGGAGTGCGACCGAGCATGGCATTGCGGTGCGGAAAGCGCCCGAAGCGCTTGATCACGTCGCGGTGGAGCGCGGCGTAGCGCGCGTACTCCGCATCGCCGAGCGCCGCGGTCAATGCCACGCAGCACTCCTGATCGGCCAGCGCTTCGCTGTGCTCGAGCGGCAAGTAGAGGAACACGCGGCGGTCGGCGGACACATGCTGGTCGAGGCCGCGGTCGATGGCGCCCTGGGCGATGTCGAGCGCCACCGCGTCGGTGGCAAAAGCACGCGCGGTCCCGCGGAACACGTTGCGCGGGAATTGATCGAGGGCGATGACGGTCGCCAGCGCGCGGTCGGCGCTCGCCAGCGCGTCGGCGGCAGGACGCCTCGCCAGATCATCGATCAGCGGCAGGAAGCGGTTGCGAATCTGCGCATCAACGGTGGCGTCCTTCACGAACCACGCCTTGCGGCCCAGTTCCTCGAACCAGAAGCGCAGCACATCGCCGACCCATGCCGGCTCGGGAGCTGACGCCGCCATGCCGGGATCAATCTTGGTTGGCGAGACGCTGCGCGTCGGCCGCCGGCACCAGGTTGACGCTCTCGCCGCAGCCGCACGACCCGCGCTGGTTCGGGTTGTTGAACACGAACTGGCTGGCGAGCTTGTCGGTCTGGAAGTCCATCTCGGTGCCGAGCAGGTACATGATGGCGGCCGGCTCGATCAGCAGCAC